>JALYHV010000322.1 GCA_030776205.1 Myxococcota bacterium | reverse complement strand
GTCGTTGGAGCGGCGCCCCTCGAACGCGGCGAAGCGCGCCTCGTCATGAGGGTCGTTGCGGCGAGCACTGGCGAGATCCCGGTGGACATCCGCTACCTGCCCGACGCGCCGTGGCTCGTGGCGGGCCGCGACGTTTCCGTTCTGCAGCGGGTGCGCGACGCCGGCGCGTGGAAGGAGGCGCTTCTCCTGCTTGCTGCCGCGGCGGTCGTGCTCTGGACTGTCGCCACGCGCTCGCCGGGGCGCCTGGGGGCCGGCCGGCAGAGCGGTCGCGTTCCCGCTGATCCATCGCGCCCGATCTCGCGTTCGGTCGCCGCAGTGGCACGGGTCGATCTCGTGCGTGCGACGGAATCGGCGCGATGCTGGACCGGGGTCGTCACCGACGCACACGATGGCACTGCGCTCGCCGGCGCCCGCGTGTCGCTGGAACGTCCGGGCTTCCAGCACGTCGAGGTCGTCGCAGAGACCGTGACGGACGAGGGAGGGGCCTTCGTTCTCCCGGCGCTGGATGCAAAACCGGGCGACGAGCTCGTGTCCGAGGGTCCGATCCATGCTGTTTTGCGTCGGCCTTCGCCTCCGTGTGGTCATCTGGCCATCGCGCTTGCGCAGCGTCGACGAGCTCTGCTGGACCGTCTCGTCGCGTGGGCGCGACGCAACGGCCATGCGCCGGCCGCGCCCACCGAACCGACGCCCGGCGAAATCGGGCGAGCGGCGGGCATCGATCCGGCCGTGCGGCAGTGGGCGACCGCAGTGGAACGTGCCGCTTACGGCGGCGGGGTCGTGGACCGACGCGCGGAAGAAGAGGTCGAACGGCTAGCTCCCGACCGAAGACCGGAGCCCCTCTCGAGACGACGTTGACGGGGCTCGCTCGGGATCCCTATAGTCGCGAGCTGCCGCGACAAGGCGGAAGTAGCCCATGACCACCGCCGCCATCGTCGTTGCGCTCGTTGTAGCCGCGGTCATCGTGCTGCTGCTCGTTCGCGGCCAAGGCACGCAGCTTCAGGGTCCCCCTGCGGTGGGCCCCCAGCCGCCCGTCGAACCGACGCGCCGTCCGGCGGGCCGCCCGCCGCCGGTGACGCCCGTTGCAGCCGATGGCAAACCGTCGGCGAGACCCGGACCGCCCCCCGCGCCGCAGCCGCTGGCGTCGGCCGACGTGTTGCCCGACGATGCGCGACCGTCGCAAAAGCAAGCGCCTGCGGCGGTTCACGCGGCGCGCGACATCAGCGGATTGCGACGGGGCTTGGCGGCCACCCGCGGGGGGTTCATGGCCAAGCTGACTGCCGTCTTCCAAGGCAAAAAGGAGCTGGACCCTGCCATCTTGGAGCAGATGGAAGAGGTGATGCTCGCGAGCGACGTCGGTCCAAAAACGACGCGCGCGCTCCTGGCGCGGCTGCGTGACGACCTCGCGGACCAGAAACCACGCGATGCGGAGGCGGTTTGGGCGGCATTGCGGGCAGAGGCGACGCGGATCCTGAGTGTCGGGCAGGGCTCGAGCCGCCCACCGGCCAAGCCTTCCGTCGTGCTTGTGGTGGGCGTCAATGGGGTTGGGAAAACGACGACAATCGGTAAACTCGCGACGCGTCACCACGCCGCTGGCCATAAGGTCGTGCTGGCCGCGGGCGACACGTTCCGCGCAGCCGCCGTGCAACAGCTCGAGGTTTGGGGTAAGCGTGTGGGCGTCGAAGTCGTCAGAGGAAAAGAAGGGGCCGATCCCGGAGCCGTGGCCTTCGACGCCGTGACCCGCGCGCGCGAGCTCGGTGCGGACTTGCTCTTCGTAGACACCGCCGGCCGCCTGCACACACGGGCGCCACTTATGGACGAAATTAAGAAGGTGCGTAAGACCCTCGGCAAGGGAATGGAGGGAGCGCCCCACGAAACGCTGCTCGTACTCGACGCGACTACCGGACAAAACGCGCTTACGCAGGCGGCCTTGTTCAAAGATGCGCTCGATCTTACTGGTATCGTCCTTACGAAACTCGATGGCACTGCGAAGGGCGGTATCGTGCTTGGTATCTGCGACGAATTAAAACTTCCGGTGCGCTACATTGGACTCGGAGAGCGCGCGGAAGATTTACGCGAGTTCAGCGCCGAGGACTTCGTCGAAGCACTGTTCGGCAAGAACGTGGAGGAGGTGGCAGCCGCCTGATGGCGATTGCCCGCAGTTTTCCTCCTGGCCATCTCGCGAAACCATCGGAATCTCGTTGCTCCGCCGAAATTGCGCGTGATATAGTCCCGCACTCTCTAGCGGAAAGCCTGATTCCCCAGCAGTTCTAACGGTTTAGGCACGACGCGTTGTCAACGCCTCGAAGGATGCGGAAGGGGTAGCAATGAAGCAGGCTCGCAGGTGGCTTCTACTCGCGGCAGCCCTC
>JALYHV010000321.1 GCA_030776205.1 Myxococcota bacterium | reverse complement strand
GCCTGGGACCTCGGGCACGACGTAGAGCGCGGGGCAAACCGTTCCTAGCACCCTGGCCGACCACTGAAAGCTTCGAACGACGGAGGCCGTGCTCGCCTGGTCGAGCCGACCCGCGGGGTCGAGCTGGACGAGCCGCCGCCGCTCGACGAGCTCGTCGAGCCTCGCGGCCATCGCCGAACGCGCCACGACGCGAAGGACGCCAGCGAGAGCGTGGTTCGCGACGGGAACGCGCAACAGATCCCAGGCCGCCGCGTCGAGCGTGTCCCGTGCCCGCACGGACGCGCACGAACGAAACTGGCGGAGCAGCGCCCGCTGGTCCATGTCCAGCGCGCCGAGCTCCTCGAGGGCGAGGGCGGCGAGGAAGGCGGCGTCGAAGCGACCCTCGGCCGTGCTGCGGGCAAAGGCCTCCGCGTGGCTCGCCGGATCGAGAGGTGCTGCAATGACCGCGCAAGGCATGAAGGCCCGCCAATTCTAGACCGCGGAGCGGGGGGCGGCCCGTCGTCGCAGGGCCATTTGCGAGGAGGATCGTTCCACAGCAGAACATTCCGCGACGGATAGAAGAGCGTCGTGAAAGCCCCGCCTGGCTCGCGCTCACTCGCCTCGTTCGAGCCAGACCCGCACTTCGCCGGGCGTGTCGGCCGGCTCCACGTGAACCACGCGAGGACGGCAGCACACGGCGCAATCCTCGGTATAGACCTGCGTGTCCCCGCCTCCCGCATCGACGACGACCTCCTCTGCCTCGCCGCAGAACGGGCAGGACACGGTATCCGTGCCCCGCATCGGGTGGCGCGCGCCCGGCTTCGTCCGCTTCACAGGAATTCGCAAAGGTAGGCGACGGGCTCCCGTGCGCGCACTTCGAACCCGCTGTGGCCCGCGATCTCGAAGGCCGTGCCGGCGGGGTACGCTTGCCAGCGATCGCCGACCTTGGCCTCGAGCTCGCCGCTCACGACCGTCGTCCGCTCCGGCGCCTCGGTGTCGAAGTGGTATTCGCCGGGCAAGATGACCCCGGCAGTGATCCTGCGACCGAGCCTCTCGAACTCGATGCTCTGGACCTTGCCTTCGAAATACGTGTTGAGCTTCAGCATGGGACACCCTTACACCTGCTCCCTTTCGATTACCTGCCTGTTCTCTTGGGGAATTGGCGACTTGCTAACGGTCAGCTAATTTCAAGCGGACGGACGATGACGGTCGCGCCACAGACGAACTGGCCGCCGACCATTGGCCGCTACGCTCTCTACGGAGAGATCGCGTCCGGCGGAATGGCGACGGTGCACTTTGGGCGCCTGCAGGGCGCGGCTGGCTTTGCCCGCTCGGTCGCCATCAAGCGTCTTCATCCGCAATACGCGAGAGACCCCGACTTCGTCGCGATGTTCCTCGACGAGGCCCGCCTGGCCGCGCGCATCTCGCACCCCAACGTCGTTCCGACCCTCGATGTCGTCTCGCAGGGCGACGAGCTCTTCTTGGTCATGGAATACGTGCGCGGTGCCTCGCTTTCCCGGCTCGTGCGCACACTGAAGCAGAAGGGCGAGCGCATACCGCCGCGCATTGCCTCGGCCATCGTCTCGGGGGTTCTCCACGGACTCCATGCCGCTCACGAAGCGAAGAACGAATCGGGGGACGCCCTGGACATCGTGCACCGCGACGTGTCACCGCAGAACGTCCTCGTGGGCACTGACGGCGTGGCCCGGGTGCTCGACTTCGGCGTCGCGAAGGCCGCAGGAAGGGTGCAATCGACTCGCGAAGGGCAGCTTAAGGGGAAGCTCGCGTACATGGCGCCGGAGCAGATCACGACAGGCGTCGTGACGCGCAAGACGGACGTCTACGCCGCCGCCGTCATGCTTTGGGAGGTCCTCACCGGCAGGCGCCTGTTCAGCGGCGAAAACGAGGCGAAGGTTCTCTCGCTCGTTCTCGGCGGGCAGGTCGAGCCCCCCAGCCAACTCGTCCCCGAGCTCCCGGAGGGCTTCGATCGCGTGGTCCTTCGCGGCCTCGATCGAGACCCCTCGGTCCGCTTCGCGACCGCCCGCGAGATGGCCGCAGAGCTCGAGGCCGTCGTCGGCGTCGCGCCCGCGACTGAAATCGGCGAGTGGGTCCAAGAGGTGGCGGCCGACGAGCTGCGCGAGCGCGCGAACCGCATCGAAGAGATCGAGCGCAGCTTTTCCTCCTCGAGCGGGATGCTCCCCGGAACGTTTTCCGTCACGCGAACGCTCGAGGGCCCAAGCGTCCTCAATCAGCGGAGGGAGGAGCCGGCCACGGTGCAGCTCGGCGCCCGCGCCGGCGCCACGCGCGACGCTTCGTCGGACGGGGCGATGCTGCCGGACATCGCAGGCAGGCCGCACTTCCGGCGCTCTAGAGGGGGGCAGCTGTTCGCCATCGCCGTGGTCCTTATGCTCGGCGCCCTCCTTTTCGCGCTCGATCCCTGGCGACCGCCCCCGACCAAGCTCATCTCGGTTCGGCCGGTGCCGTCCGTCACCGCGGTGCCGGAGACTCCGGTGGAGACCCCTGTTATACCGCCTTTCTCGGCGACGCCGCCGGTGCCCCCCAGCCGACCCGCTCCCTCGCCACTCCCCGTGCAGCGCGAACCGTCGCCGAGGGCCGTAAGGCCAGCCGCCACCGTCGCGACGCCTGCCCCGACCGCACCACCGCCATCACCGCCGGATTGCAATCCGCCCTACACAGCCGACGAGAAGGGCCACGTTCACTTCAAGCCGCAGTGTCTCTGACGGCGTCGCGCCGGCAGCGCGGCGGTGCTGTCGTAGGGAGCGTTTGACGTTTTCCGCGTAGCATTCGGCTGCGTGCCGCCGCCACCCGTCTCCGTCGAGGTGCGCCACATCGACGCTAGCCGCACCGGCACACCGCCCACGATAGACGGCTTGCTCGATGAGGCGTCCTGGTCTCTTGCGACGCCGACCAGCGGTTTTCGCATGAAGCTGCCGCACGAGGGCCCTGCCGCCACGGAGGACACAGTCGTCCGCGTCCTCTACGACGAACATGCCGTTTACGTCGGCGTCGAATGCAAGCAACGGCTCGCACCGATCGTGGCGCGGCTCACACGCCGCGATCGCCCAGTCGAGGCAGACTGGGTCTCGATCGGCCTCGACACGCGTCGCGACGGCCGAACGGCCTTCGAGTTCACCGTCAATGCGGCGGGCGTCCTCTCCGACCAGTTGCGATTCAACGACACGGATCTGGCGCCAGACTGGGACGAGAACTGGGAGGCGCGCGCGGCTCGCACCGGAAGCGGCTGGTCTGCGGAGCTTCGCATTCCATTCCGCGTGCTCCGCTTCGGCACCCTGCCCGTTCAATCGTGGGGGTTCGAGGCGCGACGCTACGTCTCGGCCCGACAGGAGCTCGACGAGTGGCAAACCGTTCCGCGCAGCGCGGGAGGCGAGGTCTCGCGCTATGGGCTCCTGGACGGCCTTCGCAGCCTGTCGACGAGTGACCCCGTCGAGCTGTGGACGACGGGCGTGCTGCGCTTGCGGGCGCGCGATCGGGCCCCAGGGCGCCTCGCACGCGGCTTCGACCTGGAAGGTACGACCGAGCTCGACGCACGCTGGCACGCGACCCAGGAGCTCACCTTCGAAGCAACCGTCAATCCCGATTTCGCGCAGGTCGACGCCGACCCGCTCGTTCTCAACCTCACGAGCTTCGAGACCTGGTACCCCGAGCGGCGCGCGTTTTTCCTGGAGGGCAGCGAGACGTTCGCAACCCTCTTCGACCTCGTGTACACGCGGCGCATCGGGCGCGTCGTGTCCTCGCCCGTGCTGCGCGCCGCTGCCGGGCACGGGACCGCGAGCGAACAGCTCGTCGACGCACCCGGAGCGGCGACCATCTATGGCGCCACGAAGCTCGTCGGCGCGGTGAGCGATGGCTGGCACGTCGGTGTGCTCGGTTCCCTGGTCGGCCGCAACGACGCGGACGTGCTGCTGCCGACCGGAGCGCGCGCGGCTCGGCTTGTCGAGCCGCTCACCGCCTTCG
>JALYHV010000320.1 GCA_030776205.1 Myxococcota bacterium | reverse complement strand
GTGACCGACTCGAGCAGCGACTGAAGCTCGCGTGGGTCTCGGACCGCGAAGTTGTCCTCGTCTCCGGGCAAGGAATGCCGACGCTTGCGAAGGATGACCGAGATCTCCTCTTTCGCCTCGTCGATGCGATCCTTGGATACGGCCGTGGCCATCAGAATCCCGATGCGATCGTTGCCGAGAATTCGCCTCGCGAAGGTCGTGTACGGCAAGAACACCACATCGTCTTGATCGATGCCGAACGCCGAGGCGCCCTTGGACTCGAGGACGCCAATCACCCGGCAGGTCATGTCGCGGACACGCAGGTCTTTGCCCACTGGATCTCGCCGTTCGAAGAGGGCGTCGCTGACCGTCTGGCCGACGACACACACCGCCGCCCCGCCGCGCTCGTCCTCCTGCGTAGGGAGGCGTCCGGAAGAGACACCCCACCCACGAATCTCGAAATATTCCGGCATCACGCCGCCCGAGTTCACACTGCGATTGTTCGAGCCAAAAACGACGCGAAGCACCCGAGAGCCCGCGGCGGTCACCAAGCCAACGTCGCGTGCTTGGTGGCGGACAGCGTCGAGGTCGCCGGCCGTGAAGAGCGGTGCGCCGAGCGTGTTCTGTTGTATCCCCTTCGCCTGACCGGGCATGACGATGAGCATGTTGCTGCCTAGTCCGGAAATCGCCTCGCCGACATAGGCCGTCGCGCCGCGACCGACCGATTGCATCATGACGACCGCCGCGACACCGATGACGATGCCGAGCATCGTGAGCATCGATCGCAATTTGTTACGCAGCAGCGCCGAGAAGGCGAGGCCGGCGGTCGTGCCGATCACGAAGACGCCGTCGAAGGCCCGTCCGAAACCACACGTCCATCCGAAAAGACGACCTGGCGCCGTGCGTACGCGGCGCAACTGGCGTCATGCGTGACCATGAGCACGGTGATGGCGCGCTCGGCATTCAGTCCTGCCAGAATTTGCATGATCTCCGCGCCCATCTTGGAATCGAGGTTGCCGGTGGGCTCGTCCGCCAAGATGATCTCGGGCTCGTTCACGATCGCGCGCGCGATGGCAACACGTTGCTGCTGACCGCCGGAGAGCTCGTTCTGCCGCGCACTCTCGCGTCCCGCGAGGCCCACGGTCGGCAGCGATTCCGTCGCGCGGCGCGTGCGCTCGCGCCTCGGTACGCCCGCGTAAACGAGCGGCATCGCGACATTCTCGAGGGCGGTCGTTCGCGACAGCAGGTTTGACGAGAGCTCCGCGAGCACGTTCTGCCCAGGCGCGAGCACACCCCGACCGATCTCGGTGATTTCGCCGTCGCTGACGCCAGGCCGCACGTCGACTCGGCGAAGCGTCAGCCCTTCGAGGACCCACACCCCGGCGTGGTCTCTGGGCCTTTCGCCAGGCGGAGTGAATCGGAGAGCGGAGCTCGGAACATGCAGAGCGTCTTTTGCGGTGGCCGTACGGATGCGGACCGAGGCCGTCATCCCCGGCTTGAGGGCTAAGTCGAGATTGGCGACCTCGACGACAGTTCCGTAGGTGACGACGTCCTGTACGACGACAGGCGAGTTGCGGACCTCGGTCACGATGCCGTCGAAGACCCGGTCGGGATAAGCGTTCACGACGAAGAACGCCTGTTGCCGCTGCGCTACTTCGCCGATATCTGCCTCGTCGACGGCAGCGACGACACGCATGCGTCGCAAATCTGCCGCCACCGAGAAGAGCACGGGCGTCTGCAACGTGGACGCGACGGTCTGACCGGGGTCGACATTGCGGGTAATCACGATCCCGTCGATGGGCGAGTGAATGACCGCGTGATCGAGGTTCGTTCGTGCGAGATCATGGGCCGCCTTTTGCGCCGCGAGCTGTGCATCTGCGGCTGCGACCCGTTGCTCGGCGAGGCGTGCGGTGGCCGAGGCGTTGTCCCTGTCGGTCTCCGACAGCGATTTGCCATCAAAGAGTTGCTGCGCCCGCACGAGGTCCCGCGCCGAGCGATCCCGCTCGGTCTTCGCCTGCTCGAGGGCGGCGCGCGCGCTAGCGGCCGAAGCCTGCGTCTGGGCGAGCTGCGCCTCGAGCGCGACGCGATCGAAGCGGGCGAGCACCTGACCTTGCTTGACGCGGTCGTTGTAATCGACCTCGACGGAAGCGATTCGTCCCGAGGTCTCCGCGCCTATTTGAACCATGGTGACCGCTTCGACATGACCTGTCGCGCGCACTTCACGAAGCACGTCGCCTTCAGTGACGGGGACCAGATGAAAGCGGGCGGCGAGCGGGACGGGGCGCTGCCGCAGAGCGAGCCACACCGCCACCGTGAGTATCGGAACCGCGGCGACCGCGGACCACGAAATCAGGTGACGATGACGGCGCCTCAGGCGCTCGCGCGAAATGAGCTCCAGCAGCGTGCTCTTGGGCGAGGGGGTCGAGACTGCCCCCACTGCAGCCTGCATGGCGCTCATGCCGGACGGGCCTGCAATGTCTGAACGACGCTCGATGGCAAGGATGTGGGCGGAGAGGCGGCGGGTACGAAGTCGTAGCCGATCCCGGCGGACCAAGCGTATGCCGAGGCCCGAAGCTGTCACGAGCCCCTCGGACCCCTCGGTATGTGACAAGCCGCCGACTATTTGAGCCTCCCGTGGCGAGGTCCGTCAGTCGAGTCGAAAGCGCGGAGTGCGGCGTTTCACCGTAGATGTTGCCTTGCGCGCCCGCCCCGTGAAGCGCTGACGCGCGGAACGTCGGGAGAGCGACGCCTACGGGACGAGCAGCACTTTTCCGATCGCCTTGCGATCGTGCAGAAACTGATGCGCCGCCGGCGCCTGGTCGAAAGGAAAGGTCCGGTCGACGTGCGGCTCGAGCTGGCCGGCGTCGTACATCGTGAGCAACGCCGCGAACTGCGGCCGCAGCAGATCGAGGCGGTGGAAAAGATGGCCCATATTCACGCCGGTCACCGTCTTGTTGTCCTCCATGAGCTTCATCGGGCTGAGGCGCCTCACCTGGACGACCTGCGCGGCCGCGTGGAGCAGCGAGCGCTTCTCTCCCTTGGCGACGGCGGAGAGGCCGAACGCGACGAGGCGCCCGCACGGCCCGAGAAGGTCGTAGCCGACCGACCACGACTTGCCGCCAACCGGATCGAGAACCAGGTCGACGCCGCGGTCCCCCACGACGCCGCGTACGGCCGCTGCGTAGTCGCCTTTCGAATCGATGGGGTAACCGACCCCATGCTCGCGCAAAAAAGCGTGCTTCGCGGGCGACGCGGTGCCGAAGATCGTGCAACCGCGCGTCTTCGCAATCTGAATCGCCGCCAGCCCGACGCCGCCCGCAGCAGAATGAATGAGAACGCTCGCGCCCGGTCGCAGCGTCCCGGTGAAGAGCATCGCGTTGTACGCGGTCAGGTAGACGACCGGGAGCGCGGCGCCCTCCTCGAAGGACATCTTCTCGGGCATCGCGAACACCTGCCCTACGCGGACGACGAGGACATCGGTGTAGCCGCCGAACTTGGGCATGGCAAACACGCGGTCGCCGACTTTGTGCTCGATCACGCCCTCACCGACTTGGTCTATCGTGCCCGAGACCTCGTATCCGACGACGCACGGGGGCTTCGGCGCGTCGGGATAGAGGCCGACACGCGCCAGCAGATCGGCGAAGTTGATTCCCGCCGCTCGCACGCGGATGCGCACTTCGCCCGGGCCCGCGTCGGGGTCCGGTGCCTCGCGGACTTGCAGAACATCGGGTCGGCCGGCGCGCGATATCCAGATCTGTCGCATGCGTCGTTCTACCCCAAGGCTAGGACGCGCGTCGCGGGCTCGGCGCAAAGCCCGCGCTTCTCTCGGCCGCGGGGGCATAATGGGCTCCGCGATGGCCTCTTCGACGCGGAACCGGGGAATCCGGCGCGGAAGTCACGAAGGCGCGTCGGACGCGCTCGCCGCCGCGCTCGACGAGCTTTACGCCGCGCCGCTCGACGCCTTCGTGGAGCGTCGCCGCGAGCTCGTCGGGAAGCTGCGCGCCGCGGGCGAGCTCCCTGCCTCCCGCCTCGTGGGTGCCGTGGGCAAGCCGACCCGAACCGCCTGGGGGCTCAACCAGGTGGCCAGGCGTCACCCCGAGCTCTTGCGCGCGGTCTTCGAGGCGCGCGACGCTGCGGTTGCCGCACAGAAGCGCGGCGACGTCGAGTCGGTGCGAGTCGCCACCCGAGCGTACCGCGAGCGTGTGGCGGACATCGTTCGTGCGGCGCGGAGCGCGCTGCTCGACTCCGGGGTCGACGCAAGCGCGACGCAAGCGCGCGTCGAAGGCCGCCGCATCGGCGAAACGCTCCAGGCCGCCCACGCGGAGGATTCGGCGACGCGCGAGCGATTGCTCGCCGGTCGGTTGACGCGCGACATTGAAGTCGAGGACCCCTTCGCCGGCCTCGAGACGAGCGCAGCCGG
>JALYHV010000319.1 GCA_030776205.1 Myxococcota bacterium | reverse complement strand
TCGACCCGTCGTTCGTCATCACCCATCGTCTGAAGCTCGATCAAGCCCCGTCCGGCTATAAGACCTTCCGCGACAAGAAAGACGGCTGCATCAAGATCGTTCTCCTGCCCTGAAGGGTGAGACAGACGCCATGACGGCCAGCCGCAATCAGGGCGCGCACCGACTGAAACACCACGAAGGCCGCCGCCTCCAGGTTCGTTCGACGAATCGTCGGCCCGTCGGCGCCTGGCGGGGCTCGCGCTTCGGGATGTACCGCACACGCTACCGAGGTGAAGACGGAGTCGCCCGGTGTGCCTACCGGGCCGGCATCGCGAACAACCTGATGGCCATCGGGCGGCACGGCCGTTGAGAGATGGGGCTCAAGCCCGAGCCCAAACAGCCCGATCAGCTTCGCCAAGATCGCCGTCGAGCGAGCGATCGGGCCTTCAAGGGACGGAGGCGGAAAGCGGCTCGATTGCCGTGGTCAGGCACGGGGTGATAAACGACGAGAGGACGAAATCCGGCGTCGGAGAAGAACCATGGCAGGCGAACGGACGGGGCGCCCGCTGGGTGTAGGCGACGTGCCTTCGGGCCGACCACGAACGGAGGGGGCACGGCGACGGGGCCCCCTCGGGGTTGCAAGCGGACCGTTCCACGATCGATCTAGCAACCGGTCACACTCTGGGATCGCAACCGGGTCCTCGCCGCGCGCGTACTTCGTACCCGAGCCGAACCCTATTGCCGTTGCCTTTCCCATCATCGAGTTGATCGCCCGAAGTTACGCGCCCTTCATAGCGTTCGGTGCGCCATTCGGTTTGCCAGGGTTTGAAGGGGACGCTCGTGGAGCGTCCAATTCGAATTTCGCAACTGCGCGGGTCACGAGCATTGCGACATTGGACACGGCTGGAAAGAGCGCGACATTTTTCGCGTTCTCGAACATGAGCGCATGGCCCGCGGAGGGCCCGCTTACCCTCGGTTGTCGCGATTTCGAGAGTGACTCGGACGCGCGCATGCGTCGCCATCAATTCACGGCTACAGCCAAACCGACGGTAAAAGGCACTGTGAAGGCATTGGCAGACAGCAGTCTCGTGGTCACGATGAGCCATGCGGGCGCACTCCCGCTCATCCGCGGCATTCCAGACATCGATCTCCATACGATCTTCGAGATCAGCCTCGCGAACGCCGATGCAACGGTGCGCGTGCGGACGACGATGACGGGCGATGCCTTTCCCAATGCAGAGGCGTATGCACGAATCACGGGCAAGAATACATGCTTCATACCTTTGAGACAAAAGGCAGTGCCCAGTTTGGTCCGGGGCTGCTTATTGGAGATGCGAAGCGAGACATGGGCACTTCGACAGTGACCATTGCGCTACCGAGCACGAGTCTGTGATCGAATGCTGTTCTATTTCGTGCCGCCCTTACCGCTATTCGTATTCGCGCTCGCATATATTTTCCAGCGAAGGGCCGCCGCTGTGCGTCGCAAGGCGGGACGCGACGACTCCAGGCCGGTTCGCATCAGTCGTGCCGTAATGCACACGCTCCTCGTGATGTATTTGTCCGTCTACGGGCAGTTCGTCCCGGCGTTCGTGCTCGATCGTATCGGCGCTCCACTCAATGCGCTTCCTTCCAATACCGCATACGACGCGATCTTTCTCGTCACTTTTGCCTTGGGGTTTGTTCTCCCGCTCGTAGCGGCCGACATGTTCGTCGATACTGCCTTGCTTGCCCTCTCCGGTGTGCCCATGGATGAATTGCTGAGAACGCGTCTTCGGGTGCGCGACGTCGCACGTCTGGAAATTCCGGACCTCGGGTTTCTGTTGGTCGTGTGGCTTGCGGCCTTCGCACTCGATCGTTCGATGGCGTGGCGGCTCGCCGCAACAGAAGGACGCGTCACCGGCACCATCGTGCTCGTGTGTGATTTTCAGAGCTGGGCAGCGCGAACTCCGGCGCCGCACTGGTTTCGCACGTAGCCGATGGCATCGGCGATAGGCGCCTTCGGCAGGACCACGAGGGCCTCGGCGTCGAGCCATTGCTTAAAGGCATCGAGGACGGGCGTGCACAATCGATGGCGTTCGCCGGTCCGACGGACCGGCGGCATCTTCATCACGACGCGATCGGCCTCGTAGAGCTTCTTGATGAAACCAAGGCCAATGAGCGCGCGCTCGCGATCGGTCAGCTGCGCTCCGCCTGGACATACCCCGTATATCCCTTGAGAAATTCGCGTGGCCCGTCGCTCTTGCGACGAGGCGTGTATCGAAAAACGACGTACTCGTCGTCGGCGACGTACACCCAAACGTGA
>JALYHV010000318.1 GCA_030776205.1 Myxococcota bacterium | reverse complement strand
GGCTGGACCCGAGCCGCCGCACCGCCAGCACGCGCGACGCCGCCTTCTCTGCGCTGGCCAGAAGCGCCTGCCGCAAGGGAGCCGGCAAGACGCGCCCGCCGCCGACCTGAAAGAGCGTCTGCGCCGCCGCGCTCGCCGCGACTGCATGTTTTGCCGCGCTCCCCGCGCGCAACGCGTCCCGCTTCGTCAGGCGATCAGGCCATTTCATACCCGTAGGTTAGCAGCCGAAAGGGCCCCACGCCGCGGCTCCTCGGTGCGGCATGATTCTGTAACGAGCCGTCCCCCCGAAGGTGGAGCCCCGCCGTGGGCGACGCTATAGAAGTAGCTCGCCGTGCTCACCGACGAGATCAAACAACGGATGACCCGCGCCATGCGTGACAGGGACACCGTGGCGAAGGCCATCCTCGGCCTGGCCATGGGCGAGATCCAGACCGCAGAAGCCCGCGCCAACCGCCCCCTTACGGACGACGAGGCCGCGGCGGTCGTCCGCAAGCTCGTCAAGTCGAACGAGGAAACCCTCGGCCACGTGGCCACCCGCGAGTCCGCTAGCGAAGCCTCCGACTCGCCCTCCGCGACCCTGCGCCGCGAAATCGAAGTCCTCGCTTCCCTCCTGCCGAAAGCCCTCTCCGCCGAGGCCCTCGCCGGCTCTCTCGCCGAAGTCGCCGACGCCCTTCGCGGGGCCAAGACAGAAGGCCAGGCCATGGGGATCGCCATGAAGCACCTGAAGGCCCGCGCCCTCCAGGCCGACGCCGAACCGGTCCGCGAGCACGTGCAAAAGCTCCGCGCCTAGCGGCGGCTGATGCGTCGGGCCTTCACTCTTCGTCCTTCTCGCGGAGCTTCGCCAGCACTCCCAGATCCTCCAGCGTCGTCGTGTCGCCGGTCGCGCTGCCAGCTGCCACCTCTTTGAGCAGCCGCCGCATGATCTTCCCGCTTCGGGTCTTCGGCAGCGCGTCGGCGAAACGGATCGTGTCCGGCCGCGCGAACTTACCGATCTCCTTGTCGATGTGCGCCGTCAGCGCGTCCTTCAACGCCTTACTCGCCTTCTGCCCTCCCTTCAGGGTCACGAAGACGACGAGCGCCTGGCCTTTGAGCTCGTCAGGGCGCCCCACCGCAGCGGCCTCGGCGACGGTCGGGTGGCTGACGAGGGCGCTCTCGATTTCGGCCGTGCCGATGCGATGCCCGGCGACGTTCAACACGTCGTCGATCCGCCCCACGACCCAGAAGTACCCGTCCTCGTCGCGCCGCGCTCCGTCGCCCGTGAAGTACACGTCCGGGATCACGTCCCAGTACGTCTTGAAAAAACGGTCGTCGTCGTTCCACAACGTGCGCGCCATCGAAGGCCATGGCCGGCGGAGGACGAGCTTTCCCGCCTCCGCGGTCGCCACCGGCTCGCCGCGATCGTTGACGACGGCGATGTCGACGCCGAAGAACGGCAGCCCCGTGGACCCCGGTTTCGTGTACGCCGCGCCGGGCAGCGTCGTGAGCATGATGGCGCCCGTCTCTGTCTGCCACCACGTGTCGACGATGGGGCAGCGCTCCCCGCCGATGACGCGGTGGTACCACATCCAGGCCTCGGGGTTGATAGGCTCGCCGACGCTGCCGAGGAGCCGCAAGCTCGAGAGGTCGTGCTTCTTCGGCCACTCGTCGCCCGCGCGGATGAAGGCGCGAATCGCAGTCGGCGCCGTGTAGAGGATAGTCACGCCGTGGCGCTCGACCATCGACCAGAAGCGCCCCCAGTCCGGAAAATTTGGGGCGCCCTCGTACATCAGACACGTCGCGCCGCACGAGAGCGGGCCGTAGACGATGTAGCTGTGGCCGGTCACCCAGCCGACGTCCGCGGTGCACCAGTACACATCGTCGTCGCGCACGTCGAACACGTACTTCGTCGTCACGTGCGTGCCGGCGAGGTAACCCGCCGCCGTGTGGAGGACTCCCTTTGGCTTCCCCGTCGAGCCCGACGTGTAAAGGATGAAGAGCGGGTGCTCGGAATCGAACGCCTCCGGGTGCCTCGCGCGATGCAGCGCGGATGGGGGCACGCCCTCGACGACGTCATGCCACCAAATGTCCCGCCCCTCCTTCATCACGACCGGCGCGCCGCCCGAAACGCCGATGCGCCGGAGCACGATTGCGCGTTCGATGGTCGGGGTCTGCTCGATCGCCGCGTCCGCCATCGCCTTGAGGGGCACGACGTTTCCGCGTCGCCACGCGCCGTCCTGCGTGATGAGCACCTTGGCCCCGCAGTCGTTGATTCGGTCCCGGAGCGCATCGGAGCTGAACCCCCCGAAGACGACGGAATGGGGCGCGCCGATGCGTGCGCAAGCGAGCATCGCGATGGCGGCCTCGGGGACCATGCCCATGTAAATCGCCACGCGATCGCCGGCGCCGACGCCGAGCTCGGTCAGCGCCGCGGCCATGCGCACGACCTCGCGGTGGAGCTCGAAATACGTGAGCGTTCGGCGGTCACCGGGCTCACCCTCCCAGACAATGGCCGCCTTCGTTCGACGGGACGTCAGCAGGTGGCGGTCTAGGCAGCTCTCGCTCACGTTGAGCTTGGCGCCGAGGAAAAACTTCGCCTTCGGCAGTGACCACTCGTTGTACTTGGCCCAGGGGGCGCGCCAGACGAGATCGCTGGTCTGCTCGCGCCAGAAGGTCTCCGGGTCTTCGAGCGATTGCAGGTGGAGTGCTGCGTACGCGGCGTGGGACGAGATGCGCGCCCGGTTCGCCACGTCCGCGCTCGGGGGAAAGCGGCGCTCCTCCTTCAACCGCGACTCGATGCGATCGGACATGGCCACGAAACTAGCAGCGCGGACGGCGGTCTGTCAGCACCCCGGCGCGCGCGAGACGCCGAGCTTCATGCGGGCGATCTCCTGCAGCTCCTCGGCGAGCTCCAGCGTCTTCTTCGACGCCGCCCGGGCAAGGGCCCGCGCCTCCGCGGTGACGGCCAGGCGGGCGAGCAGGCCGCGCCCGAGCTCGTGGTGGTGGCGCTCGTCGGGCTGGATGACGTCGCGGTAGAGCGCCGCCGTCTCCTCGTCGCCTCGGCTCAGGCAGAACCGGACGAACTCCTCGTTCCGGACCATGGCCAGCGCCTCCCGCGTGAACTGCCCCGCGGCGACGCGCTCGATCGTGGACTCGAGCGACAGCAGGTACGTGAGCAGCGGCGATCGGGGTCCGGGCTCGAACGCGCGCGCGTCGACGCCGAGCTCGTCGAGCCGGTTCTCGATCAGGCGGTAGTGCTTCGCCTCGTCGCCGGCCTGGCGGGCGAGGGCGAGCTTCACGTCGACCTCGTGCGTGGTCGGGATCCAACCCGCCGCACATTCGGTCGCTTCAATCTCGTTCTTTAGCGCCAGCATCAGCAGCTGGCCCACGGTCACTTCGGCGGCGGGCTCGCGTGCGGCGGCGGCGCCGATGCGATCGAGCGCGGCGCGGTTCTCCGCGTCGAGCTCTTCGAGGAACGCATGGACACTCATGGCTGTTGGAGCACTCCCTGGCAGTCGTCGGGGGGATGGGACGCGTAGGAAGTCGTAGCACTGCTCGAGGTCGATTTGTCCATTCGCGCGTCTCACACGCCCTGCTCGCCCTTGATGATGGCGATTCCCTCGAGCGCTACCTCGCGATGGAGCTCGAGGACCTTGGGAAGCGTCGGCTCCATCGACCGAAAGAAGGTCCCGATCGACGCGAGCTCCGCGCGCCATTCGTCGAGGTCGATGTGCGTCGCCTCGTCGACCTGCTCGTGGGGGATGTCGAGCCCGGAGAGATCGAGATCCCCCGCCTTGGGGACCCAGCCGAAGGGGGTCTCCTGGCCGCCCACGCGCAGCTGCGCGCGATCGACGACCCACTTGAGCACGCGCATGTTCTCGCCGAAGCCGGGCCAAAGAAAGCGGCCGTCTTTGCCCTTGCGAAACCAGTTGACGAGAAAGACCTTGGGCGGCTGGACGATGTGCGCCTGCATCGCGAGCCAATGGCCAAAGTAGCGACCCATGTTGTACCCGCAAAACGGCAACATCGCGAACGGGTCGCGCCGCACCACGCCCACATTGCCGGCCGCCGCCGCGGTCGTTTCGCTTCCGAGCGTCGCCCCGAAGAAGACGCCACTCTGCCAGTTGAATGCCTGCATGACGAGAGGAACGGTCGTCGCCCGGCGACCGCCGAAGACGATGGCGCTGATCGGAACCCCTCGCGGGTCGTCCCAGAACCTGCTGATCGCCGGGTTATTGACGGCAGGCGCGGTGAAGCGCGAATTCGGGTGGGCCGCCCTCTCCTGCGACCCCTTCGTCCACGGCCGGCCTTGCCAGTCGACGAGCTCGTCGGGCACCTCGCCGTCCTTGCCCTCCCACCACACGTCGCCGTCTTTGGTCATGGCAACGTTCGTGAAGATGGTGTCGTGCGAAATCGTCGCCATGGCGTTGGGGTTCGTGGTCCCGTTCGTTCCTGGCGCGACCCCGAAGTAGCCAGCCTCGGGGTTGACGGCGAAAAGCCGACCGTCTTCGCCGACGCGCATCCACGCGATGTCGTCGCCCACCGTCCAGATCTTCCAGCCCTGGAACCGCTTGGGCGGGATCATCATCGCGAAGTTCGTCTTGCCGCAGGCGCTCGGGAAGGCGGCCGCCACGTAGGTCGTCTCGCCGTTCGGGGACTCGACGCCGAGAATCAGCATGTGCTCGGCGAGCCACCCTTCTTTCTGGCCGAGGTAGCTCCCGATCCGAAGCGCGAGGCATTTCTTGCCGAGGAGCACGTTGCCCCCGTATCCGCTGCCGACGCTCCAAACCGTGTTGTCTTGGGGAAAGTGGCATATGAAGCGGCGCTCCGGGCTGCAATCGAGCGTCGAGTGCAGACCCCGATTGAAGTCGTCGCTGTCGCCGAGCATCTGGAGCGCGACCTGCCCCATGCGCGTCATGATCCGCATGTTCAGCACGACGTACAGGCTGTCGGTCAGCTCGACGCCAATCTTGGAGTGGGCCGAGCCAATGGGACCCATGACATAGGGCACCACGTACAGGGTTCGCCCTTTCATCGCGCCGTCCAGCAGCCCGCCGAGCTTCGTGTACGCCTCGTCGGGCGCCATCCAGTTGTTGGTAGGCCCCGCTTCTTCCTTCGTTGGTGTGCAGATGAAGGTGAGCTGTTCGACGCGCGCGACGTCGTTGGGGTTGGAGCGGTGGAGATAGCAGCCCGGCAGCTTGTGCTGGTTGAGCCTGATGAGCGCTCCCTTGGCGACGGCTTCCTCGGTGAGGCGGTGCTTTTCGTCTTCCGATCCGTCGACCCAGACGACCCGGGATGGCTTGGTCAGGCGCGCCGCGTCTTTTACCCATTCCAGGAGCGAGGCGTTCGTCGTGGGCGGTTTCGGGAGGTGATCCGTGATGGACTGCATGGCGTCGCTTCGCCCTTCCCCGGACACGGAGCAAAAATCCGTCTACTTTTCCATGTAACTCAGTTCGCGCGCGACCGCACCCCCTCCCTGCCCGACCGCTTCCGAGGGCGAACGACTCGCGGGCGGCCTGCGCGTCCCATGCGGCATCTTGGAGCCTTTGCCTTGTCCGTTCCTACTCCCACGTTCACGCTCGCTCTCTCGTTTCTCCCAGGCGGTTTGCTGGCGCCGCTCGCAACGCTGGCGAGGCGCGCCTCCCTCGGCACGTGCCTCGCCACGCGCAGCGCCGCCTCGCTCGCCGCGGCGGCGCTTCTTTCCTTTTCGGTTCTCTGCAACGCATGCAGTGGGACGAGGCCTTCGCACACACAGGTCGTCGCTCCGGCGCCTCCCCCGCGCGATGACGGAAAACCCGCAGAAGGCGGCGAAGGCGGCCAGCAGCACGCCGCAGCCCTCGAGCAGCTCAAGGTGGCAAAGCTCGACTGGCGCGACGACCCCCAGCGCACCCTGCGGCTTCCGCTTCCGGACGCGGAGCACTGGACCCGCGTCAAATTCTGGGGCGTCAAGAGCCTCGTCGGCTTTCGCTACGGCAAGGACCACCACGCCATCGTGGGCGCCTTCGTCGTTCACGTGCCGGACGAAGCGGCGCCGGGCGTGTGCAGCAAGTCATTCGAGGACTGGGCGCAACCGTGGGTGGAATCGTTCGAAGTGGCGATCGCCCACGAGCCGCCGAAGGCGGTGCCGTGGACCGGCAAAATCGTGGACATCGACGCGCTCGTCGCCACGACCGCCACCCTCGGCATGCACGAGCAATATGCCGTCGTTTACGCCACGTATCCGGCGTGGAAGGGCGCTTGTCTGGTCGTTGGCATCGCCATCCCTTCGCGCGACGAGCTCGAACGCGCAAAGGCTGTGCGCGATCGCTTCGCGACCGAAGTGTTGCCGGCGGTCATGACGACCTCGAAGGACGAGCCCAAAGAGGCGTACTGAAAACGAATTGGACGAGAGGGCAAGGCCCTCACGCCTCGTGGCTGGCCAGCTCGCGCGCCGTCTCGACCACGCGCTCCACTTGCGGGACGCTCGCCTTCTCGAGGGCATCCGCGAGCCCTATCCCGGGGAGATGGGCGCCGGCGAGCAGGCGCGGGGGCGCATGCAGCTCGTAAAACAGCTCTTCGACCGTGCGTCGCAAGAGGTGCTCGCCGAAATTCGTTACCTCGGTGTCCTCGTTCAAAAAAACCACCCGGTTGGTCTTCCGCACGCAGGCCTTCACAGCGTCCCAGTCGTAGGGATGCAGAGACCGAAGGTCGAGCACTTCCACGTCGATTCCCTCGCGCGCGAGCTGCTCGGCGGCGTTCATCGCCACGACGACCATCCTCCCGTAGGTCACGATGCTGACGTCGCTCCCCTCGCGGCACGTGCGCGCCACCCCGATGGGGACGAAGTAGTCTTCGACCGCCGGCCACTCCGGCCGCCAGCGCGACCGATCGCCGAGCGGCGCGTCGATCATTCGCGAGAGCGCGCGATCGTCGTCTGGCTCGCCGGGAATGCGCTCGTTCGGTCCTGCCTTCGCCCGGAGGAGCGCCTTGGGCGGCAGGAACATGACGGGGTTCGGATCGACGATCGCCGACAGCATCAGGCCGTACGCGTCGAGCGGGTTGCTCGGCATCACGACCTTCCAGCCCGGGATGCGCGTCGCTTGCGCGTCGAACGAATGCGAATGGTAAATGCTGCCGCGGACGCCGCTGCCGACGGGCGTCATCAGGACCATCGGGCAGTTGAACTCGCCGGCCGATGACCAGCACATTCCGCCGGCCAGCTTGAAGAGGTCGATGACGTTGAAGGCGTAGTCGCAGAACTGAATCTCTGCGACCGGCCTTTGCCCGGCAAGGGCAAGACCGATGGCCGTACCGAGAATGCCGCGTTCGTCGAGGGGAGTGTTCCACGCGGACTTGAGCCCCTGCGTCTGCGTGAAGACGCCGCCGAGCGGCGGACCCACGTCCTCACCGAAAATGTCGGTAACGCCGAACCGCTCCTCGCCGACGTGCAGGGCAAGCCGAATCGCCTGGACCACGGTGGCCATTTCAGCTGGCTCCGTTGCGGTGGGGCCGGTCCCGGCCGTCGATGGCCTCGCAGGCCTCCCAAGCTTGCGTGCCGTCGCGCGCATGCCTCGCGCCGTCGCCCACCAAATCGCGCGCCGCGAAGACATGATCCCAGATGGCGTCCGCCGTCGGCGGTAGCTCCTCGCGCACGATTTTGGTCGCGTCGAGGAGCTCCTGCGTGCAGCGCGCGCGAAGGTCGTCCATCGCGGCGCGCGTGAGAATTCGCTGCTGCTCGAGCTTCGCCTCGAAGAGCGTGAGGCAGTCCGGCTCGTCGGTAACGAGGTTCGTGCCCGATGCCGAGGAGTGGCCGTACAGGCGAGAGACCGTCGCCTCGAGCAAGAACGGCTTCCGCTCATTGCGCACGTATTCCATGGCCTTCATCAGCTCGAGGTAGGCAACCTCCGCGTCATTGCCGTCGATCACCGCGCTCTTGATACCGAATGCCCTGCCTCGGTCGGCGATGTGCTTCTCGGCATGCTGCTCCGACGCGGGGGTCGAGATCCCCCACCCGTTGTTCGCGACGATCAAGAGGCACGGGAGCTCGTGTCCGGGGCGCGAGCACCAGATGAGGCACGAAGCGAAGTCCCCTTCCGCGGTTCCCGCGTCGCCGCCCTGCACGATCGTGATGCCGCGCCCGCCGGCTCGCTTGTTGGCCATTGCGGTGCCTGGCGCCATCGAGAACTGCACCTCGATGGGAGACGACACCGGCAAGACGTTCCACTTGCGCACGGCGTAGTGGCTGCAGAAGTTCCGCCCCCGCGAATAGGGGTCGGTCATCGTGCTCTTCATCTGCCGAAGGGTGTCTACCGGGTCAGCGCCCATGGCGAGCAGCGTGGCGCCGGAGCGGTAGTGCAGGTGCAAATAGTCGTAGAGAGGCCCCTGCCCCTTGTGAACCAGCAAACCGAGGCTCGCGTTCAGCGCCTCTTCACCGGGGCCGCCGACCCAGAAATAGCCGTCGCCTTGCTTGTTCATCCGAATCAGGCGCTCTTCGAGGCAGCGCGAGCGGAGCATGACCTCGTGCAACCGGACGAGCAGCTCCGGCGCAAGCGCGGGTTCCGCGGCGCTCGCCGGCTCACGTGCCCGCGCAGGGAGAGTCGTCACTCGATCCTGTGTAGCGCGTGCGCGCGCTCCTCGGAAGGTAAGGACACTAGAGGCGTAAGCCCACACTGCCGCGGCGCGTCAAGGCTCATACGCGAGGTTCGGTGCGAGCCAGCGCTCGACGTCCTTCACCGGCGAGCCTTTGCGCCGCGCGTAGTCTTCGACCTGGTCGCGCCCGATGCGACCCACGTTGAAATACCGCGATTCGCTATGGCCGATGTACAGACCGCTCACGCTCGCGGCCGGCAGCATGGCCCCGTGCTCGGTCAGCGTGACGCCGAGCGCGTTTGCCTTGAGGAGCTCGAAGAGCGCCCACTTGTCCGTGTGGTCAGGGCACGCCGGATACCCGAACGCCGGCCGAATGCCGCGGTAGTTCTCGGAGAGAAGGTCGGCACCCGTGGCCGCCTCGCCCGGGGCGTACCACGCGCGGCGCACCCGCTCGTGCATCTTTTCCGCCAGCGCCTCGGCCAGCCGGTCGGCGAGCGCCTTTGTCATGATCGCGTGGTAGTCATCGAGCTCTTTCTCGAACGCGGCCGCGAGCTCCTGCACGCCGATTCCGGCGGTCACGACGAAAGCGCCCACCCAGTCTCGCACGCCGCTCTCGCGCGGAGCGACAAAGTCGGCCAGGCAAAAGTACGGCTCTCCAACGGCCTTCTCTTGCTGCTGCCGGAGCATCGGAAAACGCGCTAGCGGCCGCGTCCGCGATTCGTCGTCGTAAAGCACCACGTCGTTGCCTTCGCTCTGGGCGGGCCAGAGCCCGTACGCCGCGCGCGCCACAATGCGCTTTTCGCGGATGATGCGCTCGAGGAGCGCCCGCCCGTTCTCGTAAAGCTCGCGTGCCGCTGCCCCGTGCCGCGGGTCCTCGAAGATCGCCGGGAACTTGCCAGCGAGCTCCCACGCCGTGAAGAAGAACGTCCAGTCGATGTACGCGGCGATGTCCGTGAGCGGGACGTCCTCCTCGACGCGCAAGCCGGTGAAGCTTGGCTGCGCCACATCCTCCTTCTGCCAGCTGATGCGCGGCCTTCGCTCGTTGGCCGCGGCAAAGGGCGTGAGGGGCTTCGCCCGCTTGTTCGCGTGAAGCCGCCGGAGCTGCTCGTGGTCCTCGCGCGTCTTGGCGAAGAAAGCGTCGCGCTGCTTGGGATCGAGCAGCGAGGACACGGTGGACACCGCGCGCGAGGCGTCGAGCACATGGACCGTCGGACCATCGTACTCGGGCGCGATCTTGACCGCGGTGTGCTGACGGCTCGTCGTCGCTCCCCCGATGAGGAGCGGCATCGTCATCCCGCGCCGCTTCATCTCTTTCGCGACGTGCACCATCTCGTCGAGCGACGGTGTGATGAGACCTGACAGTCCAACGATGTCACACTGATTTTCAATCGCCGTGTCGAGGATCTTGTCGCACGACACCATGACGCCGAGGTCGACCACTTCGTAGCTGTTGCACCCGAGGACGACCCCCACGATGTTCTTGCCGATGTCGTGCACGTCGCCCTTCACCGTCGCCATCACGACACGCCCGTTGGCGCTCCGCCCGTCGAGCGGCTTTTCCGTGCCGAGGCGCTTCTTTTCTTCCTCCATGAAGGGCAAGAGGTAAGCGACCGCTCGCTTCATCGCGCGCGCGCTCTTGACGACCTGAGGCAAGAACATCTTGCCCTCACCGAAGAGATCCCCGACAACGCGCATCCCGTCCATGAGCGGCCCTTCGATGACCTCGAGGGTGCGCGCCACGTGGTGCCGCGCTTCTTCCACGTCCTGCTCGATGAAATCGACGATCCCGTGGACGAGCGCATGGGTGATGCGCTGCTCGACGGAGGCGTCGCGCCAGGCCAGATCGAGCTCGCGCTTCTTGCCCGCCCCACCCTTGACCGTGTCGGCGAAGACGACGAGGCGCTCCGTCGCGTCGGGACGCCGATCGAAGAGGACGTCCTCTACGAGGTCGAGCAAGTCTTTCGGCAGGTCGGCGTAAACGCCAATCTGCCCCGCGTTGACGATGCCCATGTCCATCCCAGCGTGGATGGCATGAAACAAAAACGCGGAGTGCATCGCCTCGCGGACGACGTTGTTGCCGCGGAAGGAGAACGAGAGGTTGCTCACGCCCCCCGAAATTTTCGTCCCGGGGCACGTGTCCTTGATGATGCGCGTCGCGTCGATGAAGCTGCGCGCGAACCCGGCGTGCTCTTCGATACCCGTCGCAATCGCAAGGACGTTGGGGTCGAAGACGACGTCCGTCGGGTCCCAGCCTCCGCGCGTGACGAGTAGATCGTACGCGCGTCGGCAAATGGCCACCTTTCGGTCCGTCGTGTCCGCCTGGCCTTTCTCGTCGAACGCCATCACCACGGCCCCCGCGCCGTAGCGGCGAATCTTGCGCGCCTTCGCGAGGAAGTCCTCCTCGCCCTCCTTGAGGCTGATGGAATTGGCGACCCCCTTGCCCTGCAGGCACTTTAGACCCGCTTCGATGACGCTCCACTTCGAGCTGTCCACCATGACGGGCAAGCGCGTGATCTCCGGCTCGCTGCCAAGAAGGCTCAAGAACGTCGTCATCGCCGCGACGCCGTCGAGCATCCCCTCGTCCATGTTCACGTCGAGGATGTTGGCGCCGCCGCGAACCTGATCGAGAGCGATCTCCACGCCCTTTGCGAAGTCGCCTGCCTTGACGAGCTCGGCGAACTTCTTCGAGCCGGTCACATTGGTCCGCTCGCCTATCATGATGAAGTTCGACTCGGGCCTGAGGATGAGCGGCTCGAGACCCGCAAAGCGCGTCAACCGCTCGACCTTCGGAAGGACCCGCGGCGCCGCGTTCGCGAGCCGAGCCGAAATGGCACGTACGTGGTCCGGGGTCGTGCCGCAGCAGCCGCCGATCACGTTGACGAGACCCTCGTCGGCGAGCTCGCGGACGAGGACGGAGGTCATGTCGGGCGTCTCGTCGTACTCGCCGAACGCGTTAGGCAGCCCCGCATTGGGGTAGCAGCTGACGTAGACGTCCGCGATGCGCGCGAGCTCGGCGACATAGGGCCGCATCTCCCGCGCACCGAGCGCGCAGTTGACCCCCACCGAGAGCGGTCGCGCGTGGGCGACCGAGATCCAGAACGCCTCCACCGTCTGCCCCGAAAGAGTCCGGCCGCTCTTGTCGGTGATCGTCACCGAGATCATGAGCGGCAGGCGAACGCCCTTCTCCTCGAAGACGTCCTCCATGGCGAAGAGCGCTGCCTTGGCGTTGAGCGTGTCGAAGATGGTCTCCAGCAGGAGCAAATCGGCGCCGCCGTCGATTAGGCCGCGGACTTGCTCGGCGTAAGAGTCGCGCACCTGATCGAAGGTCACCGCCCGATAGCCGGGATCGGCCACGCTCGGCGAGAGCGAGAGCGTCTTGTTCATGGGGCCGATCGCTCCCGCGACGAAGCGAGGCTTCCTCGGAGTGCGCTTGGTCCACTCCCGCGCGCTCTCCTTGGCGATGCGCGCGGCGGCGACGTTCAACTCGTAGGCGAGCTCCTCGAGGTGGTAGTCCGCCTGCACGATCGACGTCGAGTTGAACGGGTTGGTCTCGACGAGGTCGGCGCCCGCCTCGAAGTACGCGTCGTGCACGGAACGGATGACGTCCGGCCGGGTCAAGACGAGCAGGTCGTTGTTGCCCTGGAGGTCGGAGGGGTGGCGCTCGAAACGTGCCCCGCGAAAATCCTTCTCGCTGAGGCGCCGCCGCTGGATCATCGTGCCCATCGCCCCGTCGAGGATCAGGACACGGTGGCTCAGCTCTTCGCGAAGGATGCCGTCAATCTCGTTCATCGCTTTCCTCGTGCCTTGATCGCAAATGCCGTGACGACGCGCAAGCCGGGGGGGCGTGCGTCACGGCTGGTGACTTCGCATGCTTCTACTTCGAGTCCGGCGCGGGTGAGCGTGCGGCGAAGGGCCGGAGGGGTAAAACCGGAGTTCACGTGGCCGTACGCCGTCGTGATCTCCGTCTGCTCGTGGGCATCGAGCGTGACCGCAACGAGCAAGCCGCCGGGGCGGAGGACGCGCGCGGCCTCGGCGCATGCGCGGGACGGCGAGTCGACGTGCGTCAGGACGTGCAGGAGCAGGACGGCATCGAATGACCCGTCGCGGAGGGGTAGCTCCTGCGCATCGCCGGCGACGAAGCGGACGTTCTTCACGCTCTCGAGGCGCGACCGAGCGGCCGCGAGCACGCGCTCGCTGCGGTCGAGGCATGTCCAGCGGTCAGCGCGCGGTGCGAGCAGCTGGGCGACCGTCCCATCCCCCGAGCCGACGTCCAGCACCTCGCCCAGACGGATCAGCCCCACCATCGCGCGCGCGAGCGACTCCCACGTGCGGCCCGGCGACCAGTGGCGCTCCATAGCCCCGGCGACCGAGTCAGGCCACGCCCCAGCCTCGTCTCGCCCGCCCACCACCTGCGCCCCACGCTCCCGGTCGTCGTCGAGGACCGTGTCGCGCAGCTCCCCGCGGACGAGCTCCCAGAGCTTTCTTGCGGCGTCGGGCATCGCGGCGTCGTTCAGCACGTAATAGGTCGACGCGCCCGACTTGCGGTCGCGGACGAGCCCTGCCTCGCGAAGCTTTCCGAGGTGGGTGGAGACGGTCGATTGCGCGAGCTGCGTCACCCCCGTTATCTCGGCGACCGTCAGCTCGTACGAGGCGAGGAGGGCAAGGAGGCGTACGCGGGTCTGCTCGCCGATGAGCTGGAAGAGATCGACCGCCGCGCCGAGGTTCGTCATGAGTCATCTTCTTATCGCGATGTCTCGATGAGTTTCACTCGGCTCGCGTGGAACGTCAAGGCGCCGACTCGCAAAGCGCGCTCGAACGCCCGCGCGTCCAAAGGCCGCTCGAAAAAACAGGACGCCGAACCCCCGCAAAGAGGCGCCGTGCGCGCCGATGCGTCGATTCGGGCGCGGACACTCGACAAAACGGGCATACTCTAACAGCGAGGGCCCATGTCGGATTCGGGGACACCCAAGCGACCGAACCTGCGAGTCGGTCGACTGCGTACGAGGCCGCCGCCCCGGGACGCGAGAGCGGAAAGCATCCATCCCCTGCGCGGGGACGCGATCCCGCGTCGCCCTCCGTCGCGGCCCACGGGCTCGCTGTGGCCGGCACGGCTTGCTGGCCTCGAGACGGAGCTCGCTCGGCTCAAGGAGGAGCGCAGCCTCGAGGCCGACACGGTGGCCGAGATGCTCGTGCGGGTCGCCGAGTCCGAGCGGGCCGTCGAGGCGGCGACACGGCGAGCGGCAATGGCCGAGAGCGCGGCGCACGAGGCCGAGTCGAGGCTGGCCCAGGCG
>JALYHV010000317.1 GCA_030776205.1 Myxococcota bacterium | reverse complement strand
CTGCTTTTCAGCAGCGCGACGCCCAAGCTCTGGCCGACGCCGGTGAGCTAGTTTCGCTCCTGGACCGCGCGGCAGGCGCGCAACGGACCACAACGAAGCTTTCTGTCTTTTGGTTCTCACTGCTGGTCATCATCCGTGAGGGCTTCGAAGCAACGGTGATCATCGCGGCGTTGCTGGCCGTACTGAAGAAGCGCAAAGAAGCGTCGCGCGCGCGACTCGTCCATTTGGGCTGGGTTTGCGCGCTCGCGATGGGCGCGCTGGTCTTTGCGGTGGGCCGTAGCGTCCTTGCAGGCGCTATGAACGAGAAGCTCGAAGGGTGCCTCGCGCTAGTGGCCGTCGGCATGTTGCTCCATGCCGCGTTCTGGATCAACGCGCGGGGCACGACACGCAGGAATATGGGCGAGCTCCGCGATCGCACGGGCGGCGCCCTGGCGCGAGGCGCGCTTGCGCTCTTCGGCATTTCGTTCCTTGCGATGTTTCGCGAGAGCTTCGAGACGGCCATCTTTCTCGAAGCGTTGTCCATCGACGCCCCGTCGGCGGTCGTTTGGGGTGCCATGGCCGGCGCGCTTCTCCTTCTCGGATTCGTGCTGGCAATCAGCCGCCTCGGTCTGCGGCTCCCGATGCGGACACTCTTCGAGATCTCCACCGGGGTCCTCCTTGCTACGGCGGTCGTTCTCCTCGGCCAGGGCATCCATTCCCTCGAAGAGGTGGGCATGCTCCCCTCGCGTCCGACGCCATTCTTTCGAATCCCGTTTTTAGGCATCTTCCCCGATCGCGTGGGGCTACTTTCGCAGCTGGTTCTTGCCTGCGCGCCTGTCGCATGGAGGCTGCTGGTCCGGCGATCGGCCGGGAAAAAGGACACGTTGACTCACGCGGCGGAGCCTGGTGAATAGACCAACGAGCGAAGGGAGCATCCGATGCGACGCGGACGAATCACGGTGGCCCACTCTGCTGGGACGGCTCTTCTCGTCGGCGCGCTGGGTGCGTGCGGCTCGGGGGACTCGTCGAACACCGGCGTAATCGCAGCGGCCGATGCCGCGGGGGTCGACGCACCGGCAAACGATTCGACTGCGATTGTCCCGGATGTCGGCGTGCGGCCGGACAGCGACGCGACGGCATCGCCGGATGGCGCCGAAGGCGGCTCTGCGGACATGACGGGGCTTGGCGATGGCGGCGCATACGCTGTCGACGCGTCCTCGGCCGCCGATGCACGCGGAGGCACCAGCGCCGGCGACGCGTCGGGGACGCTCGTCGCGGATGCGTCCGTTCTGATGGCCGTCCCTGACTCGGGGCTTACCGAGACTGGCCCGGGCGACGCCCCGGGCGAGGCGGCCAATCCGCTGGTTTGCAACGCGCTCGCCAACGCGGCGCCCGCGATCCAGCTGACGCCCAGCGCCGGAACGCCGCCTGCCTCCATGGGCGGTCCACTCGTGAGCGGCACGTACTTCCTTACCTCGGCCACTGCCTACGGGGGGAGCGCTCTGTGCGCGGCAATCACCCTGAAGGAGACCGCGCTCCTCACGAGCGCGACCGCGGCGACGGGGATGCTCGACGTCGTTGCGTCCGCCTCAGTCGTCCCGGCGCAGCAGACGACCCACGACGACTACACCGCCAGCGGTTCGACCCTGACGCTCCAGCCGACCTGCCCGCTCGTAGACGGCGGTGCCACGCAGGTGCAATACACGGCGGTGGCGGGCCGGGTGGAGTTGACGCTGCCACCATCGACCGTTCAAGGATGCGGCACTCTGGTCGAAGTCTTCACGAAGCAGTGATCGAGCTCACCTGCAAAGCTCGCCCTGCGCGTGTCAGGGACAGCACCACACCACGGGTCCGCCACCGCCGCCGTCCGAGCTCGGAGAGAGGGTGCAGCCCGGGGGCGTGACGGAGGGCTCGCAAGACACCGCAGAGACTAGGCAGCTCGGATCGGTCGTCGGCATGCACATCGTGGGGTTCGGACAGCAGGTATTTGGAGCGCACGTGCTCGCCCCCGCATCGTCCACTGGGCCGCAGCGACCGAACAGGCAGGGATTGCTGCATGCCACCGAGCCGCCGCATCCGTCCGGCATCGTTCCGCAGCTCGCCGGATCAGGGCACGCCAAAAGAGGCCGGCACCCGCAATGGTTACGAGCTCCAGCCCCTCCGCAGGTGTTGGGACTGATGCATGTGCCGCACGGCACGACGCCGCCGCAACCGTTGGGGACGGCGCCGCAGTCATCGCCCGGAGGGCACGCGGTCAGAGGAGTGCAGCCGCAGACGTTCGGGTGACCGCCGCCGCCGCACGACGAGACGTTTCCCACACAGCGGCCACAATTGCGCGGTGCACCCGAGCAGGTATCGACGACGGCTCCGCAGTCGAACCCGTGACTCGCACAATAAACCGAATCCGCGGTTGCAGCGCATTGGCAGACGTTGCTCAGGCAGACCCGCGGCGCTCCGCATGCCCCACACGAATACGTGCCCCCGCATCCGTCCGACACGGGACCGCATTGGGCATTCGCGCAGGCTAGCGGCCTGCCCACGGGCGTGCATCCGACGTCCGGCGAGGCATCTGTCGCCGAGGGTCCAGAGTCTCGAGCCGCCGCATCGCGGACGGATGCGTCGGCACCGACATCGCGACTCCCGTCTCGCGCCGCGCCTGCGTCGCGCAGGTTGCCCCCGTCTTGGGGGACCGTCGCGTCGACGGTCACTTCCCCGACATCGGCGTCGCCGGGTGAGACGTCGGCGATGATCCCCGACTCCCGATCGGCATCGGCGGGCTGTCGTGGACCGCTGTCCCGGACGTCGGTCGCGTCCGGATTATCGAAGAAGTAGTTCGTTCCGCCGCAGCCCAGAACACAGAGTGCGAGGACGACCCAAACGATTGGCTTCATTTTATGCCCCGAGCGGATGCCTGAGGTAAGAGGCGCACGAGCACGTCGTCCACGATTGACGGCGGCGCCCGCGGTCGAACAGTCTCGCCCAATACCTGGAGTGTAGCCGACGGCGGCGATCGAAGCGACGGCTCGCGGCGAGTAAGGACGTAGCGGGGGCGCAAACAATGGCACGATGCGGAATGCATGCGACGCCTTCGACGAGTGTGCTGTCACCCGACAGATATGCCACGTTCTCGCGCCCTCCCGTCTTTTGGGCGCGAGGGCGTAAAACCGGCCCCGGGTCAGTGGCGCTGTCGACGCGCAGCTCACGACTCGCGTCGAAGAGCTGCCCCGAGAGGCTGTCGCCCCTGCCATGGGAGATGCGCGCCGCGACATGTGGTGGCCCGTTACGCGTGACGCGACAGCGGTCGTGACCGCGCGTACGATCCTGGCAATGCTTTCTGGACGGCGCGCTCTCTGCGAACGTATGGCGCGGGCATTCATCGTGGCGCACGCCCCCTGGCTGCTCGCCGGCTGTCCCGCGGACAACCATGGCACTACGACCGGTGAGCCGCCCTCCACGTGCGCCAAGGCCGGAAGCTCGTGCAGCTTCGCGAAGGGCAAGCTGGGACTTTGCGTCGTCTCGGTGGACGGCACGAGCCTGCTTTGCCAATCGCAACATTGATACAGGAGAACGCCGGGTGATTTCCGCTTGTCTTCGGCTGGAACGTTCAACGCAAGCGATTCTCCTCGTCTGCCTCGCAGGGGCGATAGCCAGCGCTTTCGTGGCGTGCTCCTCCTCGCCACGCCCCTCCATCGCGGCCGATGGTGGCGCGGACGCGAGTCCTGACGGAAGAACCGGCGGCGAGCTCCTCGCAGAGCTGCCTTGCAGCGACGCGCTCGACTCGATCTACGCGGATCCGGGCGACGTCGGCGGAGCGCCGAAGGGAGCCATCCTCAAGTGCGCGCGGGGACCAGACATCGCGAGAGCCGACCTGCTGGCCGCCGCCGCGGCGCCGTACCAGGCCGGCGCTCCCGGGTACTCCGGTAAGCCGTTCACGAGTGGGGCTCACGTTTACCACGTCCTCTATCGAACTGAGCGCGGAGACCCGGCGAACACCCCCGGCTACTCGAGCGCCCTCGTTCTGCTGCCGGATACGCCGCGCGCTTCCAGGAGCCCCGTCGTCGTCGCTTCGCACGGAAGCCGCGGTCAGGCGGCGAAGTGTGCCCCATCCCGCATCGATCTTGCGCAGCCGACTGATCTCGACACCGGCTTTCTCCAGCAGGTTTATCCGCTGGTCGGACATGGCTACGCCGTCATCGCGCCGGACCTCGCGGGCTACGCGAATTACGGCGGTGCCCACAATCCGCCCAGCGCGTACGCCGATGCCGCCGACGTAGGCAAGAGCACGCTCGACGGCGCGCGGGCCCTGCGCCGCCTTTTGCCTAGTCACCTGACGGAACAGGTCGTGCTGGTCGGTCATTCGCAAGGCGGCCATACTGCGCTATCCGCTTTGGCGCTCGCTGACCAGTACGGGGCGGACGGTGTCATCGCTGCGGTCGCGGTCTATGCGCCGCTATGGTGGTCGCAGCACGCATGGGGCGCGTTGTTTCTGAAGCCGAGCGCGTACGGTTTTGCCGAAAGCTCGGGGGGCTTCGTGAGCATTTGGTATCATTACACGCACGCCGAGCTCCTCGACGGGCCGGGTCACGGTGTCGATCTCTTCGCTCTCGACAAGCAAGCTGCCATTCGCTCGTTCGTCGAGAACGACTGCTGGTCATCGAGCTATCCCGATCTCCAGACGCTCGGGAACAGCGCAAATGACTTTTTCGTTCCGAGCTACACCGACGTAGTCTCGATCGCCGCGACGCCGAACGCGAGTTGCAACGGCGATGTCACTTGCCAAAAGTGGATCGACCGCATGACGGCGGACTGGCCCCACCTGCAGAAGGCGTCGTCGGTGCCGATGCTCGTTCTGTACGCAAACGGCGACACCACGATCACGCCAGACCTAGCGGCCTGCGTCTTCAAGCGGCTCCGCGACGATCAAACGGCCGCCAAAGTCTGCTACGACCCGGACCCCGTCGGGCACGCCGGGATCGTGAGCGCAAAAGCCGATTACGTCGCCGACTGGATCGGCGCGCAAGTGCTCGGCGAGCCGGCGCCTGCGGACTGCCCGCTGGACGACACGGCTCTCAAGGACAATTCCGGCGCGCCCGTTGCGTGCAACCCGCTTCTGCCGAACGAATGACCGCAGATGGGTGGGCTGGGGCTCTCGTAGGAATAGCCTTCTCCGCTGCGATTTGCCTTGGGAGCTACTTCCGAAAGAGAAGCGTTCCGAGGCCTGCATGGTCGGAGTTCGTCGTCTCCGGTGCGTAGCCCGCCTGGAGCAAGACCTGGCTCGTGTACGGGTGCGGCAGCGCAAGGGCGGTGAAGAGGCTATTGGCCATCTCCCAGAACGGCGAGCCGAAGTTGCCCCGTCCAGCGGGCGAAATCCCGGCCGGATACTTGGTGACGTTGTTGCAGTATTCGAAGAAGGGATGGTAGGCGACGGTATTCCCGAGGTTGTACTGGGCGGTGTATTCGAGGCCAACGAGGAGTCTGTTGCTGCCGCTCGCGCCGTAGGTGCGCACGCCGTAGTCGTCGTTGTAGCCGACGAGGTCGACACCCTGGTTCCATGCGATCTGCGCGACCTCCAACAAGTGTCCTATTCCGCCCTGCGAATGACCCTGGTCCCGCCCGCTCTCGGCGTCTTCGCCAGTCGCGTCAATGTATTGTGTGACGCCGCAGCAGCCGCCCGAGAGCGGCATGAAGCCATGCCTGTACGTGTCCAGTGCGTCATTGAACATCGTGATGTCGTCTGCAAATACTGCCATCGAAGCGTTACCGATCATCGCCGAGGTTCCCCAGTTTGCCGACGCACCCCCCTTCGTGTGCGGCAGATACACCACGTTCACGAACCATGCTTTGGCCCGCGCTATGCTCGCGGCCGGCCAGCCGGCAGCTCCGTTGAATCCGTGGGCGAGGATCTCCGCGGCGTTGGCCATTTGAGCGCTTCCGACTCCGTTGCGGAGCGGTTCGCTAGCCACGGTGGTCACCGTCGACGTCCAAGCATCGATGACCCCCATGGAGGCCTTCGCGTACGCCGGATCGCCGGAGGCCACCCATTTTACCGCAAGGACC
>JALYHV010000316.1 GCA_030776205.1 Myxococcota bacterium | reverse complement strand
TGACCACCTGCGCGCCGCTCTATGCCAGGATCTTTGCCCAGCTCGGGGCGTCTATGGCGGGATCGATGGGCACCACGGCTGCCCCCGCTCGCACGACGCCGAAGTAAGCGACCGCCCAATCGGGGTGGTTCTGCGCCGCCAGCACCACGCGATCGCCGGGGACGACGCCCAGAGCAGCGAGCCTCGCCGTAAGGGCAACACCGCGGCGCTTCAAATCCCGATAGGTCGTGCGGGTCAGGCCATCGTCCGTGACGCGCTGAACGGCGAGCGCAAGGTCGTAGCGCTCCGCCGCCTCGTCGATGAGAGACACGAGGGTTGCGTGCGGGGCGAGAGGCCGGGTTCGCTCGCCCTTCTCGAGCTTGCGGTCCATGTCCGGAATGATCCGCTTCTCCATGGCCGGCATGTGAACGTTCATCATCCAGCTCGCCCAGTCGATGGACTCGGGCGCCCAGGGCAGCCTGGCCTTGTCTGCCTCCGCGAGCCGAGCGTACGCCGCACGCGTGTGCGAGCAGTCGAACGGACCGACGGCCTTCGAGCTGAACGGCTCGAAGAGCGATTGAATCTGCGCGACCTTGGCCTCGCGCTTGGATAGAACCTCCAGCGCGTCTGCTGCGGGCGCGAGCGCGGGCAGCGTCTTTCTCATGAGAGCGGCGAGGTCTCGGGACACGCGCGCGATGGCTGGCGGGCCGACCGCATCGAAGCGCGCGCGATCGACGAACATTGGCTCGAACCGCGCCGCGAGCGCGTTCAGCAGTGGATTGCCGGTTCCCTTGCGCTGAAAGTATTTGCGCTTGTAGAGCCCCACCAGCTCGCCGAATCGCTGCGCCGTGCACGGATTTACGTCGGCCGCGCCGAACTGGTACACCGGTTTGGCCGTGCCCTCGAGCAGCTCGGCCAGGGCCAGGATCATCCCCGCGGCGACATAGTCGGCGGGAACGAGATCGAGGGGTACGTGCCCAGCCAAGATGCTGAGCTGCCCCTTCATCATCAAGTAGATCAACGGCGCGCTCGTGTTCACCCCTTCGTTGAAGGCCGGAAAAGGATAGGCGACGGTGGACTCACAGCAGGCGGGGCGCGCGATGGTGAAGCGCAGGCCCGACCGCGCGATGACCTGCTCGCCGATGGCCTTCGTGTACGTGTAGACGTTGGGCCAACCCCAATGGGTGGCGCGCTCGAGCCCTGCTTCGACCAGCCGGTCGCTGATGAACTTTCGCTTCACGCGCGCCAGCTCCCCCTCGAACACCTCGCCGTGGGCCGGCTCGCCTCGCCGCAGCAGGTTGGCTCTCGCGCGCGCGGCGAGTTCGCTCTGGCGAAAGCCGTCCTCGCAGCGGTGCCTCGCCTGGGCGATGAGGTCGAGCCCCTCCGCGATCTCGCGGTCGGGATCCCACAGCCGCGGGTCGAGCTCGCCAGCGCGCGGAAAGGGCACGGCGCACGGATGCGCTTCATAAATAGGGCCTTTGCGCACCCCGGCGACGTAGCAAGTGCTCGTGTGGAAGACAGGCACGTCACCGAGCGCGCGCGCCAGGGAGACGAGGTTCTGAGCACCGAACGCGTTCGCGTCGAGCGCGTCGTCGAGCGCCGGATTGAAATCGACCACTCCGGCGACGTTGATGACCGCGTGGGTCGCGCCGCGAAGGTCGCGCACGAGGGACTCGTCGAGTCCGCATAGCGGTCGCGCCATGTCGCCGTCGACGATGCGCAACTTCTCGCGGAGGACCGCCTCGAAGCGACTCCCCCAGGCGCGCCGAAGCGGCTCGAGCGTTTCGCTCGTGGCGATGTCGCGCCAGAAGCGCTCCGCCGGCGCGAGTCCACCCTTGGACCTCACGACGAGCACGATGCTGCCGACGTCCGGAAAGCGGTCGAGCAGCATCGACCAGAACATCTTGCCCAGAAAGCCTGTCCCCCCGAGGACGACGAGGCGGGCGCCGCGCAGAAGACCGACGACGTCGAGCGTTCCGAGCGATTGAGTCACGTCACCTCTGCCATGACGATGGGCGGGACGTGAAGCATCGTGATGTCGGGATCGCGCTTGCCCTCGCTCGCCATCGATAGCGCTTCGGCGAACGTCCTGGCCGTCTCGTACCCAAGCAGCTTCGGAATGTACTCGTTGTCCGCGCCGACCACGATCACTCTCCCCAGATGCTGCCTTCCCGCCTCGCCCCAGTACCACATGTAGAAAGGGTGGGCCGGATGGTACGCGTGGCCCTTGCGGTACATCTCGACGTAGGCGGGATTCGACGCGAACTTCTCCTCGAACGTCTTGTGCATCTCGACAGCGTCGCGCGTGCGGGGCAGGACGTCGTGGACGAACTCCACGTAAGGAGCGTGGTGCTCACCGTCGAACCGGTCGCTGCACGGGTGAAAGACAATCAGCGTGCCGCCCTTTTTTACGAGCGGCATGCCCCGGTAAAAGTTGAACAGATACCCCTCCGCCATGACCTGCACGAGCAGGGGATTCAAGAAGGAGTTGACGTTGTACGGGCTGATGTACGGAATGCCGGTCACGAGCACGTCGGCCTGACCCTGCACCGGCACGAGATTCTGCGCGGCGCACCGCTCGAGCGTCGCCGCGTGCACGGCTTCGCACTCGCCGGCGAATACACCGGTGACGCCGTACGGGCTCGGGACTCGCTGAAAGATCGCTTGCCGCGCCGCCTGAGGGAGCTTGGACAAGGTAAATGCCAGCCCCTTGAAGGCGGTACGCTCGGCGCCCGTCCAATCGTCTTCGTTCTTGTGCAAAAACTCGAGAGGCCTGTCGAACATCCGGTTGTTGAGGGTCGTCTCGATATGAAAGACGTCTAGGGTCTTCTCGACGAGTCGCCCCATTCGCTCGACGCTGGTGGCGAGCGCGCTCCGGCGAGGGTCCATGTACGAATGGCAGTCGCGCATGACGTGCGGGTTGTGGTGCGCGCGCAAGCTGCGATAACCGCAAAGGCCCACCGCGACCGATTTGTGCCCCCCGCTCATGGGCACGAAATTGACGTTGACGTAGATGAGCAAATCCGACTCGACCGCGCGGCGGTTCAGCTCGATCACCTCGCCGTGATCGGTCGTTCCGACGTAAGCCATGCCCTTGGTGTCCTCGGCGTCGTGGTTGTAGAGTCGATCCGGCCAGTAGGCGGCGAAGATTCGATGGCCGACGATGTAGCGGACCTCGTCCGCCGTCATTCGGCGATGAATGCTGGTGGCGAGGATCATCTCCACGTCTTCGACGCCATGGTCCGCCAGCATGGAGAGGACCACGGTCAAGACGCGCTCCCGGACGTCGGGGCGGCGCATCGACGGAAGGACGCAGGAGATGTCGTCGATGGCGATCGCGACCTTCATTCCAGGACGCAGCTTGGCGTGGAGTGGATCGCTGGCCAGCGGATGGTTCAGCGCATAGCGAATGGCGGCGTCCAGATCGTTGAGAGGCGCCATGGGCGGGCGCGGATAGAGAACGCGCGCACCGGCAGGAAGATCGACCTCGAGCAGCCGATCCCCGCTGAAGACCGCGCGAGGGGCGCTCCTTTTGTCCACCGTTACGACGAGCGGGTGGTCGCTCCTGCCCTTCAGGGGCGGTTCGAGCGAGGACGCACTTTCCAGCAATCGGCTCATGAGAGGCGCTCCAGCAGGCTGGCCATCGCGGGACGCTTACCCAGGTAGATGACCGGCCAGCCGTAAGTTCGTGCGAGCGCGGCCAGACGCAAGTCCGGATTGACCACGCACGGCCGCCCGACGACCGACAACATCGGGACGTCCGAGTAGCTGTCGGAGTACGCGAAGCAGTCCGCGAGGTCGAGCGCGTGCGCAACGGCCCACTCTCGAACGAGTCGCGCCTTCTCGGGCCCTGCGACGATGGGCCGCAAGAGCTTTCCCGTAGCGTAACCGTCCTTGATCTCCAGGCGATTCGCCAGGAACCCGGTCGCCCCCAGGTGCTTTGCGAGACGCTCCATCAAGAAATCGAGCGCGCCCGACACGAGCACGACTTCGTGGCCTTCGGCGCGGCATCGCTGCACGAGATCACGCGCCCCCGGGTAGAGGGCGCGCTTGATCACGCTGTCGAAGACCTCGTCCGCCAAGATGAGCAGGCGGTCTGCCGAGATGCCTGCGTAGACGGCAAAGAGCAGCTCGTTGAACCGCCTCCGGTCCAGCATTTCGGCCACCGCCATCCGGGGCGCCCCGAGCGCCGCGCGGGCGAGCGCGCCAAGGCTCCTCAGCGGGTTGGGCTGGTTGGCGAGGTAAAAGACGGTCGGGTGGAGCAAGTTCGTGCGGACGAGCGTGCCGTCGACGTCGAAGAAGCTAGCTGGCACGATGGGCTTTTCGTCCACAGCGACCCCACTGTCAACGCCTGGAGGCTTGCGCGAGGACCGCCGTACGAGTTTTCTATCGGTGTGCAGCGCGCGACGAACCCGGCGCAAGCCGTCCCCAAGCACGGGGAGACGACCCGCCGTGATCTCCTCGATCTGGGCAAAAGTTCGCTGACCTGGCTCGAGCGGTCCCAGATTCGCCTGATCCGGGCGAGCCTGCGGCCGGGCCTACCGGACCGCGCCATACGGCGGTTGCAGCAGTCGGTGGGCCAGTGGTGGATTCGTGCGGCCACGTCGAACTTGCGCCGGGTGCACGGCCTCGAGCGCCTCCCGCGCTGGGACCCCAACGGGAGCCTCGTGTGCGTCTGCAATCACCGCTCGTTTTTCGACCTGTACGTGACGACCGCGGAGCTGGTCGCCCATGGCTTACCGCACCGCATCCTTTTTCCCGTCCGTTCCACCTTTTTCTACGACCACCCGCTGGGGCCCTTCGTGAACGGGGTCATGAGCTTCTTCGCGATGTATCCGCCCATCTTCCGCGAACGCGGCCGTGCCGCGCTCAACCTCGCCAGCCTCGATGAAATTGCCGAGCTTCTGCGGCGCGGCGGGTTCTTCGTCGGCCTGCACCCCGAGGGAACGAGGAAAAAAGACGACGACCCGTACACGTTCCTGTCCCCACAGACCGGCGTCGGCCGGGTGATTCATAAGGCGCGTGTCACGGTGGTGCCCGTGTTCGTTCACGGGCTCGGCAACCACCTGGTCGAGCAGGTGGCGGGGGGCATCCTCGGCACGGGCCCCCCCATTCACATCGTGTTCGGGGCGCCGATCGACTTCGGGTCGTCGCTGAGCGAGCCCGCAAGCCCGAGGACGTACAGGCGCATTGCCGAGCAATGTTTGAGCGCCATCGGAGCGCTTGGGCGAGAGGAGAAAGCACTTCGCGCGGCCTCGGCGGCCGAAGCCACTGCCAAACATCCGGTGTGAAGGTGTCCGCCGGACCGCGGGGCTACCCTACGTCGCGGTCCGGCTCTTTCGCGCCCTCGCTCGCGTCGCCGCAACGACGACTCGCAAGGTGATTGGCCGTCCTCGACGGCGCGTCGCGATGGCGACGATCCGTTCTCGCGTGCGCACCATGCAGAGCGCCGTAGGCGCAAAGCGCGGCACGGCTCGCACGAGGGCAGTCAGGCGACGCCGGGCCAGGTCGCCGGTGGTCTGCTCGTCAATTAGCCGTTTCACCATCGCTTCCTTTCTCGCGATTAGTGACGAAGGTGCCAAGCGCCCGCAGCGAGCTTGGCGCGCGTCTTGTAGATGCGTGTCCAGACGGTGTTGAGCGGAACGCCTTGCATATGAGCGATCTCTTCGCCGCTGTAGCCGCCTATTTGGAATAGGACGAACGCGTCGCGCTGCGACGAGGGCACCTTGGATAAGAGACGCGTGATCTCTTCGCGCTTTTCCTTGTTGCCCAACGCTGCGTCGGGCGTGTCCCCGGCGCGCGCCGTCGCTCCGTCGACCGTCGGCCCACCCAAGACCAGCCTGAACCAGGAGAGCTGGAGATAGTCACGGACGCGCCGTCTCGTGATCTGATAGAGCCATCCCGGCACGTTCTCTCCGTTGAAATCGATGAGCCGACGGTGCACGACGAGAAACACGTCCTGCACCAGATCTTCGCAGTCGGCCTCGGAGCCGCCGAAGAGGCCGACCCAACGACCCACCTCGTGGTGAAAGGAGCTATAGATTTCATCGAAGAGGCGTTCAGACGCGGACCCTGCGGGCGTGGCGGCGCGGCGCGGCGCGGGCTCCAATCGCGCGGCCGGGGCGTGCATGCTAGTGTAAAGGGTCAATAGGGGAGGAAGCTTGCGGCGATTGGGCGCAGGCGGAACGTCGCCCCCGCGCCAGGACGGCATACCGGGGGGCGACAACGAGCGGCCCGTAACGCCGTACGGGCACTTCTTTAGCCCAAGCAAAAGAGGTACAAGCCCTTGGGTGCACGTGCTCCCAAACGCAAACCTGGGACCCCGCCGTCCTCACCCTGCGCGCGCGGCTCGGCCATGATCCGGCGACGACTCGGCGTTCGGTGCCCACACCCGGCCTCGACTCCTCGACTCGACGGGGGGGGGCACTCGACCCGCCTCTCGATGCCGCGGCGTCTGGCCGTAGTCACCACCCTGGCGCTTTGGTGGCTGTTGCAAGCGAGGACGGTTTTCGCGAAGGACAGCTCCGTCGCGGTATACGTCGAAGGGGCGGACGCGAACGCCGTGAGCAGCGCGCTGATCGCGGCGGTGCCGCAAGGGGTGCACCTCGTGGACATGGAGGTCTTCCGAGCGGCGCTGCTCCAGCGCGGCCAGAAAGGGCCTTTTGGCAAGCAGCTCGATCGCAAGAACCGCGCGGCGGCCGTGGATCGACTGGGCAAGGCGCGCGCGGCAGCGGGCGCCGACGCCGCGCTCGTGGCACGCGTGACTCGCGAGAAGAACCATCGTCGCGTGTTTCTGTTGCTGGTCGACTCCGCGGGAAACGTCACCGACCTGGAGTCCGTCGTGCTGGGTCCGTCCAAGACGGGCGCAGACGAGGCCAAGCTGGCCACAGCAGTCCAGCCTGCTCTCGACAGGTACAGGAGCGCACCGCAGGACGCGAAGGCGCTGAGCGGCGAGCCGGCTGCCGCGTCGCCGCCCGCAACCCCCTCGGAGGAGGGAAAAGCACCTACTCCGATCGAAGGGACCGCCGGAACGAACGAGGATCGAAGCACGACGCCGGGACGCCTACGAAACACGGTGGCTCGGTCGCTCTTCGCGGTCGAGGTGGACGTGGCCGCGGGCGCGCGCAACTTTCGCTACAACCAGCCCATCACCGCCAACCTTCGCGCCTACGACGTGGTCTCGGTTCCCGTCGTGCGGGCCTCCGTCGAGCTTTTTCCCCTGGCGGACACGACCCAACGCGGCGCTTTCGGCTTGCTTCGCGACATTGGTGTCTTCGGAGAATACTCCCGCGCCCTCTTCCTCAAGTCGACGGTCTCCGAGGGGATTGGCTTCGACACCAACGAAACAGCATACATGCTCGGCGTGAAAGCGCGCCTTCGCCCTTTTGGTGATGATGGCGTGCTCTTCGGCATTTCCGACGCTTACGCAGCCCAATTGCTCAGCTTCTCGCCCAGCGGAACCGTCGTCGACAGCCAATTGCCCGCCGTGAATTATGCCGGCAAT
>JALYHV010000315.1 GCA_030776205.1 Myxococcota bacterium | reverse complement strand
CCTCGTCGCCCGCGGAGCGGAGTCGAGTTGCTCGCTCGAGCGCTCGCCTCGCCTCGGACAGCGCGCCCTCGGCCGGATCGCGCGCTGGGGGCGGTGTCGCCGCGCTTTCATCGCGCGCATGAGCATCCTCCCCTGCGCCGGCGGTACCGCTCTGGGCACGGGCGAGCGGCGCCGCGGCGAGGAGGACGGCGGCGATCCGCGCCGCAGCGGCAACCATTGGACCGCTCGTTCGAGAGGAACGCATCGGGGACTTCGAATGCCGTGCGCGGCATGGTTTGTCAATTCCCGCGCCGCCGACTGCCGGCACGACATGGCGGTGCCGCTTGTTGCCGCGCCATCGGACGCGCTCTAAGAAGCACCATGCCCCGCCCGCGCGCCTCCTGGGACGAGTACTTCATGAACATCGCACGCGAGGTGTCCACGCGGTCCACATGCGACCGCAAGTTCGTCGGCGCCGTCATCGCGCGGGACAAAAGCATCCTCGCCACCGGGTATAACGGCAGCATCCGCGGTCTTCCCCATTGCGACGAGGAGGGGCACCTGATGGAAGACGGCCACTGCGTGCGCACCGTCCACGCAGAAGCGAACGCCATCGTGCAAGCCGCCAGGCACGGCGTGCGCATCGAGGGCGCCACCGTGTACGTGACGGCCAGCCCTTGCTGGGGGTGCTTTCGTTTGATCGCGAACGCCGGCGTAGCACGCGTCTGCTTCGGCGAATTCTATCGCGATCCACGCATTTTTCAGGTCGCCAGCCAGCTCGGCATCGAGCTCGTGGACATGTCCGCCAATGCCGCCGTTGCCGGGCAGACCGGCGCCGTTCGCGCGGAGGTCGCGTCCGCGGTCGCTCCGCCGTGCGTGCGCGAGGATCGATGAAGCGCTCGTCTCGGCTGTCCGTCGCAGTCGTGCAGGGAGGACCATCCACGGAGGCCGCGGTCAGCCGTGCGTCCGCGCTCGGTGTGGCCACCGCGCTCGAGCGCGCAGGCCACGAAGTGGTGCGGCTGGAGATCGACGCGTTCCTCGCCGAATCGCTGCGCAGCGGCGGCTATGACGTCGTGTTCCCGGCCGTCCACGGGGCCGTGGGGGAAGACGGATCGTTGCAGGGGCTCCTCGAGATCCTCGAGCTTCCGTACGTTGGCTCCGGACTGCTCGCGAGCGCGCTGGCGATGGACAAGCGTGTCGCGCGCATCGTGTTTGCCCACGCCGGTCTGGCCATCGCGGAGGCGATGACCTTTGCGCGAGGAGGCGCGGGGGCCGCTCCCGCCGCCGCGGAGCGAGCGCTGCGATCGCTCGGGCCGCGCCTGGTCGTCAAGCCGTCGTCTCAGGGGTCGGCCATCGGCGTCACGCGTTTCGAGCAAGACGCGTCCACATCGGACGTGGCGCACGCGATCGAGGCGGCATGGGCGCTCGACGAGATCGCCCTCGTGGAAGACTTCGTCCTCGGCCGCGAAGTCACCTGCGGCGTGCTCGACACCGAGAGCTTGCTCCCGCTCCCGCCAACGGAGATCGTGTCCCCGAGCGACGCATTTTACAGTTACCGGGCGCGATACGTCCCGGGTCGCAGCGTTCACATCTGCCCTGCGGGGTTGTCGGCTGGTACGACCCGCGTCGTTCAGGAGGTCGCTCTGGCGGCGCACCGGGCGCTCGGCTGCCGGGATCTGTCGCGGGTAGACTTCGTCGTCGGCGAGGACGCAGTGACGCTGCTCGAGGTCAACACCCTTCCTGGAATGACGGCGACGAGCCTCTACCCGGAGGCGGCCGCCGCGGCAGGGCTGTCGATGACGCAACTGTGCGATGCCCTGGTCCGGCACGCACACGCGCGGGGCGCGACCGCACGCCTGCCCGCCGTCCCGCTTCCGCGCTAGGGACGGACGAATGAGCCTGGACATGGGCGGGTGCCAGGCACATTCTTGGCGGTGAGGTCTCTCGCGATGGGTCGTGACTCGCTGTTTGGCGAGCGCATCGTCTGGAAAGGGCGATGCCGAGGAATGACCGTTCCCTTCGCGCAGAGGCTGATGGCGCTGGTCGCGGCTTGCGCCTCGGCCGTGACGCTCTGCTACGCGGTGGTCGTCGCCAAGTCGCTCGAGGTCCCGGTCGACGGGATGGTGCTCGTGGCGGGGTGGTGCGCCACGGTCGCGCTCGGCGCATGGCGCGTGCCACTTTGGTGGCGGTCCCAGCTCGAGTATGTGGTGACGGATCGGCACGTCATTTGGCGTCGCGGCCGCCTCCGGCGAACGATCGAGATAGGGCAGGTCAGCTACGCGCTCTTTCGCTGGAATGCGCGAGACGCGTCGACAGGTGACCTCGTGATCGTACGGGCAGTCCCTACGGGGGCGCTCCGCCGTACCCTATCGCTCACGCTCCACGACGTGGACGCTCCCGATCGCCTCTGGGCGACCATTCGCGGCCTCCAGCCGGGCGCCCCATTAGGTTCTGGCGGTCGGCCTCTCGCGCAACGGCTGGACCCTGGCGAGCGGGTGCTGTGGTCGGGCGCGCCGCAGGCCTCTGCGTGGACTATGCGGCGGGTGATCACCGCGCTCTCGAGCGGGGTGCTCGCCGCGACGTTCGTGCGATCGCTCGCCCGGTCCGTGCCGACCCTGGGGCGCGTGCTCCGGCTGCACGCGCTGCCCCCTACGCTTGCCGTGCTGCTCGTGGGAGGCGCGGCGCTCGGAATGCTTCTTCTTCTGGCCGTCGCAGTCGGCGTCGCGTACGCGGCGCTGATTCGCCCCGTGCGTCTCGCCCACGCGACACGGTACTTCGTGACGAACAGCCGCGTGCTCATTCGTCGTGGCAACGAGGAGCTGTCGCTCGATCGCGGCCGAATCGCTTATGTCATCGACGCGCCGGGGCGAAAGTTGCACGACGTGTTTCTCGTGCTCGATGGACCGCAAGCGCGAGCGCTCGCGCCGAGCGGCGCGTTTGGCGAAGACCGTGACGACGCGCTGCGGCCGGTGTTTGCCGCCATCGCCGATGCCGAGACGGTAGGGGAGATCCTGCGCGGACCGAAGCTCGAGGGGAAACCGGCCTGAGGGCGCGTCGCGGCCGAGGTGCATCAAGCAGGGAAGGGCCGGCGGTGTGTCGGGCGGTGCTAGGCTGCCCTTAGCGTGATCGGCATCGGAAGCGTCGTCAACGGGAAGTACCGCCTGACGCGCCTGCTGGGCGACGGGGGAATGGGCTCCGTCTACGAGGCGCAACACTCTGTTCTCGGCACGCGCGTCGCGATCAAGGTGTTGCACCCGGAGCTTGCCAAGCGCATGGGTCTCGTCGAGCGCTTCCTGCGCGAGGCGCAAGTCGCGGCCCAGATCCGGAGTCCCTACGTCGTGCAGGTGACGGACGTCGACCGCACGCCAGAAGGCCAAGCCTATATTGTCATGGAGCTGCTGGAAGGAGAGTCGCTCTCGAGCGTTCTCGATCGCCAGCGAACCCTGCCCGTGACCACGGCGTGTGAGTACACGCACCAGATCCTGCAGGCGTTCGAGGCCGCCCACGCGCTCGGAGTCGTCCATCGCGACCTCAAGCCGGAGAACGTCTTCGTGACGTATGTGGCCGGCAGGCCGGTGCTCAAGCTCATCGACTTCGGCATCGCCAAGGCGCGCCGTACCGATCCGCAACAAAAGGCGCTCACGGTCGCCGGCGTGCTCATGGGCACGGCGGAGTACATGTCGCCCGAGCAAGCCCGTAGCGCCGATCAGGTCGACGCGCGCACGGACATCTACGCCGTCGGCGTCATGCTCTACGAAATGATCGCCGGCGCGCGGCCCGTATCCGGCGATGACGCGCGAGTCATCGCGCTGAAGGTCGAACGCGGCGAGATCGTGCCGCTCGTCCAGGTCGTGCCTGATGTCCCGGGGGAGCTTGCGGGTCTCGTGCACCGAGCCATGGCCGCGCGACCTGAGCTGCGCTTTCCGACGGCGACCGAGATGCGCCTGGCCCTGGAGCGGGCCATGGG
>JALYHV010000314.1 GCA_030776205.1 Myxococcota bacterium | reverse complement strand
TGGCGGAGGCGCCAAGGCGGCTGGGACGGGCTCGTGCCGGTTGCCCGCGCCGGCAACGGCGTCTGTCGCGACGCCACGACGGGGCACCTCGGCCCGACCGGAAGCCTCTTCGTCGTGCGAGAAGCTGCGCGGGCGACTGCCCCCCCGCGGTTCGCCACCCGACAAAGGCTCCTCCGCCAGGGGTGGCGGCTGCCGCAGCAAGCATGCGAACACGCTCACCCCGCCCGGTGGCTCCGTCCTCGGAAGAAACGTTGTGCCCGCCGCCTCGAGAGCGATTTTGGGACTGCCCTCGCTGCCGCCGCCGGGGCGGGCCGCCGCGTGCGCCGTACCCCCGCCGCGTCCAGGAAGGGCCGCGCCGGAAACGCGGGAATCAGCGGACACTCTGGGTCCGCTCTGGAGACCCGCATTCGAGACGCTCGAGGTGTTCATGCCCACCCATTCGACCGACGCCGCGCGGGAGTTGCGAATCTCGCACGCGGCACGCTCGGCAACGCTGCGTCACTCGTCCATTGCGACGGAAGAACGCAGGCACGTCAACGGTGGAGCTCGCTTGCCCGGCGGTGACTTGACCACCTTCGCTGCTCCGCTAGCCTGGCTCGAGGCGTGGCCGGAACGGGCCAAGGGTTGGCTCGAGAAAGTTGGTCACGTGAACGGAGGTCCAGGGGGAGTCGTCGTCGAGCTCGCGGCTGCTGCGGGCATGACTGCCGTGGGCTCGCTGTTCGCCGCCGGAGAAGCTGCGCTCACCGAAATCGCCGACGGCAGGCTCCAGGCCCTCCTCGACAAACAGGGGCGCACCGGGGCTGCGTTCCGCCGCTTCGCCGGGGATCCGCTTTGCGTCCTTTCTCGCTGGTTGGTCGGACGGGTCGTCGCGCTCAGCGTGGCAACGGTCCTCCTGAACGAGGCGGCTCGAGACGCCGGCTTCGAGCGGCTCGCTCTGCCGTTCGCGGTTCTCGGCGCTGTTCTGACCTACGGCACCTTCACGGAAATCGCGTCGACCCTCGCCCGCCGGCTTCCGGAGCGCCTCGGCGCCCTTGCCCTGCTCTTCTTGCACCCGCTCGAGTGGGTCCTCGCGCCGCTTGCCGATCCCCTGGCGCTCGTGGGCCGGGCAGTGGGCCGCCGCGTCCCCAAGGCGCGCAGCATAGACCCGCGCGTCACCGAGACGGAGGTCGAGTGGGCGGTCGCGGAGGGCGAAAAGGCCGGAGCGATCGCCAATGAGCCCGCCGAGATGATCCGAAAGGTGCTGGACTTCAAAGATCTCACCGCGCGCGAGGTGATGGTTCCGCGCCGGCACATTCTCGGCGTCGAGCTCGGGACTCCGATCGTCGAGGTCATCGCCTTCGTCGCGTCGGAGAAGCACTCGCGCTACCCCGTGTACCGCGACCAGCTCGATAACGTGGTCGGCCTGCTCTATTCGAAGGACCTCTTTGCGCTGGTCGGCGACGGCCGAGTGCCGACCGCTCGCCTTGCCGACGTGATGCGAACGCCGGTCATGTTCGTCAGCGAGTACCAGCCAGCCGCGAAGATCCTGCAGGAGATGCGCTCTCGCCGGCTGCACGTGGCCATCGTCAGCGACGAATTCGGCGGCACCGCGGGCCTCATCACGCTCGAAGACATCATCGAAGAAATCGTGGGAGACATCCGGGACGAGCACGACATCGACGCGCCGATTCAATCGATGGGCGACGGACGCGTCGTGGCCGATGCGTCGGTATCCCTGGCCGATCTCGCCCTGGCGCTCGGAAAGCCCCTGCCCGACGACGGCGAGTTCGAGTCCCTGGGCGGTTTGATCGTGAGCCGGGCCGGACGCGTTCCGCCGGTGGGCGCGACGTTGCAGGTCGACGGGATGAAATTCGTCGTGCGCGAGGCCAGCGAAACGCACGTCGTCAAAGTCGAAATCATTCCCGACCGCGCTCCGCCGGTTTCCGTTTAGGAGATATGAGGCGCCATGATGCCCCAACCGACGGCCCTTCGGCTCGTGACCCGCGCGACCGGCGCCCCGATTCCCAAGCCTCCCTTTGGCCTGCCGGCCTGGAGCGCGGAAGCGGAGGCGATCGCCGTTCTGCTGGAAGGTGGTGCGGCTACCGTTCTCGACGCCGAGGCCATCGCGGCCCAAATTCCGCACGCCGACGAACGGCTGCCCGGGACCACGGTCGTCGTGCTCGGGCCGACGGCGAAGGACCGCCGACCCCTCCTCCGCTGGCTGGGACTGCGCGAGCAGGTCGCTTCGCGTGCCGTGAGGTGCACGGCCCTGCTCGTACGCGGCTACGCCGACCTCGGCGCCGGCACCGACCCCATTACGGGGATCGACATTGCTTGGGGACGCGCGCCGGGCAGCGGCGTCGCGAGCGACCGCTAGTTTACCTTGTTGAGCTGATCCGAAAGCTTGGTCGCCAGGTCCGCGAGGCCGGGCTTCGCTTCGGTGATGGCGACATCGCCACCCTCGGACCCCTTCTGGCCTTGGATGTCATCGACGAGCGAGTTCATGCTCGACACGAGCTGCGCAATCTGACCGCGCTGCGCGCTCGGACAGACCTTCTCGAACGTCTGCGGCACGAGTGTCATCGCCGCGCCGTCCTTCGGAATCTTTTCTGTCGTGAGCCGCGGCAGCTTTACGTTTCCGGAGCCGCGCGGATTCGCGAACGTGAGCTCGTTGGGGACCCCGGATTTGTCGTCAGGGACGATGGGCGTGGCCAGCGTCGCGAGGAACGCTCCGCTGTTCGACGTGTCCTTGTCGACGACGATGACGTACTGGATGGGGAGCTGACCAGCAGGACGGCTCAGCTCCTGCTTTATCGGCTTTTGCAACCTGCTGAGCAGCCCGACGACCAGGTCTTTCTTGTCGTTGAGCGACTGCACGCGGCTGATGTATTCGAAGAGATCGCGCGTCGTGTCCGCGGGGACGCCGGCAAAGCGCCGCCCGAACAGCTTGTCGCCTCCGAAGTCCACCACGATGCCCGAGAGCTGCTGCCCGAGGTCATCGGGGAATTTCCGCTCGGCCAAGCTCTTCCCGCCTTCTTGCAGCTTTTGCTTCAGCTGCGTCAGCTGGTCCCGCGACTTGACGAGGTCCGCCGCGAGACCGTGCGCGTCCCGCGAGCCCTGCGCTCGCCCCGCAGCCTGCTGCGAGGCGCTGCCGCCCACCCAGGCAACGCCCGCGGCCATCGCGGCGAGGACGAGACCAATGACGAGCCCCTGCTTGCGCGCTCCGCTCCGTGCTTGGTTGACGGCCCCTTCGTCGACCTCGATGATCTGCGGCTGCATCATCGCGTGGTGCGCTTGCCCCGAAGGGGCGCCCGACGGCTTGAACGCTTGGGCCACCGCGGCGAGCGGATTGCTCGGATCGAGGGGCGACGGCGGCCCGGACATGGGGCTGCGGCCAATGCCCGGCGGAACGGAAGCCACGGGGGGAACGGGCGTCAGCCCAGGCGCGCCGCGTACGGACGACGGCGGCGCGGATGCCGGCCCGGAGAGGGGCGGCGAGGAGGGTGACCCAGGGCCCATACGCTGGAGACGAGACTTGAGGTCGATCTTCGGTTTTTTTTCTTCCGGCATCGTGCGCGTTGCGACCTTACGTGCGCGAGAGCTCGCATGTCAACGCGACTCCCTACCGAGGGCAACGGTTGACCGGATGACGCGCTCCTCGCATGCTCTGCCCAGCGCCGATGCGGTCGCACGTCCTCGTCATCGACAACTACGACTCGTTCACGTTCAACCTCGTCCAGTACCTCGGCGAGCTCGGGGCGGAGGTGGACGTCTTCAAGAACGACGCCATCGACGTGCCCGGTGTACGCGAACGCGCACCTGACGGCGTGCTGCTGTCGCCTGGGCCCTGCACCCCGAACGAGGCGGGCATTTCGCTCGAGCTCCTCCGCGCGCTCGGCGGAGCCCTCCCCATTTTTGGCGTGTGCCTCGGGCACCAGGCGATCGGGCAAGTGTACGGAGGTCGCGTCGTGCGTGCCGGGCGGCTTATGCACGGGAAGACGTCGCCCATCCACCACGACGGCGTCGGCCTCTTCGAGGGCCTGCCCTCCCCCTTCGAAGCGACGCGCTATCATTCGCTCCTCGTCGAGCGCGAGTCGCTCCCCGCGTGCCTCGAAATGAGCGCGTGGACCACCGAGGGCGAGATCATGGGACTGCGCCACCGGGAGCTCGACGTGGAAGGCGTTCAGTTCCACCCGGAGAGCATTTTGACAACGGAAGGCAAACGTCTCGTTCAGAACTGGGTCCGTCGCCTCGCGCGCAAGAAGGCGCAATGACCGCTCCTTCGTCGTTTTCGGGGCTCCTCGGGAGGCTCCTCGGCCGCGAGCGCATCGACACGACCGACTTTCGGGCGGCGTTCGACGCCATCCTCGCCGGCGCGTGGACTCCGGTCCAGGTCGGGGCGTTCGCGGTCGCCTTGCGCATGCGCGGCGAGAGCGCCGAGGAGCTCGTCGCAGCGGCCCAGGCGATGCGCGCCGCGATGACCCTCGTGGAGCACGATCTGCCCGTCGTCGCAGACACGTGCGGAACGGGGGGTGACGGCTCGCAAACGCTCAATTTGTCCAGCGCCGCGGCCATAGTCGTCGCGGCGTGCGGCGTTCCGGTGGCAAAGCACGGCAACCGGTCGATCTCGAGCCGCTGCGGCAGCGCAGACGTCATAGAGGCGCTGGGCATCCCCATCGATGTGCAGCCCTCGCGTCAGCGCGACGTGCTCCGCGAAGCCGGTATCGTGTTTCTCTTCGCCCCCGCGCACCACCCCGCGATGAAGCACGCGGCCCAGGCGCGAGCGGAGCTCGGAGCACGCACTATCTTCAATGTGCTCGGCCCGCTCGCCAACCCGGCGCGCGCGACCCACCAGCTCGTCGGCGTGTATGACGACGAGCTGCGATCCATCGTCGCGCACGCGCTCGGCACGCTTGGAATCCGGCGGGCGTGGGTCGTCCGCGGCAAGGATGGCCTCGACGAGGTGAGCCCGTGCGGGCCGACGCGCGTGAGCGAGCTCACGGAGGACGGCGCCGTGCGCGAGCGCACAGTCGCGCCGGAAGATTTCGGCATGGCACCGGTGGACCGCGCGGCGTTTGCGGGTGGCGATGCGCCGGCAAACGCCCGCGCTCTGATCGCGATCCTCGCCGCCGAGCCGCACCCCGCAAGGGACGCGGTCATCCTCAATGCTGCCGCGGCGCTCGCCGTGGTGACCGGCGCTCCGTTGCCCGCATGCGCCGAACGCGCTCGCGACGCCATAAAGAGCGGCTCCGCACACGCGACGTTGGGCCGGTGGAGGAGCGCCGCTGCCCGCGCCCGTGCCGCGTCGTGAGCTTGCTCGATGAAATCTTGTGCGCCAAGCGGCGCGAGGTGGAGCAGCTCCGCGCGCGACCCGCGGTCAAGACCGATCCCGGGGTGTCGGCC
>JALYHV010000313.1 GCA_030776205.1 Myxococcota bacterium | reverse complement strand
GACTTCGACAACGCGGAGGCCAGCGCGGCGAGCGCGCGAGCGGCGGTCGAGGGCGCGAACGCGTCGGTAGCGCAGGCCGCCGCGCAGCTCCGGCAGGCGCGGATCAATCTCTCTTATACGAACATCGTGTCGCCCATCGACGGGGTGGTCATCTCGCGCAACGTCGACGTCGGCCAGACGGTCGCCGCGTCGCTGGCGACGCCAACGTTGTTCAGCGTCGCCCAGGACCTCACCAAGATGCAGGTGGACACCAACGTCGCCGAGGGCGACGTCGGACGGCTGCGCGCCGGCATGCCGACGTACTTCACCGTGGATGCCTTTCCGGACCAGCGCTTCCTCGGGGTGGTTCGCCAGATTCGAAACGCTCCGACCACGGTCCAGAGCGTCGTCAGCTACGACGCTGTCATCGACGTCGAAAACGGCGACCTATACCTCCGACCGGGGATGACCGCCACGGTGACCTTCGTCTACGCGCAGAGCCCCCATGCGCTCGCGGTCCCGAGCGCCGCGTTGCGCTTTCGCCCGGCGCTGCAGCAGGCCACTCTCGCTCCCAGCGCCCCCGGCATGAAGACGCTGTGGACCCCGCGCGCCGGAACACTCCAGCCGCTCGCCGTGCCGATCGGCCTCACAGACGGCGTCTTTACGGAGGTCCTCGGAGACGCTCTCCATGAGGGCGACGAGGTCGTCGTCCAGGAGCCAGGGAGCTCGACGACGGCATCGCCGAGAGCACCCGCCCCGCCCGGACGGCCGCCACCCATTTTTTGAGGTCCCCATGCAAAGCGTTGCTTTCGAGCTTCGGGAGGTCACGAAGGAGTACCGGGGGCAAGACGTCACCGTTCGCGCCCTCGACCGCGTGTCGCTTCGCGTCGGCGCCGGCGAATTCGTGGCCGTGATGGGAGCGTCGGGGTCGGGCAAATCCACGCTGATGAACATCGTAGGTTGTCTCGATCGACCCACCACGGGCGCTTACGAGCTGGCGGGACGATGCGGTTCGGTCATGAGCCACGCCGAGCTTGCGCGCGCGCGGAACCGAACCGTCGGATTCGTGTTTCAACAGTTCAACTTGCTGCCGCGTACGAGCGCGATCGAGAACGTCGAGCTCCCGCTCGAATACGCGGGCGTCGGCCGCCGCGAGCGCCGCCGCCGCGCCGTTCGAGCGCTGCTGAGTATGGGCCTCGAGGGTCAGCTTCAGCGTCACCCGAACCAGCTGTCCGGAGGGCAGCAGCAACGCGTCGCGATCGCGCGCGCGGTCGTCAACGATCCGAGGATCGTGCTCGCGGACGAGCCCACCGGCGCGCTCGATTCGCAGACGAGCGTGGAGGTGCTGGGTGTTTTTCGGAGACTATGGCTCTCGGGCTTGACGCTGATGCTCGTCACCCACGATCCGCAGGTTGCGGCGTATGCCTCGCGCGTCATCGTGATGCGTGACGGCCGGATCGTGGGCGACACCCCGCAGGAGCCTCGCTGCTCGGAGCTCGACCCGGCGCGCCTCGAAGGAGCCGCATGAACGCGACATCGACGTTGCGAATCGCGCTTCGTGCCATGTGGAGCAACAAGATGCGCGCGCTGCTCACGACCCTCGGGGTCTTGATCGGCGTGGGCGCGCTCATAGCCATCACCGCGATCGGTGCGGGGGCCAAGGCGAACGTCGAGCGCGTGTTCGCTTCGATGGGCACGAACCTCGTCATCGTCCTGCCCGGGTCGACGAGCATGGGCGGCGTGAACGGCGGCTTTGGGTCGATGCCGACCTTGACGTGGGAAGATGTGGCCGCCATCCAGCGCGACCTCGCCTCGGTCGAGGCCGTTGCGCCCGAGCTGCGCGCGAACGTCCCGGTGATCGCCGGCGACGAGAACTGGACGACGAGTCTCACCGGCACGTCGCCGCAGTTCTTCGAGATCCGCAGCTGGCCGATGTCACGCGGAGAGCCGATCGTGCAGGCCGACGTCGACGCTGCGGCGAAGGCCATCGTCCTCGGCCAGACCCTCGTCGACAAGCTCTACGGCCCGTACGCGGACCCCATCGATCAGATCGTGCGCGTCGGGAGCACCCCGTTTCGTGTGGTCGGCGTCGCCGCGAAAAAGGGGCAGTCCGCGATGGGGCAAGACCTCGACGACGCGGCGTTCGTTCCGTACACGACGTTCGCCCGCAGGATCCAGGGCGGGCTGGGCGCCTACCTGAAGGGATCGATCCTCGTGGCATCGTGGCCGGGTCGCACCATCCAGGTCGAGAGCGACATCACGTCGCTCCTCCGGGATAGACACCACCTCCCGCCGGAACGCGAAGACGATTTCTCGGTCCACGACCTCAGCGAGATCGCCGCGGCGCAAGAGCAGGGAACCGAGACGATCACGATGCTTCTGGCGTGCGTGGCGCTGGTCTCGCTCGTAGTCGGGGGGATCGGGATCATGAACATCATGCTCGTCAGCGTCACGGAACGGACGCGCGAGATTGGCATTCGGATCGCAATGGGCGCACAGCCGCGACACATCCTCTTGCAGTTCCTCGTCGAGGCGCTCGCGCTCTCGGTCGCCGGCGGGCTTCTCGGCATCCTGTGCGGGGTCGCCACCGCGGCCTCGGTGGCCGAGCGACTCCAGTGGCCGATGCGCGTCCAGCCCGCCGCCGTCGCGATCGCGGTCGTCTTCAGCGCCGTCGTGGGCGTCGTCTTCGGCCTCTACCCTGCGAGGAAGGCGTCGGCCGTGGATCCCATCGAGGCGCTGCGGTTCGAGTGACACCTCCGCACGCCCAGGCACGGCCGGTCGACGCGCGCACGGATGCGTTACCGATGCCCCCGGACTCGCGGCGCGGGCGCCACGCTCGGGCGACGACGCCCGGTGCGCGCCGAAAGCTCGCCTGGAAGCTCAACGTCATCGGGTTCGTGCAGCTGGTTCTCCTCGCAGCGGCGGTGGCGGCAGTCGGCTTTCTGCTGGGACGCTCGGGTGTGTTTCCAGAGCCCGTCCTGATGCCTGCGCGCGGGCAAGCGGGCGCAGAGATGTGTTTTCCAGCTGGAAGCTTCCCCTACCCTCCGTCTCCCGTACGGCCTCTCCTCAGCTTTCTGCTGAGTGGGCTGGTCATCGTGGGCGTCGGCTCGTATCTCACCGCACGCTGGATCGTCGGGCCGCTGCAGACGCTGTCGCAGACGGCCCGCGCCCTCGGCGCCGGCGATCTGAAGGCGCGCACCGGCCTGACGAGGACCGACGAAGTGGGCGACGTGGGCCGCTCGTTCGACGAGATGGCGGAGCGGCTCCAGAAGCTCGTGCAGACCGAGCGGGAGCTCCTGGCCAATGTTTCGCACGAGCTCCGCACGCCACTCGCGAGGATCCGCGTCGCGCTGGACATTGCGGCCGAGGCGAACGACGGGGCCGGGGGCATTTCTCTGTCGGAGGTCAGCACGGACCTGACGGAGATCGAGGCCCTCATCCACGACGTCATGACGACGGCCCGCCTGCAGATCGAAGGGGCAGCGGGCGTCTCGTCACCGACCGCGTTCTTGCCGCACTTCGAGGCAGTCGCCCCCGCGGTCCTCTGCGCAAGAGCCTCCGAGCGGTTCAAAGCTCGGCATCCACGCCGCCTGATCGCGGTCGAGGTGCCGGAGAGCCTGCCCACCGTGCGCGCGGACCCAATGCTCTTGCGCCGCGCTATCGACAATGTCCTCGAAAACGCCGACAAGTATTCGCCCGACGCGAACGCGCCCGTCATCCTTCGCGTCGAGCGGGTGGCCGGCCAAGTCGTCTTCGAGGTGCGCGACCACGGCGTCGGCATCTCGCCGCAGGACCTGCCCCAGATCTTCGAACCGTTCTTCCGATCGGATCGCAGCCGCTCCCGGGAAGCAGGAGGCGTGGGGCTGGGGCTGACGCTCGCGAAGCGGATCGTGGACGCTCATGGCGGGACGATCCATGCGACGAGCGTGGTCGCGCGAGGAACGACGGTCCGCCTCGCCTTGCCGATTCCTCCCGTCGCTTAGTCGAAAGGGGCCCCATGTTTCGGCTTGTTGCAGCGGCCTGAGCCCGTATCTTCCAGTGCCATACTCAGCCGAACATGATCGCGGCAGAATCGAGTCGGCCCGAAAAGAGGCTCCTCGTCGTATATGTGGAAGACGACGAACGGCTAGCCCGGCTGACGAGCCAGTACCTCGCCTCCCACGAGGTGGACGTGGTGCTCGTGGCACGAGGCGACCTCGCGCTCGGGGAGGTGCTGCGCGCCCGCCCTGACGTGGTGCTGCTCGATCTCATGCTGCCCGGCCGCGACGGCGTCGAGGTGTGCCGCGCGGTGCGCGAACGCGTGGATGTTCCGATCATCATGGTCACAGCCCGCACGGAGGAGGCGGATCGGGTCATGGGGCTCGAGGGGGGCGCGGACGATTACGTCGTCAAGCCATTCTCGTCGCGAGAGCTCCTCGCACGCATCCGCGCGCATGCACGGCGCGCGAGCGGCCGGGCAGGTCCCGCCAAACGGCGCGTTCAGATCGGCAATCTCGTCGTCGATGCCGAGACGATGACGGCGACTCTGGATGCGACGCCGCTGGCGCTGACCACCTTCGAATTTGCGCTCTTGCGCGTGCTGACCGAGCGCGTCGGCCGCGTTCTCAGCCGGGAGCAGCTGCTCGAATTGATGCACGGCACCGCAGAGGACGCCTTCGAGCGATCGATCGATGTTCACGTATGCCGGCTCCGGCACAAGCTCGGAGACGACCCGCGCAAGCCGCGCCGTCTCAAGACGGTCCGCGGCGTAGGCTACGTTCTGACACAGGACGAACGCTGAGCATGTTGCGGACTGTTTCCGCTGGAATCGCCGGCGTCTCACGAACGCTCTTGCCATTGAGCGATGCGCAAGGACGCGCACGCTCTTCGACCACCGAGGGAGAGGTTCACATGATCGATTCACCCATTCTGCCGGCCTTCTGCCGAACACTATGCGCGTTGGCGATTGCCGTGGCGAGTGCGACCACGGGCAACGCGCGCGCCGAGGGACTCCCGCCGCTGCCCCCTGAAGCGTACGCCGCGTGCGACTCCAAGCGCGAAGGGGACACCTGCTCGGTGCAGATCCGCGACAGGGAGATCCAGGGCACTTGCAGCGCGGGCGACGGCAGCGGAAAGCTGTTTTGCAGGCCGAGCGGCCCTCCTCCGCCGCATTGCTCCGGGTCGGGCGCCGAGCCGTGACGAAGGCGTTGGCCGCCGCGCTTGCGCTGTCGTTGAGCCTGGGCTGCGAAGAGAGCTTGGGCCGTGGGCCTCAGTCCCATGCGTCGTTCGGCGTCTGTCCCACACAGGGTGTCCCCTGCGATCTTTACGTATCGGCGGGAGACACGAAGGTGAAGAGTCAATGCACCGAACGGCGCGACGGGACCCTCCTCTGCCTCACGCCTTGACCAGATGACGCGAGCGCGGGCAAGACGCCCGACGGAAGCACGGCGAATGGGTCCGGCGACGCCGATTCATCCGCGTTCAATCTCCACCGGATTTGTCCCATTTGCCGGCAACGCATGTGGCGTTGCACGGTACCGATGCGTTGATTGTCGCGACCGCCGGGTGTCTTGACGGGCGCGAGTGACGCTCTTCGCGCTATCGTGAGCGGCTAGCTCATGAAACGAAACGTCATCTCGGCCACGATGGTGGCCGCTGGTTTGATTCTTGTGCTCGCGTGCGGTGACTCGGGAAATCCAGGCTCGTCGGACGGGGGTTCAGGCGGCGGTTCGAGTGGGTCGGGCGGCAGCTTCGGTTCGAGCGGGTCCACCGCCGGCTCTGGCAGGAGCGGGTCGAGCTCGGGCGCGAGCGGTTCGGCCGACGCGCGATCGGGGAGCCCGGGGTCGGGAAGCTCCGCCTCCGGATCGGGCGCGGGGT
>JALYHV010000312.1 GCA_030776205.1 Myxococcota bacterium | reverse complement strand
ATGGTGAACCCTTCCTCCGCGGTCAGAACCTGCGCGCGTCCGCCGACGCAGTGCCCTCGCGAGCTCTCGAGGACACCGCACGGACAGGACGCTCGTCCGACCTGTCCTGTCCCCCATCACGAACCGGACCACGTCCGCTCCTGCGGATTGACCGCCGGTCGAGCGATGCCTGCCTGTCCGCGACAGCTGCCCGCCTGTCGCGGGCCACTTAGTGGCTCCAGCGGCCGTTCGCGTCGTCTGGGGCTTGGCGGCCTCGCCCCAACCGTTCGGCAGGAATCGCGATGCTCGTCGTGCAGTGATGCGCTACATGGAGAACCGATGCCTGCCGCAGCCGATCATCCCTACGCGTCGTTCGTGCGCTTGGTGCAGAAGCCGGCGCGCTATCTCGGCGGAGAATTCGGCGCGCGTCCCAAGGATTGGGGGACGGTCGAATCACGCGTGTGCCTGGCGTTTCCCGACGTCTACGACATCGGCATGAGCCATCTTGGCTTCAAGATCCTCTACAAGATCCTGAACGACGATCCTCACACGCTTGCCGAGCGCGTTTTCGCACCGTGGATCGATATGGAACAGCAGCTGCGCACCCGCAATGTTCCGCTCGTTTCGTGCGAGAGCGCTCGCCCGCTGTGCGACTTCGACGTGGTCGGCTTTTCGTTACAATTCGAGCTGACGTATACGAACGTGCTGTCGATGCTCGAGCTTGGGAGAGTGCCTCTCCGCTCGGCGGATCGGGCAGAAGGCGATCCACTCGTTCTGGCCGGTGGGCCCACGGCCACACACCCCGAGCCGCTCGCGCCGTTCATCGATGCCATCGTCATCGGCGACGGCGAGGAACGCACGTCGGAGGTGGCGCTCACGTGGTCGGCGATGAAGCGAGCGGGGGCTCCGCGCCGAGAACGGCTGCGCGCCCTCGCCCGGTTGAAAGGTGTTTATGTCCCAGCCCTGTACGCGACCAGGGTTGACCCCGATACGGGCTTCACTGTCGTGGACGGGCCGCATCGAGGAGAGGACGTGACAGACGCGCCCATGCCCGTCGTGCGTACGCTCGTCGACGATTTGAATCGTTTTCCCTTCCCCGACGATGGACCCATCGGGGGGCCGGAAGCGGTCTTCGATCGCATGTCGGTCGAAATTGCCCGGGGGTGCACCGAGGGGTGCCGCTTCTGTCAGGCAGGGATGATTTACCGGCCGGTGCGCGAGCGGGATCCGGAGCAGATCGTGGCGACCGTGGTGAGCGCCATCAAGAAGAGCGGCTATGACGAGGCGAGCCTGACCTCGCTTTCGACCGCTGATTACTCCTGCATCGCGCCGCTCGTTAAGAAGGTGACCGACCAGCTCTCGGCCAAGCGCGTCTCGCTGGGCGTCTCTAGCTTGCGGGCGTACGGCCTCGAGGAGAACGTGCTCGACGACATCGCACGGGTCCGGGCGACGGGCGTGACGTTCGCGCCTGAGGCAGGAACCCAGCGGATGCGCGACGTCATCAACAAGAACGTGACCGAGGAGCAGCTGCTCCAGACGGCCGAGCGGGTCTTCTCGCGAGGCTGGCAGAGCATGAAGCTCTACTTCATGATCGGCCTGCCCACCGAGGGCGAAGAGGACGTACGCGCCATCGCGCAGGTGGGCGGGCGCGCGCGCTCGATTGGTCAGCGAGTGAAGAAGGAGCTCGGCCTTGGAGGCTCGCCTAAGGTCACCGTGAGCGTCTCCACGCATGTGCCCAAGCCACACACGCCCTTTCAGTGGTGTGCGATGGATTCATCGGAAGCCGTGCTGCAGAAACAGCGATGGCTGAGGGAGGAGGCTCGCGCGGCGGGGGTCGAGCTGCGAGTTCATGACGGCAACACGTCCTGGTTGGAGGGCGTATTCGCGCGCGGTGATCGGTCGCTCGCTGCCGTCCTGGAGCGCGCCTATCGAGCGGGGGCACGCTTCGACTCGTGGGAAGATCAACAGAAGATGGCCGTGTGGGAGGAGGCCTTCCGCGCGGAGGGCATCGACCCGCTCAGATACCTCGGCACCATCCCGGTGACGGCGCGGCTGCCTTGGGACCATATCGACGTCGGCCTCGAAGACGGGTTTTTGTTGCGCGAGTATCGCAAGGCTCTGAAGAATTGCCTCTCGCCCCCCTGCGGAAAGGTGGCCGGCGCCTTCGTGCATGCGACGAACTTGTCCGATGCGATCGGCGAACACCGAAAGCTTGTCTGTTACGATTGCGGAATAGGGTGCGACTTGGGCGCTCTGCGGGAGCAGCGCCTCGTGTACCTGCGCAAGTTAGGCGCCGACGAGCCTCGCGCCCCTGCGGCGCCGCGAGTCCCGGTGGCGTCGAACCGACGCCCCGCCCTCGACGTTCAGCCCGAGGCTCGACGCTACCGGTTCGTGTACGAGAAGCTCCACGCCGCGGCGTTTCTCTCGCATCTCGACCTCATACGAGCGTTGCCGCGGGCCTTCCGGAGGCTGGAGCTACCGCTTCATCATTCGCAGGGTTTCCACCCGAAACCAGAGATGGTGTTCGGCCCGGCGCTGTCTCTTGGGGTATCGAGTCTGGGCGAAGTGGTGGACGTGAAGCTCTCTTCCGATGTGGACCCCGCTGCGCTGCTCGACGCGTTGTCGGCTGGTGCGCAGGAGGGGCTTCGCTTCGTCGGTGGCACCCTGCTCGGGGCGCAGGATCCCGCAATAACGCGCGTCGTCGACTGCGCACAGTACATCGTGGGAATCCCGCGCGAGGAGGTGGCGTCTCGAGGTGGACCAGGATGGTTGGAGGCGCGCATTCACCGCGCTCGCACCGAGCCCGAGCTGGTCATTTTCCGCCGCGTCGAAAGGGTCACGAAACGCATCGACGTCCACGCGCTCCTGCGATCCATCGAATCTGGCGACGACTCGGCGGCAGCCGCCTTGCGGCGCGCCGGTTTCCGAGGCGATGCCGTGCCGATTGCCGTCGATCTCGACATCCTCGGTTCGGGCGCGGTCAAGATTACGGAAGTCGTCGAAGCGCTCATCGGCGAGCAGGGTGTTCCTTGTCATCTTTTGCGACTGCGCCTCGGCAAGCGCGGCCCCAACGGACGCATCGTCTCACCGCTCGACCTGGAAGACATCCGCGCCGCCCGCCGCGCGCCGGCCAGCGCGCCAGCGACCGCAGAGTAGAGGCGGGAGCCAGGAGAGGGGGGCGCAGCGCACCCTTCGTCCTCGAGTGCTCCCAGATCCCCTTAGCGCCCCTTGGCCGACGTGAGCCGTCGCGCCGTGGCCGATACGGCTCCGAGCTGGCGCACGGCGCGGCAAACCTCTGCGCTCTTGCACGGTCCGACATTGCCGCCGTGCGCCGGCCAGACTGCGTTCCACGTCGCGTCTTCGGAGCGCTTCATCATGGCCCGGTCGCGCACGTCCGGCCCGCGCCATGTCGGGGCGGAGTGCTCGAGCGCGACTTCGCGATCGTTGGCCTCGGTGCTGAATGGAAATCGCATGGTGGGAACCAGCCCGACGCGTTGGACGGGGGCGCCGTCCGGCAGCGCGTAGAGCAGCGTCGTCAACCGCAGGACGCCGGCTTGGGCTTCGTCGTCGGTGTACTCCTGCGCGCACCCCTTGCCGAACGTCGTCGCGCCAATGGCCGGACCTCGCCGGTACGCGGCGAGCGCCCCGGCAATCATCTCGGCGGCGCTTGCCGTGTCACCGTCGACCAGGCAGGCGACTGGGCCCCGCCAGCGATCGACGATCGGCGGTTCCGGAGCCCGGTCGGTCTCGACGGTGCCGTCGCGTCGCTTCATCGGAAACAGCGGCGCCCCCGGAATGAACAGCCCGAGCGCATCGATGGCGCCGTCCGTCGAGCCTCCCCCGTTGCCGCGCAGATCAAGGATGACGCCTGCCAGTGGCCGTCCCGCCCTCTCCCGTTCGCGCAGGAGAGCGCGCGTCAGCTCGTCACCGAGATCGTCTCGAACGTCGCGGATGGACACAATGACGGCGTCGCCCTCTCCAAAAGCGACCCGCTCGACGGGCAGGTCGTCGGCATCGTCACCTGCCAATCCCAGCGTCTTCGGCTCGGCGGGCACCGCATCGAGCCAGACGGTGACGGGGAGTCTTTCGCCGGGCCGCGCCACTACCGCCGGCGGGGGAGGGCGGGAGTCGCACGCCGCGAACGCGAGTTGCTCCGTCTGCTCGAAGCTCAGACCGGCGGTTGCGATCCCCGCCAGCGACAGCACCACATCGCCGTTTGCAAAAGGAGGCACGGCCCCCGACTCGATTCGCAGACCGACGGCCGTGCGCTCCGATTTGTCCCAGAGCCGCGGCGGAGGACGGGCCTCTAGATCGACCTCGTACACGCTCGATTCTTCGTCGAGTGGCGCCCACGCGCCGTGCGGATCGATGCTCGGCACGTAGGCACGCACGGCCGAGGCGAGCACCACGCGTCCCCAACCCTCGGCGTCGAGAACCGGAAAGTAGCGTGCCGACGCCTCATCGACGTAGGGATGCGAGGCCGGCCCGAGCTCGCGCTCGATGGCGCCGATCCTTCTCCCCAGCGTAGCGGCGAGCTCGCGCGCTGGGCGCGTGATGGTCGCGCCCTCGAAGACGCCGGCTGACGCGGCGGTGAGCGCGTCTTCGCCTCCAGCATTCTCCATACGCGCCCTATCGAAGATCCGCCGCAATCCTTCTACCCAGCCTTGGAGCTCCAGCCCGAGCGAACGCGCGGTGTAGCAATCGGGAGAGCCTCTTCCCTCCACCTCCGCCAAAAGCTCTCTTCCTCGGCTGGCGAATGCGGCCGCGACGGGAGTATCCGGCGCGACGCTCCAGAGGCCGTAGGGGTCGAGCCAGTCTGCTGCCACATCCGCGAAACTCCGCGCGTCGACCGCATCAGGCGCGTATGCAAGCAGACGGCGGACCTGCGCGACGATGACCTTGGCGGTGTCGCAGGTGAGGGAGGGGGTCCGCCCGTCGGGCAAACGAAACACGTGCGATCGGGCCTCGTCGGCAGCCGGCGTGGGCGCGTGCTCCTCGACCGCCGAAGGGAGCGACGGGACAGGGGGCGTGGAGTGGGACGCGCGCCCGCCAAGCGCGCCCATCGGGCCTGGTCCGGCCGATCGCGGAAACCAAAGTAGCGCCGCCGCCAGGGACATTGCGCCGCCCGCCATCCACACGCCGCGCCGAAACATTGGGTGAGACGAGCGTAGCAGGCGGCCCCGGAGCAGCCGGAGTTTGTGGCTCCTACTCACCTCGCATGCGAGAGTCTGTTTTGGTGCCATCCGAACGACGCAGACGCCCGCAGACCTGCACGCTTTCCCGCGTGTACGCCGCGATCGTCGTCGCGCTCGTCCGGACGCTGACCACCGGCGCCTCGATGGCGGACGGCATCGACGACGGAGTGCGCTTCAAGTCGGTCGCGCTGCAAGGCAACCCGCTCGGTCTCCTCGTCGGACGATACAGCGTCGATCTCGCATTTCTCCCTGAGCCGCATCACGCGTTGCACCTGACCGCCATCGGCTACTACGCGCTGCCCGGCGTGGACGATTCGTTTCGCGGATTTGGCGGGGAGCTCGGGTATTCGTGGTACTCCGGCGAGCACGGAGCGCACGGCCTGTTCGCTGGCGCGTCCTTCCTCGTCGGCGAGTACCGGTATGTCCACGCGACCGCGAACCCGTCGACCCTCGACGTACCTGACGACACGCATTTCGTGTCTCTGGGAGCCGCCGTCGATGGCGGATTCCAGGCGATCGTCCTCGGTAACCTCGCGGTCGGCGCGGGCGTCGGCATCCAGTACACCGCGGACACCGCACGACCACACTTCGAATACGTGAACCACCCTTGGCACGACGCGCTTTATGGCCCGGGCGTGCGCCCCCGAATCCTCGTCTCGGTAGGCGCCGCCTTCTGAGTCGAAAAGGCCCAGCTCGTTGGGTTGCAGACAATCGCGACTGGGCGCGCAAACGACCCGGGGTGGTACTCAACGCGCGACTTCACTTGTGCTATGGGCAGAGCGCGAAAGGAACGCGCCCACCGATGCCGAATTTGACCGAAGCCCTCACCGAGGAAGCACACAGGGCCGCCGTCGTAGACGACTGCGCCTCGCTCATCGATGCGGAGGTCGCCGACAAGGGTGGATTGACCGGCCTCGCCATCAAGGCGGGGTACCGCACCGTTCAGGGCATCAAGCCAGGCTTCGTGCGCAACGTGGTGACCGATCTCCTCCCCGAATTCGCGCAGGCGCTCGATCCCCTTTACCAGGAGGCAAAGAGCAAGGGACGTGGGGTGCGCGAGTACTTCAACGCGAACACGTCGCGCGTCGCTGACGCTCTCCTTTCGATCACCGACGAGAAGGCAAACCGCTCGAAGAGCGGCATGATCAAGGGCACGTACGAGAAGCTGCGCGGAAGCGCCAAGAAGAATGTGGAAGCCGCGGTGCCTCGACTCGGAGCCATGATCGAAAAGCACGCACCGTGAGCCGCGACGTCTCGCGCGAGGGGCCGCTCGTCTCGACCGAGTGGCTGGCGCGAAACCTCGACTCCCCGGGCGTCCGGATTATCGATATTCGCGGCGGCGTGCGGCCGCCGGGGCACCAGCCGCGATACGTCGCCAAGCGAGAAGATTACCTGGTTGCACACGTGCCTAGCGCCGTGTTCGTCGATTGGACGCGCGACATCGTCGACTTGGACGATCCCGTACCGGTGCAGATCGCCAGGCCCGAGGCCTTCGCCTCGAAAATGACCGAGCTTGGAATCGATGACGGCACACTCGTCGTCGCCTACGACGATTACCATCACATCTTTGCCGGCCGCCTCGCGTGGGCGTTGCAGTATCACGGGCATGACGCGGTGCGTATTCTGGACGGGGGCTGGTCACGCTGGCAGGCCGAGGGCCGGTCGACGTCGCGCGATCTGCCCGTCCTCGACGCGACCGCGTCCAGGCGCCCCTTCACGCCACGGGTGCGTCCGACGCTTCGCAAGACCGCCGACGAGGTGCAGCGCTCGCTCCGCAGCGGCGAGGCGCTGCTCCTCGACGCCCGACCGCGCGACCAATTCATCGGCGAGACCACCGCCGCGCTACGCAGCGGTCACATTCCGGGCGCTCGCAACATTCCTTACGCCGCGCTCATGGAACCAAGGACAGGCAAGTTCCGAGCGGTTCCGGAGTTGATCCGCGTCTTCGGCGAGGCAGGCGTCGACGTGGCCAGTCTGCCTCGTGAGGTGATCGTCTACTGCAACGGTGGAGTCTCCTGCTCCGTGCTCGTTCAGTCGCTCAAGCTCCTCGGGCGCTCGGACATCGCCATATAC
>JALYHV010000311.1 GCA_030776205.1 Myxococcota bacterium | reverse complement strand
CTCCGCGCCCGAGGGCGCCGCGCGCCTCGTCCACGCACGCGAGGGCGCTGCGGAGGGCGCCGCGGTCGGCCGCTCGTAGCATCAGCCGGAAACGCCAACGGTTGCGGATCCGCGCGATGGGAGCAGGTGCCGGCCCTTGGACGAGCACATGTCCCAAGCGGACGGGGTCGCACGCCAGAGCGATGCGCGCGAGCCGCGTGCACCCGTCGCGGGCCTCGTCTTCTACCATCCCCTCCACGCGCACCAGGGCCGCGCGCGTGAACGGCGGATAACCGAGCTCGCGGCGATCGATGAGCTCCCGTTCGAGGAACGCGTCGACGTCATGTCGCGCTGCGAGCGCAACGGCCGGGTGGTCCGGGTCCCACGTCTGCACGATCACGCGGCCGGGAAGGTCGCCGCGTCCAGCGCGCCCCGCGACCTGGACGAGGAGCTGAAAGGCGCGCTCGCCGGCGCGAAAGTCGGGGATGCTCAGCGCAGCGTCGGCGTTGACGACGCCGACAAGGGTTACGTTGGGCAGATCGTGCCCCTTCGTCACCATCTGCGTGCCGACGAGGATGTCGATCTCTCGCGCGCGCATCTTCGCCAGGATGGTCTCGATTTTTCTGCCACTCGCCACGTCACGGTCCAGGCGTGCCACGCGTGCGTGCGGGAAGGCTTGGGCGACCGTCTCCTCGAGCTTCTCCGTTCCGATCCCATCGAGGACGAGCGCTTCCGCTCCGCATTTGGCGCAGCGTGATGCGAGCGGCGCCTGGTAATCGCAGTAGTGGCAGCGGACGACGTCGCCGCCGCGCTTGTGGAACGTCAGCGCGACCGAGCACGCGCCGCACGCGGCAACCTGTCCGCACGCTTCGCACCGCACGCTCGGCGCAAAGCCACGGCGGTTCAGGAAGAGGATGACTTGCTCGCGTGCCCGCAGCGCGTCTTCCATCGCCCGATAAAGGGGAATGCTGATGCGCTTGTCTCCCGTGGGACCAGGGCCGATTCGCCGCAGGTCCACGAGCTCCACCCGCGGCATCGGCCGAGCGCGCGCACGCTCGCGCAGCCGCAGCTTGGTGGCGCGTCCGGCGCGCGTGAGCTGGTCGCTCTCGAGCGAAGGCGTCGCGCTGCCCAAGACGCACACCCCGTGGACACGGTGGGCACGCCAAATGGCCATGTCGCGTGCGTGATAGCGGACGCCCTCTTCCTGCTTGAAGCTCGAGTCGTGCTCTTCGTCCACGATGACCAGTCCGAGCGAGCGTACCGGCGCGAAGAGTGCGCTGCGCGCCCCGATCGCGACGTCCACCTCACCAGCGTGCAGGCGGCGCCATGTGGTCAGGCGTTCCCGCGGGGTCAAGGCCGAATGAAGTACAGCGACCTCGTCGCCGAAACGCGCACGGAAGCGAGCGATGAGCTGCGGCGTGAGGGCGATCTCCGGGACGAGGATGATCGAACCGTGTCCGCCGGCCCTCGTCTCCGCGATGGCGCGCAGATAGACCTCCGTTTTGCCGCTGCCGGTGACTCCATGCAACAGAAACGTCGCAGCGCGCCGGTCTCGAAGAGCGACGGCGATTGCGTCGATGGCAGCGCTTTGCTCCGGCGACGCATCGTGAGGGGCGTCGCGCGTGACCGGCTCCGTGAAGAACGCGTCGCGCGGGGCCTCCCGCGGCTCGACGCGGACGAGACCGAGGCCCACAAGCTTCTTCACCGCCGCGCGCGCCGTGCTCCAGCGCTGCTCTAGTCTCGCGATCGACTCGCCCCCGACCGCCCGGAGCTGCGCGAGCACGGCGGCGGCGTTGCCGCGCAGGCTGCCTGCCTCCTCGACGCGGGTGGTGGCGCTCACCCATTGCACCTGGCGCGGAGCGACGCCGCCTGTCCTGCCGAACAGCGTCGGCTCGCTGAGCTCACGTGCGGTATCCTGTTCCATCGGCGGCAGCGCGAGGCGGACGACCTCGCCGATGGGGGCGAAATAGTACGTCGCGAGGTCGCCCAGGAAGGACAGGAGGTCTGCGGGAACGGACGGAGCATCGTCCAATACGCGCGCAATCGCCTTCGCCCCTTCTGGCGGTTCACCTTCGCTTCGCGTCAGGAGGACGCCGAGTAGGCGCCGCGACCCAAACGGACAAACGACACGCGAGCCCGGCTGCGCCCGAAAAGACAGCTCTTCGGGAACTGTGTACGTGAACGCACGCGCCAGGGGCACCGGCAGGGCGACGTCGGCGAGCAGCACGCACGAGGTCTTAGCAAAGGCGAGTCAAAATCTCGCCGAGGGCGGCGAGAGGACCGCGGCGGGGAGCCCGAGGGGCTCGCCCACTCCTTGAATCACGAAACGATCACCGTTCACATCCTGGATTTCGATCGTGATCTCCACGGCGACGTTGGCATGCTGCCGCGTCTCCAGGCCGAGGTCGAAGCCGGTGAGGCCGGCCACCACAGGCGGAATCCAGGGCGTGTAAAGAGGATCGCCTGAGTTTGACCGGTTCTGGGGGTCGAAGATGTGATTGGCTATTGTCGTCGCGTCGAATCCAGGGGCCATAGCCTGTGCGCCCGGCCGCGCCTGGGGACTCGCAAGCCAGTTCTCCACGGACGCAAGCTTTATGGAGACCTCCCGCATGTCATCCGCCGTCAGCGTGCCCTGTACACGCGATCGGGCAGGGAGCACGAAGCCGAGGTCGTAGCCGAGGTTCGGGACGGTCGTGTCGGCGTTGACCACCGTCACACCCGGCCGCCAGCGCACGAACTCGTTCCATGGGTCGACGAGCAGCCAAACGTCGTGCTCTGTATCGTCGACGTTGGATAGCGTGTAATGAACTTCGACCCGCTCGTCCTCGGCGCGGAGGAACGGCGCATGCGGATAGGGCGTGCCGTTCGGCGGCGGGTCTCGACCCTCGCCAGACTTGGGCTTGCGCACCGGCAGGGGCACCGGGAGTTGGGCTCGATAGAGTGTCAGATTCCCGTCGCTGTAATACGGCGTCGTCTGGCTCGTCATGGCAACGGCGGTGGGCCGAGTGACTTGATCCGCAGAGCCGGTCGAGCAGGCGCCCACTGCGACGGCCAACGTGGCAGCGAGCAGAACGACTCGCGCCCGAGGGACACCGGCGTGAACGGGTCGTTCGCGACGCCGCCTTCTTTGGGAAAAGACTTTGTCCCCCCACGCCCTGCAGAGCACCGCGCGAGGCATATGCAAAACCGGTCTTCAAACGCTACTCTCCGGGCCGAATGCCCGCAATCGTCACGATGTCCGACGTCCGCATCGATGTCGGCGGCTTCCCCGCCATCGATGGAATGACTCTGGCCACGACCGGCGATCGCGTCCTCGTACTCGGCGCGGCGCGCGCGCTCTTCGAGGCGGCGGCGGGGCTGCGAGGCATCGCGCGAGGTGATCTGCGGGTGGGCGGCCTGGGTCCGCTGGAGGCCATCCGAAATGGGCGGGCCGCCTGCGCGCCACTCGACCCTCCGCTGCCGCCGAGGTGGACCGCGTTCCAGTACGTCGCGTGGAGCGCCCGACTGGCCGGTCACCCACGCGCGACCGCGCGGGCGCTTGCCGAGGACGCGCTGGGTCGCTTGCAACTGACCTCGATATCGACCGTGAAGCTTCGGCGCGCGGAAACTGTATCGAGGCGCGGCGTCGTCGTGGCGGCGGCGCTCGCCACCGGCGCTACGACGCTGCTCGTCGAAGATCCGCTCGGCGGATTGTCCGACGAGTCGGCTCGCACCTTCGCACGTGCCCTTTCTCGCGCATTCCAGGACAGGCGCACGGCGCTGTTCGCGCCGCGTCTGCCGCTCCAGTCCCCGCTTGCGCTGCACGCGGACGAGGCGCTCGTCGTGACCGGCTCACAGGTGGCCATCCAGGGCGCTCCCGCGGAGATCGCGGCGGCCGAACGCTCCTTTTCGTTGCGCGTGCACGGGGATGCCGAAGCGTTCATCCACGCGGTCGAGCTCTCAGGCGGGCGAGTGGTCGTCACCTCGAGCGGCGCGCTGCCCCGCGAGATGCGTGTCGATCTCGGCCGCCTCGCCACGCGCGATCTGTTGCGGATCGCCAATGGGATGGAGACCACCGTGCTGGAATTGCGCGCGCTCGCGCGGGTCTTCGCCTGAGGTCGGCCATGAGCGACCACCGTTCCTCCGTAAAGCGAGCGCGCAGGGTTGTGGTCAAGATCGGGTCCAGCACCCTCTCCAGCGACACCGGGATTTTCGAGCGGCTCGCATCGACCTGCGCCGGCAGGCGCGAAACGTCCTTTCTGGTGGTGTCCAGCGGCGCCATTGCGCTCGGCATGAAGAAGCTCGGTTACCGTTCGCGCCCCAAGGAGATGGCGAAGCTCCAGGCGGCGGCTGCCGCAGGACAGTCGCTACTCATGCGAGCATACGAGGAGGCGTTCGCCGCGCGCGGTCTGGCCGTCGCGCAGGTGCTGCTCACGCATGCCGACCTGGCCGATCGCACGCGCGCCAACAACGCGCGGGCCGCCCTCGGCGCACTACTCGAGGTCGGCGCGATCCCAATCCTCAACGAGAACGACTCGGTGGCGGTGGACGAAATCCGGTTCGGTGACAACGATCAGCTCGCTGCAATGGTGGCGCCGCTGATGGACGCCGATCTGGTCGTTCTCCTCAGCGACGTGGAGGGGCTACTCGACGCAGAAGGGCGCCGCGTGCCCATAGTGCGGGACGTGACCGCCGACGCGTTGCCGCACGTACGCAAATCACCCGGCGGTGTCGGGAGCGGCGGGATGGCCAGCAAGGTCGAAGCCGCGCGCCGCGCTACCCTGGCCGGCGCCAACGTCGTCGTGGCCGACGCGCGCGCGCCGGGCATTCTGGACGCGGTGCTCGCGGGGGACGACGTGGGGACACTCTTCATCGCCGCCGCCGAACGCCTGAGCGCGAAGAAATTCTGGATCGCTTTCACGCTGCGCCCGCGCGGCGACGTGTTGCTCGATCGAGGGGCCGCCGACGCGGTGCGCACGAAGGGAAAGAGCGTCCTCTCGGTCGGTGTGCTCGGCGTTCGGGGCGACTTCCGCACCGGCGACGCTGTGCGCATCGTCGATCCCTTGGGGCGCGAGATCGCCCGCGGTCTCGCGCGCTGTGCGACGGTCGACGTGGCTATGGTGGCGGGGAAGGCCCGCGAAGACCTGCCCGAAGGGCTCGCTGAGCTCGGTGTCGTTCTTCACGCCGACGACATCGTCGTCGGTGGCTACGACTCCTAAGAGGATGGTCTGGTCTGTTCGCGTGCGGTGTCAGGCTGCGCTCACCAGATTTCGCATCGCGTTTGGCTGCTTCGCACCATCGACGTGCCCTCTTTGCATTGGAAGGCCGCGGCGAACGCCGGGAGGTTCGAGAGGGGCCCGTTTACGCGATATTTCGGCGGCGAGTGCGGGTTGGTGGCGACGAGCAGGCGAAGCGCTTCGGCGCGATAATTCGCGCACCAGGATTGGGCAAAACCCAAAAAGAACTGCTGCTCCGGCGTGAAATCTAACTGGGGCGTGGCAGGATGCGACCGCTCGGCCTTTTGGAACGAGGCGAACGCGAGCTTGACGCCGCCAAGATCCGCGATGTTCTCGCCCAGCGTGAGGCGGCCGCGGATGTGCTGGTCGTCTACGGCGACATAGTCGTCGTATTGCTTCGCGACGCAGTTGGCCCGGCGATCGAATTCGGCGCTCACCGCCTGGGTCCACCAGTCCCGCAGGTTACCCCGCTCGTCGAACTGCCTACCCTCGTCGTCGAACCCGTGAGTCAGCTCGTGACCCACCACCATGCCGATGCCGCCGAAGTTCAGCGCGGGTGACTGCGCGCGCCCGTAAAACGGCGCCTGAAGAATGCCCGCGGGAAACACCATCTCGTTCATGGTCGGCTCGTAATAGGCATTTACCGTCGGCGGCGTCATCTCCCATTCTTCCTTGTCGACCGGCTTCCCCACCTTGGCCAGTCTCCGTTTCACCTCGAAGGCGGTCGCGCTCGCGACGTTGCCGACGAACGAAGCGCGGTCGATGGTGAGTCCGTCGTAGCTGCGCCACTTGGCGGGGTAACCTATCTTGTTCACTATCTTCGTGAGCTTCTCCTCCGCCCTGGTGCGGGTCGCCTCATCCATCCAGGACAGGCCGTCGATGTCGACGCGCATCGAAGCCTCGATTCCTGCGACCATTTGCTCCGCGGTGCGCTTGCCATCTTCGCCGAGATGCTCCTTCACGAAAGGCTGCGCGAGCGCCTCGCCCAAAAGCTGGTCGGCAAATCGAACGCAGCGCTTCCAGCGCGGCTGGAGCGACTTCGTGCCCGTCAGCACCTGGCGAAAGTGAAACCATTCGTCCACGAATTTCTTGGACAGGAGGGGCGACAGGGAGCTAGCCAGGTGCCATCGCAAATAGACGCGCCAGTCGGCTGACGGCACCGTCTTGGCCATGGCATCGAACCGCTTGACGAAATCCGGCTGCGCCACGTTGATGGCAACGATTCCGGGGAACCCCATCACGCCCAGGTAGCCGTCCCAGCCGATGCCGGGCGCCAGCTGCTTTAGCCCATCGAGGTTCAAGAGGTGGTAAACCTTTTGTGGGTCGCGCAGCTCGACGTTCGGCATGGAAACCCGCGCCAGCTCGGTCTCGAGCTTCATCACTGTCTTCGCGTCGGCCTCTGCCGCGGCGCGGCTCTCGCCGACTAACCCGAGGGTGCGCGCGACATGCGCCTCGTACTCGACACGGAGGTCTTTGGTGCGCGGATCGTCACGAAAGTAGTAATCACGTTCTGGCAGCCCGAGCCCTCCCTGCGAAATGCCCGCGATCATCCGTTCGGCATTCTTCGCGTCGACCTCACTATCGAGGTTGAAGACGGCGCCAATCCCCTTCGAGTGGAGCTTCGCCAGCTCTTCGACCAGCGTCTTCTCGTCGCGCACGGCGTCGATGCGCGCGAGCTCTGGTTTCAGGTCCGAGGCCCCACGGGATTCGATCGTCAGCTCGTCCATGCAGGTCGCCCAGAAGTCTCCGAGCGGGCGCGCGTAGGCGTCGCCCTGAGCCTCCCCGCGTGCGTCGCGCTCCAGAATCGAGCGGAGCGCGGTTTGATTCTGTTCGTGAATGACGCTGAAGCTCCGTACCCAGCTTGCCTCGTCGTCTGGCACGGGAGTCGCCTTCATCCAGCCGCCGCATGCGAACTGGTAAAAGTCGTCGCATGGCGGGCTGGAGCGATCGAGCGCCGCGGCCTCCGGTCCGCTCAGCTTCGGGTCTAGCTCCACCGGGGGTGCGGTCGATGACGGAGGGGTTGCCGGAGCGGCGAGCGCCTGCGGCAGCGACCGGGAAGCTCGGGTGTTGCCGCTCCCGCACGAGAGCGCGAGCGAGAGCACACAAATCAGAGCCAACGCCGCGCCCAGCCGATGGTTCGTGAAACGCATGCCGCGCTATGACGCGGAATCGCCGCCGCGTCACGTCGGGCGTGAACGCGCAGCCTTTACTGCGCCGCAGGTGCGCCGCTGATCGCGCCGCGCGTCGAGGGTGGGCCGGTGAAGTCGGCAGCTGGCGCGAGGGCGGCCGCCACCAGCGAAGCCTGGGTCAAGAAATCCGGCCGCATGGCTGCGTCAAGCGGTCGGCCGCTGATCGCGCCATGGCAGCCCGCACACACGTTGTCGAAGAACACGCCGGGCATAGATTGGTGGGCGTACTCCCCCGGCACAAACGTCATCGCCTCGCGTTGCCAACGGGGTAGCTTCAACTTGCGCGACTCTTCGTCATCCGCCAAGCGGAGCACGATGGGCAGCCCGCCGGGAACGCGAAAGCGGGCGGACCCGTCGCTCTGCAACGGCACGTTGCCGAGCAACCTTCGGCGGACGTAGACCTTGCCGTCCTTTCCGAGTTGATCGCATGCCGTGCTGCCCCCGCAACCGGGAAAAGCCGTGACATCGGGCGGCAGCTCTTCGAAAATATCGAAGCCTTTCAGGCTCGACTCGACGACCCGTCCCGTGGGCGTGTTCTGGAACAGCAACGAGGCGAGAACGGGCATATCGAGGATAGTCACGTCGGAGCTCTCCTCCCCGGAACGAATCTGCGTACTGCCGTTGGGCTCGTCCGGTGTCGAAGTGAAGATTCCCTTCGCCACCCGCTCGTAAATGCCGACGGCTTCCACCTCCGCCGTGCCCACGTCGCCGAGCAAGCGGGTCTTGCTGCCGGTCGCGGGATCGAAGACGTAAAGATCGTAGTCGCCGCCGAACGTCGAGGGGTCCCCGTCACCAAAGCTGACGAGGATCCGGCCGTCGGGCAGTGCGGTAGGGCTCGCGTACGAGCCGTCGGTCACCGGAGTGGAGAGCGAGTGAACGAAAAAAGGAGCCTCCGGTGACGATGGAGAGGTGCGGTCGATCACACTCGGATCGACAGCATAATCGGCCGGCCGCAGGCTCGTGAAGTCGACGCCGAGCGACCGGTTGAAGATACCGAGGGCGCCCGCACCGTGCTGCGCAGTGTGCTGGCTGAATATGGCCGCGAAGTCCTTATGAGCGAGCTCGATGACGCTCGTCGCCTGCTCGTAGCCGATGCTGGAGCGCTGCGCGTAAAGGGGGTGGTAATCGCCGCCGTCGAGGTTCTGCCTGCGGAGGGCGAGTTGATAGAAGCCGGGCTCGCGCTTTTCCGCCGAGAACATCAGGCGCCCATCCTGCATGAAGCTCGGGAAGCGCTCCAAATTGAGCTGCCAGGTCAGCTGACGAACGCGCAGGTTGGCCTGGGCGCTCGGATCCGGTTCGAGCACGTACAAGTTTGCGTTCGGCTTGGTGGGGTCTTCGGGGGTGCGTTGCGGGCCGGAGTAATCGAATGCGGTCGAGCTCAGGTTGCCGCGCGTCGAAGCAAAGACGATCCGTTGGACGCCGTCGACCTGGCCGGGAGGGCTGAAGACCGGATCGAAGTCGTGCTCGAGGATCGCGTTGGCGCTCGGATCATGACGGGCGATGTCGGGCTGCTTCGAACACCCGCTCCCGTCCGCAGCCGCGGTGTAAATGGCCAGTGGGTCGGCTGCGCTCACGCGTCCTGCGAACGCGATTTGCTTGCCGTCCCACGACACGGCAGGGCGACGAATATCCGACGAAGTCCCGAGCCCGCACCCCGAAAGGTCCAGCGCGCCATCGGTCATGACGCTCACGTCGCCCGTAGCGCTCTGCGTAACGCGCGCCAAGCGCAGGCTCGCGCCACCGGCAAACACGTCGTAGTCTTGCGCCCGGTCGGGTGGAGGCGGAGGGGGCCTCTTGACGTAAAGAATCGCGGTGAGCGGCGCGAGGTGGCGCGCGGCCCGCTCGCGTTTGTGCCACTCGCGGAGAACGCAGTAGGCAGGTATGCCATCGACAGCGGCCTTGTCGTAATCGAAACCGCGCTGATCGCATAGGTCACCGCTCGCGGGCCTGCCGTTGAAGTCCTCGAGGAGGGCCCCGCCCCGATGCGCGATCCCGCTCGCTGCCGGCGAGAGCTCGCGCCCGTAAAGGTTCTTGCGTACAAGCCGGCTGGCGCCCACGTCGTCGCTCTCGAACGACATTTGCCCCACGCTTATTTCGTAGTTCCTGCGCGTCGCCGCGAGCGAGAAGCTACCCGCGGACCCGCCCCGAAGGCGGTAGTCGTGGAACATCGCCGCGGAGTGGCACTGCGCCATCATGCAACCCTTCTTGACGAGGGCGGGCTGTACCTTTTGGGCAAAGAAGAGGAACGCCGGGTCGAGGGATGCGGGCTGCGGCGCGCCATGCTCTTGCGCCCAGCGTGAGAGTCTCTGGTAATCGGGATCGTTGACCGACGCGAACAGGGGCCCTCCCTCGTGGTAACTGCCGCCCTGCGAGGTCGCTAGCGGGCGTCGAATGATCTCGCTCTGCTCGGGCGTGGCGGCGAGGTACTCGACGGCGGCAAAGTAGTTCCAGCGCAGCTCCTCGGGAGTGGTCCCGCAAGTCAGGTACAGCGCGTTGACAGCGGTGCCGTGGCAATTTCCGGCGGCGCACGCGGTCTCGAGCACCGGCGCGACGAGGTGCCGGAACGTCGCGAAGTCGGGACTGTTCGGGTCGGTCGACGGATCAAAACCTGGCGCGCTGGGAACGACGGATGTGCAGGGCTTGCGAGCGATGACGACGGGCGGCACACCGGTGTTGTCCTCCGTGGCGCCGTTCTCGAGCCATCGCCGGATGGTCCGGTACGCGCTCCCGGTGGGATCGAGGATCGGGCCGCCGGTGTGTTTGATGTCGGTGGTCACGTCGACCTTCGTGCCGTCCCAGAGCTGGATCGAAACGCCGTAGGACGGCACGTTCTTGAGAAGGAGCGACGGCTGCAAATAGGGTCCGTAGTCGAGCAGCAGATCGCGCCGGCGGGCGACGCCGCCGTAGTCCTCGAGATCCAGGTTGCCGAAGGCGTTGCCTTTGACGTCTGCCACGTGGCAGCCCGCCCCGGTATTGGTTCGGACGCACGAGGACTGGAGAACCGGGGCAATCGCACGTTCGAAATACGTGGAGGGATGCGGTTGCTTCGTCTCGCAGTCGCCAAGAACCGACACGCACAGCACCGCCAGGAGGAGCCATGAAGCGAGGCCCGCGGCGCGCATAGAACGATGGTAAATCAACGAAGGCCTCGCGGACTAAAGCCTCCGCAGCGCGATTTGCGCCTGATCGCGGACGAAAACGTTGGGATCGCCATTCGCAAGCGCCTGGACGACCGGCAGGGCGCTTGCGTCACCGAACGTTCCGAGGGCATGGCAGGCCTCCGCGCGAACGCCGGGGTCGGAGTCACTCTGCGCTGCCGCTGCGACTGCGGCAACAGCGTCCTTGGCGCGCAGTGCGTCCAGGACCTCTATCGCGCGCCGGCGTACGGCCACGTCCGCGTCGGCGGTCAGACCCGCCAGCCCCGACACACCGGAGAACGCATTGATGCGCGCCGCGGCGCCCAGCGCCTCGAGCTTGACGGTGGGGTCGGAGTCCGTCAGCGCGACTCCGAGCGCGCCGGCGCCGTCATCGTTGAGACGTCCGAGGGCGCTGGCGGCGGCGGCGCGCACCCGCG
>JALYHV010000310.1 GCA_030776205.1 Myxococcota bacterium | reverse complement strand
GCCCTTGAAGGGAGCGCCGCGGTCTCCGGCTCGGCGTCCGATTCGTCGTCCTCCGGCTCGGAGGCCGGCGGTCCTGCGCTGCCTGGAGCACTCGACGCCGGCGGCTCGGGCGCAGACCACGACGCCGGCTCCCCTCCGGGCAGCGGTTCGGGTTCGGCCGGAGGGGACTCGGGCGTCTCTGGCACGGACGCCGGCGGTTCGTGTGGCTTCGACCCGGTGACGCCCAACGCCACTCCGCAGACGCGCAAGGTGCTCTGCTACCTGCACAGCATCTACGGCAATCACATTCTTTCGGGTCAAGAAGAAGACAACAACGACAATGGGATGAACACCGTCTTCCGTTCGACCGGGAAGTACCCGGCGATTCGCGCTTTCGACGTGAACAACAGCCAGGCTCCTAGCCAATGCGTCTCGCAATGGAACAGCGGCGGCCTCTGCATGTTCGGCTACCACATGGGGATCAACGGCGGGAACTACAGCGCGTCGACAAACATCGGCAACGTGCTCACGGCTGGCACCAGCGAAAACGCCAGCTTCAACCAGGATCTCGACCGCATCGCGCAGTACGTGCAGCCCCTACGGAGCGCGGGCGGAGTCGCGATCCTCAGGCTCTTCCACGAAGCGGGCAGCGGCTGCTCGTGGTTCTGGTGGAGCAAGGGGTCCTCGGCGCAATGGCAGGACCTCTTCAGGTATGCCTTCAAGTACCTGACGGCGACAAAGAAGCTCGACAATGTCCTCTGGATCGCACCCCTTTGCGGCAACCCGGACGCTGCGCACAACCCGGGCTCGCAGTACATCGACATCGGCGGTGCCGACACGTACGTATCGGCGGGCGATTACCAGCCTCTCACCAGCATCTTCCAGAAGACCGAGGCGGCGTTCCCCAACATGATGGTGGCGCTCCACGAGTGCGGCTCGATCCCGGACCCCGATCGGTTGAAATCGACGGCGACGAAGTGGCTGTTCTTCAACGTATGGGCGAATCCTTTCTTCAATGCGCCGCACAACCCGGCGTCTCATCTGCAGGCCGTGTACTCCAATCCCTACGTGGTCACGCGCGACATGCTGCCGAGCTTCAAATGAAGCGCCGGCAGCTCGGGAGCCGATAGGGCATTGGGGCTTCCATACGGCGTCCGGTCCCGGGACCGTTCGGAGCCCTCAGAGCCGGGCCGCTCGACAGGGAGCGTGATGGCGGGCGGACGGCCGCTACTATTTTGACCTTCGTGGTGCCACCCGCGATCATCGTCAGACCTCCGGTATCGACGCAATAGCCATTGTGGCTCGAGCGCGGTTGCCGATACGGCCCACTATCGAATGCAAAGAAAAAACGAGGATCACTTGAAATCAGAAGCAACGTGTCGGGCGGTCATCGGCGGCTGCGCGGCCAATCCCGCGATGTGCGGCCTCATCATGGCGCTGGCGGGCATGGCCGCTGCGTGCAGCTCTTCGTCGCCCGGGACCGATAGCGGCAACGACGCCACCGCCGATTCGACGAGCGCCGAGGCCTCTTCACGCGACACGTCCGTCGCGGACCGTGTCGGAGACGCCGCGCAGACCGACGCGTCGACCCCCGACACATCGATGACGGACGCGTCGGCCCCCGAGACGGCGGCGATCGACGCCGCCACGGACGCACGGAGCGCAGACGCCGCGACTTCGGATACGTCGACTCCGGACGCGCTGGCACCGGACGCAACGGATGCTGCGCTCGCCGACGCGTCTACGAATCGCGACGCCGATGCGGCGAACGACGCGTCGGTCACCTGCGGAAATCCCCCGTACGTTCCCACGAATGTCACCGCCAGCGCCGAGCTCGTTCAGGCGCAGGTAACGATCGCGCCCGATATCTGTCCGGGTTCCACGGTCGTCGTACCAAGTGACGGCAGGACGAAAGCGACGATTGGTTTGCCCGCCGGAACGAACTTTTATCTGAAGGGCACGGCGCCAGGACTTCTCCCTGGGCTCTCGCCCGAATTCAATTTCAGCCAGCAATTGGTCGGCCTGGATAGTGGCGCCATCGATTTGCCCCTCACGTTCGTCACGGTGTGGGCTCCGCTTGCGGTCGCGACAGTCGATCCGCAGTTCTCGGCGCTCGGCTGCCAAGAGGTATTTCCCGAAGCAGGCGCCCCTCCCAATGGATGGGAAGCGGGAGTGAACTGCGACGCCGGCCCTTCTGACGCAGCCGCCATCACGCACGGGCTCGTGTTCGCGTCCGCCGCTACACAACAAGGCGACGCCGGCGCTTGCCGCGCGGCAGGGGGCACATTTTCCGTTCAGGGGCTGACGCTCGGAGCCGCAGCGGACTACACCGTGGTCTATGCCGATTCGTCGGGCGTACTGAATCCGAGCGCGACATCTATCGGCGCGGCACACCCGCTCGCAATGATCATCATCAACGATGCGGCTGCGCACCCCTTGGTTCAAATTCGCGCAGCGAATACGGGGTGTTCGAGCTCGACCACGGTACTGCCTAGCATCGGCTCGTATTTCATGACCGGAATGACGCCCGTTCTCCCGGGCGCGGTCACGAGCGTGGCCGTCTTCTTGGCACCGTGATCCCGGGGTGCTCCGCGTGTCGGCGGCGCCGACTTCCCCCCTACATGCTCCCCGCCCCGGTGTTGTTGTATTCGTAGAGCCGATTCGCAGGGCACGTCCCGCCGACGCACGCCCACGAGGTGGAGCTATAGCCTCGTCCCGTGGTCGCGGCAGGCTGCCAGGGAGCGGTCCTCGAGTACTTGGCGTCGATGGTGCTGTTCATCACCACGGCCTGGCCGTTCGGATACATCCCTGACGCGACACAGCTCGTGACGTAGAACGAGGTGTCCTTATTCGCGTCGCCGCAGCTGTGATCCCACGCTCGACCGAGTGAGACGGCTCCGGCGGCCGTATTGGCGTCCGCTGTGAAGGCGCTGTTGATGACGAGAAATCCGTATGCGTTGCGATTCTCCGTGTCGGGGGCGAGTGGCTGGCCTTTCGTGGTCCGGTCGCTCACGAACTCGATCACGCAATGGTCGAACACCGCGCTCGCGGCGCCAAAAATGAAATCGACGTCACCCGCGACGTACGAGTTCTTCGCGTACACGCGCCTGACGGTCGCCGCCGGACCGTCGACGAACAGCGTGTCCTGATGACTGAGGATGCGCACGTTGTCGAGAATGACCTGGTCTCCCTTCGTCGCCAGCGCCACGGCCTGCGAGTTGACCTTCGCCCCGGCGTCGAGCGTCGCCTGCACCGCCGCGAGCTGCGCGTTCGTAGCCGTATTTTGAATCGTCAAATTCTTGGCTTGAAAGCCATCGTTGAAGGCATCGAGCGTGGCGGCCTGCTGGTTCGTATCGCCCATGCAAGGGTTTATGCCGAGCGTGCTCAGGCCCGACTGGAAATCCGCGTGCTGGATCACGGTCTGGGTGGCGTCGGCGTTCGTGCTGTAAAGGGTGATCGGGGGAGCGCTGGCCAGGATGCAGACTTGTTCGTCGTACGTTCCCGGCGCGATTTGGATGTAAACACGCTTCGACCCGCCTGCAGCCACCGCCGCGTCGACGGCCGCCTGAACCGTGGCGTACGTCGCACCGGTCTTCGCAACCTTGTAGGTCGCAGCGAATGTGGTCGCGTCCAATCCGGCCGTCGGATTCCAGTGATCGGCCGTGAGGGCCCCGAGCGTCCCCGTCTGCGCCAAGTAATTGGCAATCGTGAACTCTGCGGCTTGCGCGGCAGACAATTGCGGACGCGACGGAGTGCCCAAAAGGCCGGTCAAAGGCGCGGCTCCCGCCAGGCCGCCGTCGTCCGGAGGTGGCGCTGCGTCGTTGCCGACGATGGCGCCGCTGGATCCCGTGCTCGCCTCAGCGGCTCCGGACGTCGCGCCACCCGAAGAAGCCGCCGCGCCGGAGCCGCCGCCGGACGCATCGGCCGGTGACATCGCCGCATCGCCGCCCGGGTTGGAGGAGCCAGCGCTGGCCGACGAGCCGTCCGCGTCAGACATCGCACCGCTCGTTCCGGTCGACGCGCCGCTCCCCGATCCAGCGTTCGAGCCGCTTCCGCCGTTGGAAGAGCCGCCGCCGCCTCCGCAGGCAACGACCGAGCCCTCGATGACACAGAAGGAGAGGACGAACCAAGACGACAAGTGACGAATTCGCATGCGTGCGAGCATAGCGTGCCTCGGGCGAGCAGGTGCCTTTAGTCGCTCTCCAGCTTGACCACATCGTAAAAGATGCCTGCGCCGCCAAGACCCTTGGTGCTCAGCTGAAAGGTGACCGAGTTGGCGCCTGCCTTGAGCGCGGCGGGCGGAACGGTCGCCGTCAGCATTTGGAATTGGCCGCCCTGCAGAGCGCTGCGATAAAGACTCTGGTCGTTGCCGAACACCTGCTGCAGGAGCTGCGTCCCGTTCATCGCGACCGTCAGCGTGGGCGTGCGCGCAGCGCCAGCCACTCCGATCGTCAGGAACGCGCCACCGCTGGGAACGGTCGCGAGCGAAAAGTCGACGGTCCACACTCCGTCGGCGCTTTGCGCGAAATACCAATCGGTTTGGGGCGAGCTCGAGCCGATCGCGTATCGCGTGGTCGCGGGCGGCACGGTCCATACGCCGTGGGTCGGGTCGGGGCCGTACATGCGTCCGGTGACCGCGGCCACGTTGTCGGGACCGGCTGCGACAGTGGGGCTGAATCGAAACTCGCCGGATCGCTGGTCCGACGTCCCGATCGCCCACAACATGTGCGCGTGAAAGGGGGGCGACCAGGTGAGCTGGCCGAGATTGTTCGTGCCCGCGACGACGTTCACGGTCCCGACGATCTCGCCGTGCGCAGGATCGTCGATGATCGTTCCCTTGGTCGCGTACACGTGAATCGAGTACGAGCCCGGGCGCACCTCGGGAATCGAAAAAGAACCCATCGCGTCGGCCTGTGACCAGAACATGTAGCCATAGCCCTGGCTGATGAGCGGGCCGGGCCCGGCGAGGACGACCATCGCACCAGCGACGGACTGGCCGTGCGCCTCCGCGATCGTACCCGCCACGGTGCCGCGCTGGGCCGACGAGGGATAAAGATCGTGGGCCATCCAGCAATACGGCCATTGCGACCGCTCGGTGGCGCCCTGGGCGAGCGCATCGGCGATGACCGCGGCGTCGGTGCCGGTGTCCACGTAAACGAGGTTCGGGCCGTAGATCTTCTGCCAATTGGCGGGCGCCGGCGTCGTCACGAGAGAGCCGAAATGAGCCCCATGGTACATATTGAGGATCAGATTGTGCTGGTGGACCATCAGCTCTTGTTTGACCGGGCCTCCCGTGTAGAACTCGGAGCTCGGCGAGATGAGCCACGCCCCGAACCCGTTGCCATAGAGGCCATGCACGAGGTCCTCGGTGCGGTAAGCCGCCCAATCGTACTTTCCATAGAGGGGACCTTCGTCGTAGTCCTGCCCGACCACGCCGGGTAGCGACGACACCCCCGGCAGCTTCGTGGGGGGGACGGTCAGAGGCCAAACGTTGTCCTGAACGGCGGTCGTCGCGGAGAACGTCGCGAACTGCGCGTCGGTGGGGAGCGCGCCGTGGCGCTCGCCGCTGTAGCCGTTCGACAGGACCTTCGCGTCGAAGTGCTGCACCGTACGAAGCTCGCTCAAGGTCGGCGCCGCGGGATGCGTGGTCGTACCGGAGCGCGTGACCAAGAAGTAATAATACCCGCTGACACCGCGCCGGACGATGTAGTGGACATCCCAATCCATGTCATGTGAGCCGCCGGTCGTATCCAAAAAAGAGAGCTCGACGAGGTCGGCCGTTTGGCGCACGACCGTGTTCACCGTGGGCCCGCTCGGCGCTCCCGTCGCGAGCGGGGAGCGATCCCCGTTGGCGGGCCCGTAGTACGCGGCGCCGCCCGACTCGGACACGTAGAGGGTGTCGGTCGGGCCCATCAAGCTCTGTCCGTTCTTGGTGACCTGGGTGACGAGACCGGAGCCGTTCAGCGTCAGCGTGAGAAGCCCGTTCGACACGATGAAGCCGCCGCCGGTCGTCGTGACCGTCACCGGCATGCCGGCTGCGGCAGGGCAAGACGGATCGTTCGGTAGGCTGCCGTCGGTGGACGGGCCGCCGCTCGACGACCCGGAGCCCGAGCCACCCCCCTCGGCGTTCGATGACCCCGTCGATCCAGCCCCGTCGGGTGTCGCCGCTTCACCGGAGGATCCGTCGTCCGAGCCGCCCGAGCGAGCGTCACCGGACGCCCCGCTCGATCCGGTGCCGGAGGACGCCGACGGACTCGTCCCGTCCGGCGACCCACTGCTCGTCGCGGCATCGGTCGAACCAAGGTCGATGCCGGAAGCGCCGGTGCTGCACGAAGCGCATGTCGAAAGACAAACAATCCTGATCGCGCCGCGGGCGCGGCGCAAACTGTAAGTCATGAATCCTCCGCCAGGAGAACGGTTACTCCGGCTTTCTGTTTCGTTTGCGATCGACTGGTGTGTCGTTGCACGACAGCAAGTCGTGCGCCAGAGGCATTGAGGTCGTAGCGCTCTCGTTCTGCAGCGGTCCCCCTGTCATGACCCGGAGTGGCAACCACCGGTTGCCAGCGCTGGTTGCGCGCTCCCCCCATGTGGTTTCCGTCGTCGCCGCAGCTTCCCGGCCGCGACTGCCGGCGCCCGGGTGATCGAGACTGGTGAAATGGCCAGAGCGTTCGTGGCACGGTTCTTCCTAATCGCTTCGCAGTGGGTTCGTTGTGAGCTCCACGACATCTCTCGGCCACCCCGGCACCGTAGCGTCTCCATGGGTACATCCAACCGGCGTAAACATTCCGCAACATGGTGCGTTTCACTCGAGCGCCATGAGCATGCGCGGCGCCGCGTCCCCGCGCCTCGAATTGACGTTGCAACTGCGACTCAGTACGAATGAGTTCGGCGCGACGCCACCGCGGTGTGGGAGCCAGGATGGATTGGGAATCGAATGGAACGTGCGACGCGCTCGCCGTCGTCTACATCGAAGACGATCTGCGGACCGCGCGTCTCACGATGAAGTATCTCGAGAGTCACGGGATCGTCGTGACGCTCGCCACCGACGGCGTCGAAGGAGTGGCGGCGGTGCTGCGCGAGCGTCCGGCCGTCGTGCTGCTCGACCTCATGCTCCCAGGCTTGAACGGCATCGAGGTGTGCCGCCGCCTCCGCGAAAGGACGAGCGTGCCGATCATCATGGTCACGGCGAGGAGGGAGGAAGCGGACCGCGTCCTCGGCCTCGAAGGCGGAGCCGACGACTACCTCGTCAAGCCCTACTCGTCGCGAGAGCTGCTCGCCCGCATACGCGCTCAGGCGAGGCGCGCGCAGGGCAGGGTGGGCCCTCCGACGGCGGTGGTCCGCGTGGGCGGCCTCACGATCGACGTGGGGGCGATGAGCGCCACGCTGAATGGCGAGGCGCTGGCCCTGACCACGTACGAATTCATGCTGCTCCACGCGCTCGCCGATCGCGCGGGCAACGTGTTGACGCGCGAGCAGCTGATGGACCTCGTGCGAGGCAGCGCAGACGAGGCCTTCGACCGCAGCATCGACGTGCACATCTGCCGGCTCCGGCAGAAGCTGCACGATCACCCGCGGCGTCCACGGCTCCTGAAGACCGTCCGCGGGATCGGCTACATGCTGGCGGCGGCGGAGCGCACGTGACGTGACCGCTACGGGGCAGAAGAAGCTGCGATTGCGCATCGTTCAACGGATTTACTTCGCGGGGCTCGTTCAGTTCGCCACCGTCGCCGCATGCATCGTGGCGCTGTCGCGCGAAATGCAGCCCCCGCACTTTCTGGTCGATGCCGTTCGCTACGTGGCCTCGAGTCTGACGTCGCAGAGCGACAGCCCGGACGCTCTGAACGACGCCGTCGCGCGCGTTCACGCCACGCTGCACTGGTCGGTCGCGGTGTATGGCGACACCGACGAGCTGCTCGCTTCCGCGGGGCCGGTGGTGCTTCCGGCGCCGTCCTCGTTGGCGACGGGCACCCAGCGGGCCTTCGGACCGGCTGCCGGCCCCGGGAGCGTGCCCATCACGCTCCACGGGGGGAAAACGGGCCACCTCGTCTACCAGCTTCCCCCCCCTCCTGCCGTGCCGGGTCTCGGGACGACGGCGCTCCTCGTGCTCGTCGTCGTGGGTGTTTCGTCCTGGCTCACGGCGCGATCGCTCGGGGCGCCGTTCGCGCGCCTCGTGGCGACGACGAACGCGTTCGGCAGCGGGGATTTGGCGGCACGGGTTCGCATGAAGCGCTCGGACGAGCTCGGGGACGTGGCCAATGCCTTCGACGACATGGCCGATCGCGTGACGCATTCGATCCGAGCGGAGCGAGAGCTCCTCGCGAACATCTCCCACGAGCTTCGTACACCGCTCCAGCGAATTCATATCGCGCTCGATCTCGCGAGCGAGGGGGATGCGGCCACCGCACGCGACTCGCTCGGTGAGATCAGTGAGGATCTGAGGGAGCTGGAGAGGCTCGTCGACGATGTCCTGCAGGCCGCGCGACTGGCCTTGATCGACGGGGCGACACGGTCGAGCGCGGTCCCTCCGGCGCGGGTCGAGCGCATCGAGCTTCGCGGTCTGCTCGAGAAGGCGGCGGCGCGCTTTCGAGCGGCCCATCCAGAGAGGGCGCTGCAAATGGTCGGTGACGAGGACGTCGTCGTCAGCGGCGATCCGCTCCTGCTGCGGCGCACGATCGACAACCTCCTCGAAAATGCGCACAAGTACACGACGGACCCGGCATTGCCGGTGGCGCTCTCGTTCGAGGCGGACGCGGCGGACGCGGTCGTCATCGAGGTGCGCGATCGAGGCGTCGGCATCTCCGAGGCGGATCTCGAGCGCGTGTTCGAGCCTTTCTTCCGTGCCGATCGAAGCCGCGCTCGTGCATCGGGCGGCCTCGGCCTGGGACTCGCGCTGTCGCGCCGCATCGTCGAGGCGCACCGCGGGAGACTCACGTTGGTGAGCGCCGTTGGATATGGCACGACCGCTCGCATCGAGTTGCCGAGGGTCACGAACGATCGCTGCGCGGAGCCGCCGCCGGATTCGACGATGACCGGGTGAAGCGCGGGCTGCGGCCGCCCCCGCGTCGCCGTCGCGGCAAGCGGTTCGTGCGGTGTCACCGGCCGATTATTTAGACATGTTTCGAACGTTGACCGTCGGCGGGGACCGGGTCAGAAACCGACCGGGATGCGCTCTCGGCCAAGGCGTCGAGAGGAGTCCGTGTTTTGCATTCGAGTCGCCGGCAGCCCTTTTGCATTGGAGGTTCTCATGAGTCGTTCTTGGTCATTCGTCGTCACGCCCGTCGCGCTGACGTTCGCCGTCGCGTGCAGCTCCGATAGCAGCTCGACTTCGGGAGGTAGCGGCGAAGCCGGCACCGAAGCAGCCAGCGCCGAGGGAGGGAGCTCGGGAAGGCCCTCCGGCTCGGACGCAAGCAGCTCCGGTTCGGGCAATGGCAGTGGATCCATCGGTTCGGGCGCAGGCGACGGGGCAGCGCCCCGCGCGGACGCAACGGCGGGCTCGGACGCGGCGGTCACCGCGGACGCAGCGGTCGCCGCGGATGCGACCAACGCAGACGGCGCGGTGAGCCCCAAGTTCAGCTTCTTCGTTACGAGCAAAGGCGGGACGGAGGGCGGCAATCTCGGAGGTCTCGCGGGCGCCGACAGCCGGTGCCAGGCGGCAGCGGCCGCGGTCGGAGCGGGAAACAAGACGTGGCACGCCTACCTCAGCGTGAGCGCCGTCGCCGACGGAGGGGGACAAATCAACGCGCGCGACCGAATCGGAACGGGGCCCTGGTACAACGTGCGCGGGGTACTGATCGCCGCGAACGTCGCCGCGCTGCACGAAGAGGGCGACGCCGGCATGAACGGCATCACGGGGGCCACTGGCCTCGACGAGAACGGCGATCAGATCCCGGCCGGGAGCGCGGAGGCCGGCATCGCTCCCCAGCACGACATCCTGACTGGCTCGTCGGCCGACGGGCGCGCGTACCCGCGGGTCCCCGATTACACCTGCGCCGCCTGGACGAGCAGCCAGGCCGGCCCGCCGATCGTCGTGAACATCCC
>JALYHV010000309.1 GCA_030776205.1 Myxococcota bacterium | reverse complement strand
TCGTCCCCTCGATCGAGATGGTCATCGCAGCGGCTGTGGGTGGCCGTTCCTCGCTTTTTGGCGCGGTCTACGGGACGCTCCTCGTCAATTTCGGCAAGACGTATTTCTCTGAGACCTTTCCGCAGCTGTGGCTCTTCGTCATTGGCACGATGTTCATCGTAGTGGTGATGGTCGTCCCTGACGGGTTGGCCGGCATCGATCTCCGGAAATCAATCCAGATGCTCCTTTTCCGAATGCAACGTCGGCAAGGCAAGGGCGCGCCGGCAACGCCCGCAGGTGCCGCGGTGGCGAGCGCGCTCGGCGGGTCAGACGTGACTGGCCAAGGGGAGGTTCTCTCCGGAGCGGACGAGGCGCGGGTGGTCCACCAATGAACGCGCCGCTGCTCGAAATCGAATCGTTGAGCGTCTCCTTCGATGGCTTCAAAGCCGTGGACGAGCTCTCGCTGCATGTCGACCGCGATGAGATTCGGGCCATCATCGGCCCGAACGGCGCCGGCAAGACGACGCTGCTCGACCTCATCTCGGGCCGCACTGCGCCCACCTCCGGCAAGGTGCGCTTCAAAAACACGGAGCTGACGGAGCTCCGAGAGTACCAAATCGTTCGCGAGGGCGTGGGACGCAAGTTCCAGACGCCATCCGTCCATGAGTCGCTCACCGTCTTCGAGAACCTCGAGATGTCCTTTCCCGACTCGCGCGGCTGGTGGTCAGCGTTGCGCTTCCGGCGGACGCCGCAGGTCATCGAAAGAGTGGAGCAGATCGCCGAGCTCATTTACCTAAAAGACCGACTCACCGACCACGCCGGGTCTCTCGGCCACGGACAGAAGCAGTGGCTCGAGATAGGAGCGCTGCTCATCCAGCGGCCCGAGCTTCTCCTGCTCGACGAGCCGGTGGCCGGTCTGAGCGGACGCGATCGCGAGAAGACGGCGGAGCTTCTGCTCGCGCTCGGCAAGGGGCGTGCGGTGGTCGTGGTCGAGCACGACATGGACTTCGTAAAACAGATTGCCCACCTGGTCACCGTGCTCCACCAGGGCCGGGTGCTCGCCGAGGGACCGATGGAGGTGATTCAAAAAAATCCGAACGTGATCGAGGTTTACCTCGGACATTGAGGTCGACGCATGAAGGACGAGCTGCTGAAGGTCGATTCGATTCGCGTCTGTTACGGCGAGAGCGAGGTCATTCGCTCGCTGTCGCTCCGCGCTGCAGAGCACGAGGTCGTCGCGGTGATGGGACTGAATGGCATGGGCAAGACCACGCTGATGAAAGCCCTCATTGGCCTCTTGTCGGTGAGAGCCGGCAGCGTTTGCCTCGCTGGGCGCGATGTGACCCGTTGGGCTCCGTACGAGCGCGTCGCGGGCGGTCTGGCCTATGTCCCGCAGGGCAGGATGCTCTTCCCCACGCTGACGGTCGAAGAGAACATCCAGACCGGTTTGCCGAAGAGAGTCAGCACCGTCCCGGACGAACTGTTCCAGTTCTTCCCCATGCTCCGCGAAATGCGAAAGCGCCGTGCGGGCAACCTCTCCGGCGGCCAGCAGCAACAGGTCGCCATCGCCCGGGCGCTCGCAAGCCGTCCGCGCGTCCTCCTGCTGGACGAGCCGACGGAGGGAATCCAACCATCGATAATCAAGGAGCTCGCCGTCGAGCTGAAACGAATACGCGACGAGCGCGGGCTGACGATCATCGTGTCGGAGCAAGTCTTGAGTTTTGCGCTCGCGGTGGCCGACCGCGTGGTGGTCATGTCGCGCGGACGAGTCGTCCACGAGAGTGCCCGCAGCGAGCTGAGCGAGGAATCGCTGGGGAGCCTGCTTTCCATTTAAGGCACGTTTAGCCAGCCGAAATTTCCAGATCAAACTGCAAAGGACATAGGTGCCGCATGGATACTTTGATCAGCGTAGATCTATCGTCGAATCCGACCAAACAGGACGTGATCCACAACCGGTGGCACCCGGACCTCCCGATGGTCTCCTGGGTAAAGCCCGGGGACCAGTTTCGCGTAGAGTGCGTGGACTGGACGGGCGGCCAGATTCACGATGACGACAGCGCAAAGGACGTGCAGGTCGTCGACCTCACGAAGGTGCACTACTTGAGCGGGCCGATCGGCGTGCATGGCGCCGAGCCAGGCGATCTGCTCGCCGTCGACATCCTCGATCTAGGCGTTCTCCCGAAGTACCAGTGGGGGTTCACCGGCATCTTCGCTAAGGAGAACGGCGGCGGATTTTTGACCGAGCACTACCCTGAGGCGCGCAAGGCGTGCTGGCAGTTCAGCGGGATCTACGCGAACTCGCGGCACATCCCTGGAGTGGAATTCGCCGGGATCATGCACCCTGGGCTCATAGGGTGTCTCCCCTCCAAGGAGCTACTCAAGACCTGGAATGCCCGGGAGAGGGCGCTCTTCGACACGGACCCCACGCGCGTCCCGCCGCTCTGCGCACTGCCCTCAGCGGAGACCGCCCATATGGGCCGCATGAAGGGCGACGCCGCGGCCGCTGCCGGCGCCGAAGGGGCCCGTACCGTTCCGCCGCGCGAGCACGGCGGGAACTGTGACATCAAGAACCTGTCGCGCGGGTCAACCGTTTATTTTCCGGTTTACGTCAAAGGGGCCGGCCTCTCGATGGGAGACATTCACTTCTCTCAGGGCGACGGTGAGATCACCTTCTGCGGGGCGATCGAAATGGCTGGATACGTGGATATCCGCGTCAGTATCATCAAAGAAGGAATGGCCAAGTACGGCGTGAAAAACCCGATCTTCAAGTCCAGTCCAATGGAGCCGCGCTACTCGTCGTACCTAATCTTCGAAGGGATCTCGGTGGACGAGGCGGGCAAGCAGCACTACCTCGATGTACACGTGGCTTACCGGCAGGCTTGTCTGAACGCCATCGCGTATCTGAAAAAGTTCGGCTTCACCGGTGCGCAAGCTTACGCGATTCTCGGCACGGCGCCGGTGGAAGGCCGCATCAGCGGGATCGTGGACATTCCGAACGCTTGCGCGACGCTGGCCATTCCTACCGAGATATTCGGTGTCGACATTAGGCCCAGCGCGACAGGACCCATACCAAGCATCCCGCCGGGCGCCGACCTCGCCGTGGTGAAGTGAGAGAGCGATGCCGGTCTACGAATACGACTGCGCGGTGGACGGGGTTTTCGACGAGGTGCGCGCGATGAAGGATGCGCACGGTCCCGCCGTCTGCGGCAAGTGCGGACGTGAGGCCGCTCGCATCGTGAGCCTGCCGAACCTCCGCTCCATGGCGGCCTCGCAGTTGCGCGCCCGCGACGTCAACGAGCGGAGCTGCCATGAGCCGAGGGTGCTTGCGGGCGACGCGCTCACAGTCGAGCGCAGGCCCGCGACGGGCAGGGGCGCCCCGGTCCCGGCGGTGGCGTCGTCGGGCAGACCCTGGATGATGGGCCACGGCTGAATCCGCCGCTTTGTTGCGGCTCGCCGGCCCTCCCGCGTGACGAATATCACTCGCCGAGGGGCGAGCTGCGGGCCGCGTGCCCTCGTAGCGACTCCGGCGCTCCGACCGAGTCGCACCAGGCGTCGAAGGCGGCGGATGGGATGCCGCGCCACCGGAGGCCGTCGAGGGATTGCGGCAGCGGGACATCGAGGATCAGCGTGGCGAGTCGGCGGTAGAGGCGTGCCCGCTCGAGGTTGGCCGAGAGTGTGGCGGCGAGCCCGGCGGCGCCGCGGATGGCGGAGCTCCATTGCGCCGCGCGAGGGGGGATGCCTTCCAGGTGGCCGTACTCCCGGAGCAGCGCGGCAGCGGTCTTCTCGCCGAACCCCGCGACGCCGGGGATCCCGTCCGCCGTGTCTCCGACGAGCGCGAGGTAGTCGGGAAGGCTGGAGGGCAGGATCCCGCGTGCGAGGACGAAGGCGGCCTCATCGATGACGCGCTTGCGCATGCGATCGACCTGGACGACTCGCGCGCCACGCAAGCATTGTCCGAGATCCTTGTCGGGGGTGAGGATGCGCACTTGGTCGACGTCCTCCGACCAACGCGCTGCCGCGGTGGCAAGCGCGTCGTCTGCCTCCCACACGTTCATCGACCAGACCACGACGCCGAGCGTAGCCTTGACGTCGCGGCCCTGCGGGTCGTCGTGCGCCGGGCGTTTCGAGAAGTGGGCACGGA
>JALYHV010000308.1 GCA_030776205.1 Myxococcota bacterium | reverse complement strand
TGACCTTCCTTGACGGTTCCGCGGGCACCGTGGAGGGTGATGGATTCGAACCATCGAAGGCATAGCCGGCAGATTTACAGTCTGCTCCCTTTGGCCACTCGGGCAACCCTCCGTATCGACTCGTTTTCTTTCGACTCCTCGCGGAGACCCGCGACCTAGATGCTCAACGAGCTGACGAGGGGACTTGAACCCCTAACCACCTGTTTACAAAACAGGTGCTCTACCATTGAGCTACGCCAGCCCTCGCGGCGGATAGACCACCGCTTTGGGGGCGCGAAGACTACTTCTCTCCTGGCCTCCGCGCAAGCAAGGACCAGGCTCCGCTGCCCTTTCTTTGACCGCAGGGCAGCTCTTTTACAAAGCGCCGCGATGCGTTACAACGCGCCACAGCGGCGCGGGAGCGCCATGAAGTGCCAGACAGACCCTGCTACGGCCTAGGAACAAACCCGCTCGAGCTCGCGCGCCGGCGCGGTCTCTGACCACGCATCACGGATGCGGGTAATCGCGAGAGGCGCCGCCGTCAACGCAATTATCGAGGCGCTCGGTCGGCACCGGTCTTGGGGCGGTAGTTCTTGGGGACGCCCGACGGGGTCGCGGCGGCTCGCTTGGTGAGCTCCGTCAACGCCTCTTTCACGTCGGTTTCCCTGAAGGGCATCGTCTCCAGGCGCGCTTTTTCCTCATCGAGCGACGCCTTCATCTCCTCCAGCTGCTGCCGGGCGCGCTGTATCCATGATGAAGCGTCTGCGGTGCGTTCGCCGAGGGCGACGGTTTGCTCCATTTCGCGGACGCCTTTCTCGAGCAGGACGCGATAACGCATGTGCATGAACGCGTAGAAGATTTCCTTCTGGCGGGCGGTCTTCGACGTGGGCGGCGGAGAGATCGTCATCAGCTCGCGATGCAAGGTTCCGTACATGGCCCCCACCCGATAACCGGCCATCGCCGCCCAATGGGGGTCGATCGACTGCACGGCCATGGCGTAAGCGGCCTGTGCTTCGAGTAGCCCGCCGCATCGGGCCTCGAGCCTCTCGACGAAATCCGGTGGAGCCGGGTCGAGTTGGATCCGTTCGGACCTGACCCGCCGAAGCTCCCCGAGCGCGAAGCGGAGCTGCGCGACCGCGACCGGAAGCACGTCGCGAGCCCCGTAGTGAAGACGATCGGACACGTCGAGACCATCAAAAATGTCCGTGGAGGCGCTCTTGTCGTCGCCGAGCTCCACGCGGGCGAGGCCGCGGGCTCCCAACGCAACGATTCGCTCAAGGTCCTCGATGTCCGCTCGCGCGAGCAACAGGTCCCCGATGGCGGCGAGCGCCGGCCAGTCCTCGATGTACGCGCACAGCGTTGCGGCGCGAACGAGAGCGGGACGGGCGGTCGGCCCGTCGGGAAAGCGTTGCGCCAAGGTCACGAATGCGTCGCGAGCCTTCACGCGCTCTCGCATGCCCTCGTACGCGAGACCGAGGTTGAAGGAATATTGGGCGGCGTGGACCCCTCCACCGTCTGCCGCAACGAGCGTCCCGTATGCTTCGGCGGCATCGGCCCACCTCTGCTCCATCAGCGCCCGCTCGGCGCGCGCGGCAAGCTCGCGCTGCGTCGTTACTTCGCCGGCTGTAACGATGCGCGGTTCGGCGTCGATGTGCGTGGGCGTCACGGGTGAAACCGAACGTGACGCGGCACCGCATGCTGGCGAAAGGGTCGCCACGGTGAGCGCGATCGCGAGCCGCAGACGGGCCATACCGTCAACGTAGCCGAGCGCGCCCTTCGCGCCTCGTCCCGGTTACGCTAGCGGCGACGTCGCCGGAGCTTCGCCGCCCAGAAAAGAGCCGACGCGAGCACGGCGGACCCCGCAACCCGCTCGTGGTTGTCACGAGCGCCGACCACCGCGCAACCGCACCGGGACGAACCGGATTGTTGCACGGCGGACCGCGGGCGGTCGACGGCCGCCGGCGCGTCGCCGGGACGCGAAGCCGCGCCGGATGGGTCATCGCAGTCCCAGGGGAGGCCTTTCGCAAAGCCGCAACGTTCGAGCACGGACCCGTCGATCCGGCGCGCCACGATACGGACCCCATCGCGTGCGGCGCCTATTTCCACGAAGTGATACGTCGATTCGCTCTTCCGCGCAGACGGAGCGAGCTCCGCGATGCGGTAGAGCGGCGCCCCTCCACCGCCCGAGACGATGTATTTCAGGGATCCGGACGCGCCGCGTTCGTAAATGTGGTCATGTCCGGACAAAATGAGGTCCACGCCGTGCGCGGCGAGGAGCTCGGGCACTCGAGCGGCGACCAGGTTGGCATTCGGACCATGCGGCCCGGACGACCACGGCCCCTGGTGAACGACGGCGATTCGCCAGAGGAGACCGGGCTCGTCGTCAGCCCGGGCGAGCTCCTTCTCGAGCCATCGTCGCTCGTCGCCGGTGCTCCATTCGTGCATCGCATTCAGGAAGAAGAGGCGGACCTGTCCGAGCCGCACCGTTCCGAAGAGCTGCTTGCCGCGCGTGACGTCATCGAAGCCGAAATACCTCGCGAAGCTCGCCCCCGCGGAGTCCTGGTAAAGCTCATGATTGCCGATCGCGACGAACAGGGCCCTGTCGCGAAGGAGCGCTCTTTCGACATCGAAGAACGTCTGCCAGTCGGAGGCACGTGCGCCGTCCTCGACGAGGTCACCCGTGTTGACGAGGACATCGGAAGGCGTCGCCGCCAGTGCGCGGACGACAGCGGCGTGCGCCACGGGGTCGGTGCGGTCGTCGCCGTAGACCAAGAGCTTCAGCGGCGACCCGGCGTCCGCACGCGGCGCCGTGGTGAAGTGACCTCGGCCGACCACGGCGCCGGCCATTCGTACCGCATACGCATAGGGGCACGCGCTAGCCAGGCCGACGGCGCGTACGACGTGCATCGCTGTTGACGAGCCGTCCTCGAAGGTGCGCCCCGGCCCCGCGTCGCCTTCGCCGACGAATTCGACGGCCGCAGGGGCTGGGGCATCCGATTCGAAGCGCACTTCGACGCCCGATTCGGAGAGCCCCGTCAAGTAAGGACCCTTGAGGAGCTTGCCAGCGGCCGCCTGAGCATGCGCCGTCCACGCCAGCCCGGCGGCCCACGCGCTCGCCACGAACCAGAGCGGCCCAAGGAGACGCAGTCGTTGACTCGCCATCGAGCGCCTGCTTAGGCCCGGTCGCAAGGGTCGTCGAGCGGAGCGTCGCCCAAGACCGGCCGCCGACGAAGAC
>JALYHV010000307.1 GCA_030776205.1 Myxococcota bacterium | reverse complement strand
GTGTACGTGAGGGCGAGGCCCGCGCCGCTCAGCCCGCAGAGCGACGCGCGCGTGCTCGGCTCGCGCAGCGAGAAGCCGAGGATGCGCTTGAAGTCCGTCAGGCCGTTGTTTCCACCGAACCCCGTCGCGTTGCGGAAGAAGAGCAGCATCGCGGCATAGGTGAGCGCCTGCGACATGATCGAGAAGTAGACGCCCCCGATGCGTGAGCGAAACGAGAAGAACCCGAAGACATAAGCCACCGCGCCGGGAACGACGAGCGCCATCGCCATCGCGAAACCGAAGTGGTCGAAGCCAAGCCAGTACCAGGGGAGCTCCTTCCAATCGAGGAACACCATGAAGTCGGGCAGGGTGCTCCGGTACATTCCCTCCGTACCGATGGACCTCATTAGGTACATCCCCATTGCGTAGCCGCCCAGAGCAAAGAAGAGCCCGTGGCAAAGGCTCAGGATGCCGGCGTAACCCCACACGAGGTCCATCGCGACGGCGACGATCGCATAGCAAGTGAGCTTGCCGACGAGCGTCACGGCGAACTCGGAGACGTGGAAAGCGCTGCTCTCGGCGGGTAGCACGTTGAGGAGCGGCACGAGCAGCGTGACGACCGCGCACACGGTCACGACGAGCCACATGTCCCAGCGGCGCGAGGGGCGCGTGAAGACCCCCCCAGTCGGAGCTGCCGTCATGCCGTCTCCACTCCGCGCACGCGATTCGAGAACAGCCCCTGCGGCCTCTTCTGGATGACCAATACGACAGCCATCAGCACCACGATTTTCCCGAGCACCGCGCCGGCGATGGGCTCGAGGAACTTGCTGAGGATGCCCAGCGAGAACGCCGCGAGGACGCTCCCCACGAGCTTGCCTACGCCGCCCAAGACCACCACCAGGAAGGAATCGACGATGAAGCTCTGGCCGAGATCCGGCCCGACGTTTCCGAGCTGAGATAGCGCCACGCCGCCAAGTCCCCCGACGCCCGAACCGAGCGCGAACGTCCACGTGTCTACCCGCGCAGTGCGAATGCCCATGCACGCCGCCATGGCCCGGTTCTGCGTGACGGCCCGCACCGCGAGGCCGAGGGAGGTGCCGCGCAGAACGAAAGCGATGAACCCTACGACGACCGCCGTGAAGAGGACGACCGCAACGCGGTTGTACGGGACGACGACACCATCGAAAATCTCGGTGCCCCCCGCCAACCAGGGCGGGTTTTCCACGGCGACGTTCTGTGCGCCGAAGATGGACCGAACGGACTGGATGAGCAGCAGGCTGAGCCCGTACGTCGCCAGAAGCGTTTCGAGCGGACGACCGTAGAGAAAGCGGATGACGCTGCGCTCCAGCAGGGCCCCTAGCGCCATGCAGCTCAGCAGCGCGACGGGGACGGCGGCGATGAGATAGAGAGAGACGTGCGCCGGGAAATGCGACCGAAAAAATACCTGCGTCGCGTAAGTGGCATACGCGCCGATCATCAGCATTTCGCCGTGCGCCATGTTGATGACGCGCATCACGCCGAACGTGATGGCCAGCCCTAGCGCGCAAAGCAGCAAGATGCTTCCGGTGCTCATTCCATAAATCAGGTCAGCGGTTCTATCGACGAGGAGCTGCTTTCTATCGAGCGCGGTGAGAGCACGCTCCGCGGCGGCCCGCACCCCCGCGTCCGCCTCGGGATACGAGCCGTCGGGCCCTGCGGTCGTGAGCGTCCTCAGCTTGGGCCTAAAGCGGACCGATCCCGACTGCTGGATCGCCTTCACCGCCCCCAGCCGCCGCGCTACGTCGACGCTGGCGAGGTCTCGCTCCGCTAGGACGGCCACGATCGCCCGGCGGACCGTCCCGTCTTTCTCCCGCTCGAGCGCGGAATGCAAGGCTTGGGCGTCTTCGTCGCTGTCTCGCTTCCCCAGGGTGTCGACCGCGGCGAGGCGGACCTGTGCGTCCCGGGAGCCGAGCTCGAGTCGGGCGACGAGGGGCGCAAGCACGCGGCGGACGGCGTTGTTCGAGCTTGGAGGATGGCCCGGATCGGACCCTGGCGCCGCGCCCGTGGCGGCGTCCCGCGCGGCCCCCGAGCGATCATGGAGGTAGACCTTTCCCGAGTCGGTCACCGTGAGGTCGCCGTCGCGCAGGGCTTCGAGCACGCCAAGCGCGCGCTCGTCACCGCACGCGCCTAGCGTTTCCACGGCATGAGCCACGCCTTCGGTGGAGGGCTGTGACAGGCCGGCGAGACCCTCCTCGAACGCGCCGCCTTCTGCGCGCGCGGTCCCCATGAAGAGCAGCATGAGGGCGGCCGCCGCAGCCGGGATCCAAAAGGGCCGTGCGCGCGGTGTTGGTGCCATGATTCTCCTTCAACCCCCTCGCCCGGACGCGAGCGCGCCTCAGCGCTTCGCCATAGGGCCGGTCACGCCGGCGTACTTCGGCTCGGTGCAATTGCCGCAGACCCACGGATAGGTCCAGTCGGCGACCTTTTTGGCGCTCTCCGGGATGAAGGGGCTCCACGCCTGCGCGCGGATCGGGCCTTCGGACTTCCACACGACCTGGAACTGCCCGTTGGCTGTCACCTCGCCGATGAAGACTGGCTTGTGCAGGTGGTGGTTCTTGGCGTCGAGCGTGATGTCGAAGCCCGATGGCGAACGGAAAACTTGGTACCCCAGCGCTTGTCGCACGGCGTCGACGTTCGTGGTGCCCGACTGCGCGACCGCCTGCGCCCACATGTGGATGCCAATGTACGTGGCCTCCATGGGATCGTTGGTGACGCGCTTGTCGCCGTCGGGAAGGTTCTTCGCTTTCACGTAGGCCTTCCACTGATCGATGAACGCTTTGTTCTCGGGGGTCGGGATGGACATGAAGTAGTTCCACGCCGCCAAATGGCCGACCAGAGGCTTGGTGTCGATTCCGCGCAGCTCCTCTTCGCCGACCGAGAAAGCGACGACGGGAATGTCCTCGGCGTGGAGTCCCTGGTTGGCGAGCTCCTTGTAGAACGGGACGTTCGAGTCCCCGTTGATCGTGGAGATGACGGCGGTCCGCTTGCCCGTCGCGAACTTTTTGATGTTGGCGACGATCGTCTGGTAGTCGCTGTGCCCGAACGGCGTGTACTCCTCGTGGATGTCGTCATCCGAGACGCCCTTGGAATGAAGGAAGTACCGGAGAATTTTGTTCGTCGTCCGCGGGTAAACATAGTCCGTACCGAGCAGCTCGAAGCGCTTTGCACCGCCGCCTTTCTCACCCATGAGATATTCGACCGCTGGAATCGCCTGCTGGTTGGGCGCGGCGCCGGTATAGAAAACGTTGAACGAAGACTCTTCGCCCTCGTACTGCACGGGGTAGAAGAGCAACCCGTTCAGCTCCTCGAAGACGGGGAGGACGGACTTCCGCGACACTGAGGTCCAGCAGCCGAAGACCGCCGAGACCGCGTCCTTCTGGAGCAACTCGCGCGCCTTTTCCGCGAAGAGGGGCCAGTTGGAGGCCGGGTCCACCACGACGGCTTCGATCTTTTTGCCGAGAACACCGCCCTTGGCATTGATTTCGTCGATGGTCATCAGCGCGACGTCCTTCAGCGAGGTCTCGCTGATCGCCATCGTGCCCGACAGGGAGTGCAAAATGCCGACTTTGATCACGTCGGACGCCGCGGCCGCGGCTGGCGCGGGAGCGGCCGGAGCCGACGCCGCTGGAGTGGTCCCCGCTGCAGGTTTGGGCTCCTCTTTGCTGCAACCGACCATCGCAATCTGACATGACGCCGCGATACCAACTAGCCACCTTCGCATGTGTTCCTCCTCACTTCGCGCGAGCTTCCGCGCAGACGAGCGCAGGTTTCTTGGGTTTCTTTCGCGCCTTGCTCATCGGCGGCGAGCCCCTCGACCGTGTCACTTCGCCTGTTTCGGGCAGTTTTCCGCGTGATGAACTTTCGACCGCGGCGCCACCGTGAAACGAACGAGGATTGCCGAATTGCGCGGTGCGCGACGCCCTCTGGTTTTTCCGTTTACGGCTCGGCCGATCGTGTCGCCGTTCGCAGCGCTCCGAGGATCGACTCGATGATGGTCTCGACGCCAACTCCGTTTTTCGCCTGAGCGAACACGAACGGACCGTCCCCCCGCATGGCGCGCGCGTCGCGAGCCATCACCTCGAGGCTCGCGCCTACGTGGATCGCGAGATCGGTCTTGTTGACGACGAGGAGATCCGATTGCGTGATTCCGGGGCCGCCTTTTCGCGGCACCTTGTCACCACCGGCGACGTCTACCACGTAGATCGTGTAGTCGACGAGCTCGCGGCTGAACTGAGCGGCGAGGTTGTCACCGCCGCTCTCGATGAAGAGGAGCTGCGGCCGCACGGCGAACATCAGCTGCTCGAGCGCATCGAGGTTGTGGCTGATGTCCTCGCGGATGGCGGCGTGCGGGCAGCCCCCGGTCTCGACGGCGCGGATCCGCTCTGGCGCGAGCGCCTGGTTTCGGTGCAGGAACTCGGCGTCTTCTCGCGTGAAGATGTCGTTCGTGACGACCCCCAAGCTCAGGCGATCCCTCAGCGCGCGGCACAGCGCGAGGACGAGCGCGGTCTTTCCGCTGCCGACGGGACCGCCGATGCCCACGGTGAACGCGCGGTCGCTGTAGTTGCGTGCGTGACGTCGCGCCGTTTCGCGGTCGGGGAAGACGCCGGGGTCTCGCCATGGCTCGTGAGAGTGCGCGCCGATGTACTCGTGATGGTGCCGGTCGTGTTCATCCCCATCGTGATCGTGCGCCATGGGAGCACCTCAGCTTTGGAAAAGTCTGGCGTGAAGGCGATCGTGTGCGGCCCCGAAGACGTCCTGTAGGGGCGCGGCGCTCGCAGCAACCTCGGGGCGAAGCGTGGAGCACGCCCCGAGAACGGCGTCCATCGTTTCCGCGTGGCGACGCTGCAGACGCTGCGCTTCGTGGGGCCCCACCACGCCGAGCCTCACCGCGGCGGACGAGACGCTCCGCAGGGCGAGCAGCAAATGGAGCGAAAGGGCGTCTTTCCGTGCCAGCCCGAGCTCGGACAGCGTGGCGCCGAACAGCGGCGCCAAGTGGGCCGCGACCTCAGCCGCCCGCACGCGCTCGGCGAGGGCGAGGAGGGCCGGTTCGTCGAAGACGCGCGCACACGTGGCGAGAAAAGCGCGTCCCTGCGTGCGGCTGGCCCGGTTGGCGACGTGGTTCGTGAGGAACGCATCGTCCAGACCGTCGAGTCGTGCGAGCTCTCCGGGATCGTCGTGCGCCGCGCCGACGAAGGGCAGCGACCCGTGGCCTACGCTCCAGAGGTGCGCACGCACCCAGGAGTCGAGGCGGGCAGGATCGGGGAGCTCTCCGAGCAGCACGGCCACCTCGAGCCCGGCCGAATGCGCGAATCCCCCGCTGGGAAACCCCGAGTCAGCGAGCTGCAGCAGCCTCCAGGTCAGGGTCATCGTTTCTTTCGGTCGGGTTGGGCGGTCGCTAGCTCGACGACGACAGGCTAAAAGAGGTGATAGAGTTGGGCGAGGGGCAGGTCCGACGCCGGGGGACAGCGCAGCAGCTCGCCGTTGGCGCGGACCTCGTACGTCTCCGGATCGACGGAGATGGACGGCAAGGCATCGTTGTGAACCATGTCCCGCTTCCCGATGCCGCGACAGCGTTTGACGGCGACCAGCTGCTTGGTCAGCCCGAGCTCCCCCAGGCCGCCCTCGAGGACGGACCGCGTCGAAACGAAGGCGATGCTCGACGTGCCGACGGCGCCGCCCAGCGCGCCGAACATGGGGCGCATTCGGAGTGGCTGAGGGGTGGGAATCGACGCGTTGGGATCGCCCATCTGCGCCCACGCGATGAATCCTCCCTTGAGCACGAGTTCGGGACGCACGCCGAAGAACGCAGGGCGCCAGAGGACGAGGTCTGCCCACTTGCCCACGGCGATGTTGCCAATCTCGTGTGCCATCCCATGGGCGATCGCAGGGTTGATCGTGTACTTGGCCACGTAGCGCTTCACGCGCGCGTTGTCGTTATTCCCCCACTCCTCTGGGAGGGGGCCGCGATCGCCTTTCATCTTGTCGGCCGTCTGCCACGTCCGAGTGATCACCTCGCCAACGCGCCCCATCGCCTGGCTGTCGCTCGACACGATGCTGATCGCGCCCATGTCGTGCAGAATATCCTCGGCGGCTATGGTCTCGCCGCGAATGCGGCTCTCCGCGAACGCGACGTCCTCGGGGATGGTCTTGTCCAGGTGATGACAGACCATCAGCATGTCGAGGTGCTCGTCGAGGGTGTTGACCGTGAAGGGACGTGTTGGATTGGTCGAGCTCGGAATGACGTTCGGCTCGCCGCACACACGTATGATGTCCGGCGCGTGCCCTCCGCCGGCGCCCTCCGAATGGTAGGTGTGGATCGTCCGACCCTTGAACGCGGCTATGGAGTCGTCGCCGTATCCCGCCTCGTTCAGCGTGTCGGTGTGGATGGTGACCTGCACGTCTTCCTGCTCCGCTACGCCCAGGCAGCAATCGATGGCAGGGGGCGTGGTTCCCCAGTCTTCGTGGAGCTTCAGCCCTACCGCACCCGCGCGGATTTGCTCCACCAAACCCTCCGGTGACGACGAATTGCCCTTACCGGTCAGGCCGATGTTGATGGGCAGCGCGTCGGTCGCCTGAAGCATTTGCTGGATTGCGCGCGAGCCAGGCGTGCACGTCGTCGCGTTCGTCCCCGTCGCCGGTCCGGTTCCACCGCCGACGAAGGTCGTGATCCCCGAAGCCAGCGCCTCGTCGGCTTGCTGCGGGCAGATGAAGTGCACGTGCGAATCGATGCCGCCTGCCGTCAAAACGAGCCCTTCGCCGGCGATCGCCTCCGTCGTGACGCCCACGATCATGCCGGGCGTCACGCCCGGCATCACGTCGGGGTTGCCGGCCTTGCCGATCCCCGCGATGCGTCCGCTCTTGATCCCGACATCGGCCTTGTAGATGCCCCCTGCGTCGATGACCAGGACGTTGGTAATCACGCAGTCCAGCGCCTCGCGGTCGCCCGTTCCGGCGCGTTGCCCCTGTCGGTCCCGGAGCACCTTGCCGCCACCGAACTTGCACTCGTCCCCGTACACTGCAAAGTCGTGCTCGACCTCGACGACCAGCCTCGTGTCTCCTAGCCGGACTTTGTCGCCCGTCGTCGGGCCGAACATATCGACGTAGTGTCTGCGGTCGATGGTGACGCTCATCTGCCCTCGCTGCCGGCTCCGGTCGTCACGGCGGTGCGTACAAGGCGGACGGTCTTCTGGTCGCCCGGCTCGAAGCGCACTGCCGTTCCGGCCGGAATGTCCAGGCGGCGCCCCGCGGCGCGCTCGCGGTCGAAGAGCAGCGCCGCGTTGGTCTCCGCGAAGGGGTAGTGGCTTCCGACCTGGATCGGACGATCGCCGATGCTCTTGACCACCACCTCGATGCTATCGCGTCCCTCGTTGAGCGCGAGCGTGCCGGGCATGACCAGAAACGCACCCGGCGGCGCCGACTCATCGGCGGACGTCGAGGGAAAGCTGGTAGCGGCCGGGGGAGGCAAGAAGCTTCCGTGCAGTGCGAGCGCGAGATCGACGCGCTCCAGGCCAATCGGGCGATGGATGGTGACGAGCTTCGTACCGTCGGCGAACGTGCCTTCGACCTGCACTTCGACGATCATGTCCGCCACGCCGTTCATCACGTGCACGCGACCGAGTATGCGTTTGCCCAGATCCATGAGCCCCGCGACAGAGTGTCCGTCCCGAATGAGCTCCAGGATTTGCGTGGCCAGCAAGGCTACGGCCTCTGGGTAGTTGAGACGAAGTCCCCGCGCGAGCCGCTTTTGCGCAACGACGCCCGCTCCGTGCAGCATGAGCTTGTCCACGTCGCGCGGCGTGAGGTGCATTCGGCGGGTGGAGCATCGCGCATCGCGCGTCGAACGTCACCACTTTCGAGCAAAGGGGTCGTCCCCGAGCACTGCAGCCAGCTCGACGAAACTGGGGCGCAAAAGGGCCGACGCGACTTCGAAACCTTCTGCGGCGACGCGGAGGAAGACGCCGTCGGTGGCCACCGGGCTC
>JALYHV010000306.1 GCA_030776205.1 Myxococcota bacterium | reverse complement strand
CCCGCTGGCCGCACTGCCGCTCGCGGCGCTGCCGGACGAAGCGGGACCGGTCGGCCCGCCGGAGGACGAGACGAAACAGGCGGCGGCGAACAAGGCGGAGGCCGTGGCGAATGTGGCAACGAAAGACGGCGAGGATCGCATGCAGATGGTCGTACGTATGTGGCCGCTCGACCTGCCCGAGGCTCACGAATGGGACCCTTGGGCGCGCGTGCGGCGCGCCCGGTGCCGCGTTAGTGCCGCGCCCGGTGCCGCGCCGCTGCGGCAAGAGCGGGTGCTCAAGCGTTTCGATGAGCCGCCTCGGTGCCCAGGGTGCTACTATGTATCGCTTTCGCCCATCTCTCGGTGATCTCCAGGAGCCGGGCGCGATCCGCCGAAATTGAGACTAACTCCTGCTTTCTGAGGTGCTGACGTGAGCAATCGAAAGACCATCCTGGCTTGGAGGCGCGTTGCCGCCGGCCTCACGCTTCTCCCCGTTGTGGCCTGTATTTCGAGCACCAGCTCCAACACGGACGGTGGCACCGCCAGCTCCGGCAGCGCGAGCTCCGGATCGATTGCGACGGACAGCGGGACGAGCTCCTGCCCGCAGCCGCCGGCGGGCGCCGTCCTCGTGGACGACATGGAATTAGGCACCGGCTCCATTCTCGTCGCCGGAGGACGGACCGGCGCCTGGTACACGTACAACGACTTGACGCCAACCGGCATGCAGACGCCGATGCCCATGACGCCGTTCAAACCCGCGGCCCTCAACCCCGCGCGCTGCTCGAGCCACTTCGCCGCCGAAACCGCCGGGATGGGCTTTACGACCTGGGGCGCAGGCGTTGGCTTCAACTTTAACGACCCCGGCAACGGCGAGGGCGGCTCGGCGAAGTCGACGTACGACGCGAGCGCGTTCTCCGGAATGGGCTTCTTCGCCAAGGCCGCGAACGGCGTCGTCTCATCGGCGGTGACCGTCAGCGTCACCGACGACCAGACCGACCCTGCCGGCGGGATCTGCAATCCCACGGGCACGTCGAAGGCCACTAACCAGTGCAACGACGCCTTCGCCATCAGCTTCGGGACGGCCCCTCTCCCCGCCCTCACCGCCGATTGGCAGTGGGTGCAGTTCAAGTGGACCGACCTGAAGCAGCAGGGCTTCGGCCAGGCGTTCCCGAACGGCCTCGACGTGAAGAAGATCTACGCGCTGCACTTCCAGGTGCCCACGGCGTCGACCTTCGACTTCTTCATCGACGACGTGTACCTGCTGCCCTGAGAACGTTGGGCAAACGGCGCGCGACGCCCCCGCGGGGGGACCCGGTGCCGCGCGGCGTCACGAGTGCGTCAGTGTCGTTTCTCGATCGTTTCGAGGAGTGCCGGACATATCATCCAGCATGTCGGTTTCCTTTTCTTCCGCCGCATCGACGCAGTTGCATCGTAAGTTTGTCGGCTTACTTAAATCGAGCTCCCTCCGCGTTGCGCCCCCTCAAGAAGCGGGGGGGCTCGCCGCTCCGGGCGGCGACTGCGGCGCCGAGCACGCCGAACCACGGCTGGGCTCGCAGTTGTTCGTCGCCGCTCTGCCTTGGGAGCTCGTCGCGCCGGTCGCCCCGCCGTCGACCACGCGTCTCATCATAAACAGTGAGACGTCGGACGAGGAGCTGGCGCTCGCGGCCTGCGGTGGTGATCCGCGGGCACCAATTGCCATCTGGCGGCGGTATGGACTTCAGGTTCGGTCGAAGCTGCTCCGGTGGACCGGCTCGCACGACGTCGACGATCACGTGCAGGAGGTGTTCTCGCGTCTCTTCGAGCAACTGCCGAGGCTGCGCCAACCGAGCGCGCTCCGAAGCTTCCTGATCGGGATCACGCTGAGGGTGGCGTGCACCGAGCTTCGGCGGCGCCGGCGCTGGCGCTTGCGTTTGACCGCGACTGGAGAAGTGCCGGAAGTCGCCGATTACGAGGGCGACGACGGCGCGGCGCGAGAGGCGCTCACCCGCTTCGAAGGCATCCTCGGCAAGCTGGCACCACGCACCCGGCGCGTCTTCGTCCTTCGTCACGTGGAGAAGCTCGAGCTCGTCGACGTGGCGGCGGCAATGCACATTTCGCTCGCGACCGCGAAGCGCCATCTCGCGCGCGCATCGAGCCGCGTTTTCGCCATGGTGAAACGAGAGCCTGCGCTCGCCGATTACCTTCGTGACGCGAAGGCGCGCGCCTCCGTGCCGGTGCCGGCGCTCGCCGCAAGCTGAGGCGCTGCGCGCGCCCAGTCGCAATATGCCGAGGTCCCGTCGGTGAGGCGCTCTTTGCGGTCGCGCTCCGGGCGAAGGCTGCTCGCCGCAGCGCCCGGTACAACGCCGCGCTAGACTGAGCGCCATGAGCTACGCGGCGAGTCTCCGCGACCCCGCGCCTGTGCTGGGGACCGCGGCCGAAACCAGCGACGGCGCCGGCCACGGCGCCGACGAGGACCGGCTGCGCGCGCTCGCCACCGCCCAACGGATTCCGCTGGCACGCTACCTCGCACGTCTCGGCGTCCCCGAGGGAGAGCTCGACGACGCCGTGCAAGAGGTCTTCATCGTCGCGGCTGCGAAGCTCTCCCAGCTACGACCCGAGAACGAGCGGCCTTTTCTGTTTGCCACGGCGGCCCGCATTGCGAGCAACTCGCGCCGGGGACACCTCCGGCGCGGGCGAATGCAGGCTGGCCTCTCCGAGGCGCCAAGCGAGCCGGGGCCATCCGTCGAAGAGTTGACCGACGAGCTCTTCGGCCGGGCGTTGCTGGAGGAGGCGCTCGAGCGGATGCCACAGGACGCGCGCCTGGTATTTCAGCTCGTCGAGCTCGACGAAATGCCCATCCCCCGTGTCGCGCTCCGGCTTGGCGTGCCGGAGGGGACGGTGGCTTCGCGGCTCCGACGCGCCCGCGACGCGTTCACGGAGTGGTGCGCTCGCGCCCGCTCCGTGAAGAGCGCCGGGGGCGCGAGCGGAGCCGCCGCGGCGGGAAGCCCACCCGGGTTGCGCGGACAGCTGACCATCGAGCCCGAGATCTTGAGCTGGTGGGTCCGGCGCGGGGAAATCGACGCTCTCAGCGCGCTTCTGGGCGTATACGGGCGGGCACGTCCCCGCCGGCGCGGCATCGTCAGGGCCACCGCAGACGGTCCCGGGAGCGCGCGGGCGCAGCTCTCCCCGCGCATGCTTCGCGGTGCGCCGCCGGACACCTTTCAGGTCAACGGCGGTCGCGCGCTGCTCTCCTGGGTCAAGCGCACGGCCGTCGGCGAGCAAATGGACCCGATTGATTTTCTGTTCGCCTCCGAGGGGTGGGACAGCTTGTTCCCGCGCGACGTGCTCGATCTCGTGTCGCACCGCGGCCGCATCTATGCCGTGCCGCTGAACATCCATCGAACGAACTCTCTCTTTTTCAATCCGCGGCTGCTTCGCGAGAACGGCCTCGTGCCTCCGAAGACCCTGGACGACCTGTATCGAGCGGCCGACGCGCTACGCGAGCGCGGCGTTCTTCCGTTGGCGTTCGGGTACCGCGACCCCTGGACGCTGACGATGCTCGCGTTCGAATCGGTGCTCGTCGCCGAGTGCGGCCTCGATTATTATCGAGACTTTTTCGCGGGAAGGCGCAGCGCCGACGATCCCGAGCTGCGTCGGATGCTCGAGCACGTCGGACGAATGCTCGATTACGCAAACGAGGACGCGTCGCTCCTCTCGTGGGACGGCGCCGTGGACCTCGTGCGCCATGGCCGTGCTGCGATGACGTTCATGGGCGACTGGGCCAAGGGATACCTGACGAACAAAGGTTGCCGTTGGGACGAGCACTTCGGGCAGGCGCCAAGCCCCGGCGCGGCGTCTGCGTTCGTGTTTACGACGGACGTGTTCGGCCTGCCCAAGCGCGCGAACCACCGCGGCGACGCCATCGAGCTCCTCAAGGTATTCGGCTCGAGAGAAGGCCAGGACGCGTTCAACCCGCTGAAGGGCTCCATTCCGGCGCGCACCGACGTCGACCTGTCGCTCTACGACCCTCTCTCACGCGCCACGGTACGCGACTTCCGCCGGAGCCAGCGCGTGCCGAGCGTGGCGAGCATCGCGCCTTCGGCGTTCACTCGCGCGATCGATCGCGCGCTCGCGGCGTTCGGCAGGACCCGCGACGCGGGAGCCGTCATCGCCGCCGTCCGCGCGCACTACGACCTCCTGCGCCGGTGACGTGCCTTCCGATCGCCGCGGCGCATTTCGAGGCAACCCTTGCGCGGCGGTGAAGCGCGGGAGACCCGCGCGGCTGCGCGCGAAGCACCGCCTGTGTAAAAGTCCGCGTCGGCCATCAGGAGTGACGAACAGCTCGCGAATCGCCGGATTGCGTGCCAGAGAAACGGTTATGGGTAGCGCTTCGCGTCCACGATCGTCCAAGAGATCGGGCGAGGAGGCGCAGATTCGCGGAGAGGCGATGACTTCGCGCTCCCATCGGACAGGACGCGTGGACCAGGACGGAGGAGCCGGATCGTGCGAAGGGTGCTCATAGGGATCTGGGCGGTTGCGGTTCCAGCGGCGGTCGCCGCCGCGTGCGGCAGCACCGACACGACGTTGCCTGGCAGCTCCGATGGTGGCGGCAATCAAAGCGGCGGCAGCGGCCGCTCGACGTCCGGGTCCGCGGTCGGATCGGGCGGTGGCTCTTCGTCCGGAGCGGCTTCGGGTTTTGCCTCCTCGTCCGGCTCCGGCTCTGGCTTCGCGACGAGCTCCGGCGCGTTCTCCGGTTCTGGCTCCTCCCCGACGTCCGGCGCCTCGTCGAGCTCGGGCATGCCATCGGGCTCCGGTTCCGCGTCGACCTCGGGCAGCTCGAGCTCCGGCGCATCGGGGTCCGGCGCGCCGTCGGGCTCCGGCTCCGGATCGAGCTCCGGCGCGCCAGTCGCCTGCCCGGACGCCGGTGCGGGGACACCGAGCTGCTCCCCAGGAAAGACGTACAGCGTCGGCCTGACGTATTACGCGCAGACCTCGGCGAACAACTGCGGCGTGCCGTGGCCGGCGGACGGAATGTACGTCGCGCTCTCCAACGCGCTTTATGCGAGCTCGACGAGTTGCGGCAAGTGCATCCAAGCCAACGGAAAGACATTGCTCGTCGTCGACAGTTGCCCGTACGACCCGAAGAACCCGAGCGTGAACGCTCCGTGCCAGCAGGACCACCTCGACCTGAGCCCGACGGCCTACCAGGCCGTCCACGGGAGCTTGAACCCCGGCAGCGTACCCAACGGCTCACTCACAGCGAAATTCGTGCCCTGCCCGGTCTCTGGGAACATCGAATATAGCTTCACGAAGACCACGCAGACGTATTACCTCGCCATGGTCGTCACGAATGCGAAGTACGGAATCCAGAAGGTCGAGTACCGAGCCAACGGTGGTTGCGCTTGGACCACGATGGCCGCGCGAACGGTCGCCGATCCGCACTGGACCATCAACGGCACGATGGTACCCAACCCGATCGACCTGCTGGTGACGGACGAGTACGGTCACGTGCTCGAGGACGACGGGGTTCACTGGACGGCTGGGCAGAATGTGCCTGGTCACGGCCAGTTCCCGAGCTGCCCGTAAGACCACCGGCCGAAGGGGCGACCCGGCCTTTCGATCCAGGCTCTCTGCGACGTCCACGGCGGTCGCGGCCCGCTCTGCGCGTGCCACCACGAGCAACGCGCATTTGGGTGAGCCGCGGCGCATCCCCGCCGACGACCATGTATACGCGCCGGTGTTGCCAGTCGGGAGCGCTGCGCTTTCGATTCACCGGCCCTTGCCGTTCTGTCCCACCTTCATTTCGTTTTCAGAGCAGGAGAATCCCCATGCCGATGCCGTTCCGCACCGCCCCGCCGTACGCCTTTGCCGTGCTCGCCTGCTTTGCGAGCGCCGCCGCGTGCTCGAGCACCTCCAACCCGCCCTTTGCAGGTGACGGCGGGGGTGGCTCGGGGTCCTCGGGCGCCAGCGCTTCTGGCTCCGGCGCAGCAGGTTCCGGCGCAGCAGGCTCCGGCGCCGGCTCGGGATCTTCCAGCTCAGGGTCCTCCGCTTCTGGCTCCGCGGCGTCTGGCTCATCGAGCTCCGGGGTATCGAGCTCGGGCTCGGCTGGATCGGGCAGCAGCGCGTCGGGGGCGACCTCGGGGTCCGTTGCCGGCTCGGGATCGATCGACGCGGGCGCGGCATGCGCTGCACCGACGACAGGCGGCATCGCGTTGACGGGCCAAGGCTATGCCGCGAGCGGCGCCGCGGGCGTCCCCGGGATGGGGGGTTACGTCTATTCGTACGCCGACTCGCTCCCGCCGGCAGGAGTGACGGCCGGAACGAGCACGGCGTGCGTGGACACGACGAACTTCTGCGGGACCGTGAGTACTGGGATGCAGAGTGCAGCGACGTGGGGCGGCGGTATCGGCGTCAACCTGAACCAGCAAGGCGGCGGCGCCGCCATCGGGACGGTGGCGGCCACCGGCACCGGTATCAAGTACAGCGTCAGCGGGCTCGCTCCTCAGGGCATGCGGATCCTCATCGACAACGCAGGCAAGGACTATTGCGCCAACCTGACCGCCGCGTCGGGGACCATCGTGTGGTCGGCCTTCAACACGACGTGCTGGCAGCCGGACGCCGGCGCGGGGCTCGCCGGGCCGCCAGCGACGGCGACGCACATCAATTTTCAGGTCAGCGCTGCCGCGGCTCCCGGCACGTACAGCTTCTGTGTTACTTCCCTCGCCTTCGCACCGTGAGACGGCGCGCCGGTACGCAGCGCTGCCTACCGTCCAACGACGGCAACCCCTGACCCCAACGGAATCGTGAACAACACCAGCGGCAAACTCGCCATCATCGTAGGGGGCGGCCCCGCCCCGGGAATCAACAGCGTGATCGGGGCCGCCACCATTCGCGCCTGTCTCTCCAACGTCGAAGTGCTCGGAGTGCTCGACGGGTTTCGTTGGCTCATCCAGGGTGACACGTCGCACGTCGTCCCGTTGACGATCGCCGACACCAGCCGTATCCACTTTCGCGGCGGTTCGCACATCGGCATAGCGCGGGCCAACCCGACGAAGAAGCCCGAACATCTCCGGGCAGTGGCCGACGCGCTGAAGAAGCTCGGCGTCGGAATGCTGCTCAGCATCGGCGGCGACGACACCGCGTTCAGCGCCTATAAGCTGGCGCAGGCCGCCGGCGGCGCGCTCCGCGTGGTCCACGTCCCCAAGACCATCGACAACGACCTCGACTTGCCGCACGACGTCTGGACGTTCGGCTACCAGACGGCGAGGCACGTCGGAGTCGGCATCGTCCACAACTTGATGGTCGACGCCCGCACGACGGGGCGATGGTACTTCGTGGTGGCTATGGGGCGGAAAGCCGGGCATCTCGCGCTCGGAATCGGCAAGGGCGCCGGCACGACGCTCACGTTGATCCCCGAGGAGTTCAGCGGGCGCACCGTTCGACTGAAGACGATCGTCGACACCCTCACCGGCGCGATCATCAAGCGCCAGGCGGAGGGCCGCTCGGACGGCGTGGTCGTCCTCGCAGAGGGCCTCGCGGAGATCGTACCTCCCGAGGACCTCGCCGATCTGTCGACCGCCGAGCGGGACGAGCACGGGCACCTGCGCCTCGACGAGATCAGCTTCGGCGACATCGTCAAAGCGCGCGTGCGCGAGCGGCTCGCGGCGCTCGGCATGAAGGCGACCATCGTCGCGAAGAACATCGGCTACGAGGTGCGCTGCGCGGATCCGATTCCGTTCGACATGGAGTACACGCGCGATCTCGGCTACTGCGCCGCCAAATACGTGATCGAAGGGGGCTCGGACGCCCTCGTGTCGATCCAGCAGGGGCGTTTCAAGCCTGTGCCGTTCGAGGAGATCATGAGCCCCGAGACGGGGCGGATGCGCGTTCGCATGGTCGACGTCAACAGCGACCGCTACCTCATCGCCTACGCGTACATGCTGCGGCTCAAACCCGAAGATTTCGACGACGCACGCGAGCTCGCAAAGCTTGCGGCCACCGCCAATCTTTCACCGGCCCGCTTCCGGTCCGAGTTCGGCTACCTCGTCGAGCGCGAGAGCGCGAAGGCAAGCGAGCGACCGAGGGCTGGAGATCCGGCGGCGTAGCGCATTTTCGTGAGCACGTTCGCGCGGCGTCACGCGTAGTAAGCGAGCGCTGCATGGCTGACGATGGACCCGTCTTCCGGGTCCATCGTCTGCTCGTAGTGCAGCAAGCTCCCGCGCGCTCCGCCGGAGACGGCACGCAAGAGTGACCAGATGGGCGCCAGACCGCAGACGCGGCGTTCCCCGAGATCACCGACGACGTGTGCCCAGAATCCCCTCGCGTCGAGCGATGCGGCATGCTCGATCGACTGCCGGTCCTGACGATCCAGACGCTCGCGCTGGTCGGCATCGAGCGCGAGCTCGTCGCCGAACCGCGGCCCCACGTGCGCGAGGTCGGCCCCGGCGATGACCACGACCCGGCCGGGCCGCGCCTCGACCAGCGCACGCACGGCGTCGACGAAGACCGTGACACCACGGTCTCCATCGGGATCCTCTCCGCGGGCCTGGTGAGCGCTGAGCCCCGCCAGGATCGGAACGATGCGCGCCCGCCGCTCGCCGAGCAAGTGCTTCAAAAAGACGACCTGGAACTCGAGGGAGTGCTCGCGCTTGTGATTGAACTGATCGGCGTAGGGATCGAAGCCGACGGCACTCGCCGCGAGCGCGTCGATGCTCTGGAGGTCGGCTTCGATCGTGCCGAGCGGCGTCGCAAAGGCCTTGCGGCACAGAGCAAAGGGCTCACGCATGGGGGCGTGTGAGGTCCCGAAGAGGACGAACGTGTCGGCCTTCGGCGGGAGAGCAGCGGCGAGCGCGCCGTACGCCGCGCCGTAGCCGGCGGCGCCGCGCCAGGGATCGATGTGCGGGGCAATCAGCGCCACCATGCGCGCCCCATTGGACGAGGCACCCCCGATAGGCCCCGCGGCCGGGCCGCGTCCTTTGGGCGGCGAAAAGCAGGACTCCTCGATGTAACGCTCCAGCGCGGGCGCGTCGGCGTAGTAAGCCGAGCCGGCGTGCGACGCCGATCGCACCGGCGCTTCGCTGAACTCACGCTCACCGCGCGCGCGCGCTTCCCGAAAGGGTCGCCCTTCGAGGAAGAGCCCCCGTTCGAGGTCGTTCGCCAAGCGAATCACCACCTCGACCGGCACCTCGCTGCCAATCTGCTCCGACGCCTCGCGAGCGATCGCCGCGCACGTGAGAGCGCCGTCGAAACGCGCGACGATCGGGACCAGCACCGGTGGCAAGAGCACTTGCGCGTCCGTCACTCCGTGGGTGTCTCGCAGCACGAGAACACGCCCGTGCTTCCTGTCCGGTACGACGATCGACTCCACCGAGCGCAAAGCGGGGCGCGACCACGCATCCATTGGGCTTAGTCTAGCGAAATTTTGCGGCGGCAGCGGGCGTCGGCGCAAGCCCCTTCGACGTGCGATGCCCGTTTGGATCTGCTACGCGGAAGCCATGAAGGCGCGGAGCCCTCGTGGGGGTCGCACGCGAGGCCGGCCCGGCTGGCACCGCTCACGCGAACGCTCCGAGCTCCTCGCGCTGTACGCCGATGTGGACGCCCTGCTCGTCGGTAGGTCCTGTCGCTGCTCGCCGAAGGGGGTCGCCGCCTCCGCCGTGGAGTGCTGTCATTTCGCGGTGACCGGTCGCGAGCCCTACCCGACCGCGATCGAGCTCGAGGAGGTTCGGCACGCCATGCGGGCGCTGTCGCTCGATCCACGCCGGCTGCCCGTCGTCGGCATGCGCCGGTGCCCGCTCCTCTCGCCGGAGGGACGCTGCCGCGTCTACGCATCGCGTCCTTTCGGGTGCCGCACCTTCTTTTGCGACGACGCCGAGAGCCTCGGTGAAAGCAAGCTCCCGCGAGCCGCCATCCAGGCCACCGGACGTCGCATCGCCGATCTCTCCGCGCGGTTTGCGCCCAACGATCCGCTCCCGCGCGCGCTCGTGCGCGCTTTGGCGTTCGACGGCGATTGAGCATGGCCGCGGTCGTGCGTCCGCTCCGCTGGCTGCTTCACGTCCTTTTGCGCCCCTCGCTCGTCGGTGCGGCGTACGTGCTTGGCCTCGCGCTGTGGGCGGCACGGTCCCTCGCCGTAAACGAGCAGGAAGCCGGCGCCCAGGCCCATCAGATCGACGCGCTCATCCACGGACGGTTCGCCGGAGAAATCGCGCGCATCAGCGTCGCGGTGGCCAGCGTAGCGGTCCTCCTCGGCGCCTTGCTCGGCTGCGGCGCTTCGGCCCTGCTCTCCTTGCGCGACTGGTTGCATCCAGACGAGCCGCGCCGTTCGCCGCTTGGTCGGGCCGGCGTCGTACTGGTCATCGTGGCCTGCCTGCAAGCAGCCCTTGAGCTCTGGGGTCTTGCGGACTGCCCTTCGCTCTACGTCGAAACGTGGTACGCGCGGGGCGGCTGGCGACGCGCGGCGCAGGTGATTGCGACCGATGTGCTCGGCTGCAGGGGCGTGGTCGTGCTCGTCGCCCTCGTGTGC
>JALYHV010000305.1 GCA_030776205.1 Myxococcota bacterium | reverse complement strand
TTGCCGAGCCTGGCCTACCCGTCCGAAGCGCGAATGTATTTTACGACCATCCTGCCCAAGTTCGCCCGGTCGTACACGGGGCCCGCTATCTTCGGGCACTCGCTGTCCAGCGCGGTCGGGTACGTGTACCCGAACTACGCCCTCTTGCTCATCGGGGCGCTCCTCACGATCTGGTGCTGGGCCGCGCGACGGGCGTTCGCCCGCGGTGACGCTGCGTTCGCCTTCGCCGGCGCGCTCGCCGTGTCGACCTATGCGCAGAAAACGAGCTGGGACTACAATCTGGTGACGACCTATCCGCTGTTCGCCCTGCTGTTCTTGAAAGCATACCGCGAGAGCCGCTTTACCCTGCTCGTGTTCGGCCTCTTCGCGATTGCGGGCGATAGGCGGCTCTTCGTCGGGCAAGGCCCGGCGATCTTCACGGCCGAAGTTCACGTCGCGTTTCAGGTCGCGTTCCTTGCGATGGCGGCGGTCGCCGTGGCCCGCGACGGCGACGAAACCGCCGAAGCGCCTGCGGCAACCGAAAAGGCAGAACGAGCGACGATGTTGCCTGTGTGCGCGGGCGAAGCAGAGGGAACGACGAAGCTGCCCGCCGTGGCAGGAGCCGCCAAGCCCGACGGCGCCCTCGACAGCGGGAAGCCCACTGCGTCCGTCAGTTGAAGGGCGGCATCGCGTACGGGGTCGTGGGCGACGTCGTATCGGGTCGATGCGTCTGCGTGACCATAGGCTCGTTCAACCAAGCTTGAAGCGCCGCGATTTGGCACGGCGTCAACGGCGCCTGCGCTGAGCCGGGAGGGGGCATCTTGCGCGAATGCGAGCAGCTGGGCGGGTTCGCCTGGTTGATCACCGCAATTGCGACTTCGAACCGCTTCGGCACGGTTCCCGCGGCCGACGCGGGGCACGACGAGGAGTGCGCGCCCGCGGTGATCCAGTCGTAGCCATGATCGAAGCCGCCGCCCGAAGTCGTGGACACGGCGTCAATCACGTGGCATCCGCTGCCACCACACGACGTGGTGAGAAACGGCAGCACGTCGTTTTTGAAGCTCACGGTCGCAGGAAGGTTGCAGCTCGCCGCCCCGCTGTCCCCCCCTCCGGATGACGAGCCGCCCGTTTCCGGCCGAGCGTCGGCGCGCGCCGAGGTGGCCTCGACCGACCCGTCGGCGAGGTCGGAGCCGGTCGTCGCAACGCCGCTCGCGTCATCACCTCCCAGGGCCCCGTCGATCGTCGAGCCACCGCCCGTCGCGGCACCGCTCGCGCTTCCGCTCGTGCCCGCCCCGCTCGTCCCGACGCCTGCTCCGCTGCTGCCCGAGCCGCTGGCGCCGGAAGAATTCCCGCCGCCTCCGGAGGAATGGCCGCTCGAAACGGTGACCGACGCATCGTTCGAAGTGTCGGTCGTCGGCGCACCGCCACTGGAGCTGCAGCCACTCCAAACGCTCGCCGCGAAAAGGGAAAGAGCACCGAGGCGACGGGAAAGGACACGACTTTTCATGGCAAGGTCTCGTGAGGAAGGGCGGCGCTCGAGCGCGACGCCTCAGCGCAACATCGAGCAGGTGCGCGGGATGCCCACGAGAGAATGCAGCCTGCAACGTCCGTATGCAACGTTAGCGCGCCGGCGCGGCAGGGCGTCCGTTCGCGCCGCCTTTTTTCATCGCGGTGCCCTCGGTCCGCCCGGCCCTGCCGATCCGTGTCGGTGCTCCCCGCAACCTTTCCCCCCCGCAGTACCAAATTGGACGCGTCGTGTCGCTTTCACGCAATTGCATCAGATTGCATCGAGCCGGGGTCTTTTGCCCACAATCGTCCGCAGCTACCACGCCCCGTCGATGTTCTTGATGAAGTCGTACGGGTAGCCAAGCTCCGGGGCGCTTACGCCATCGAGCCGTGCGACTACGTCTGCAGGAAGCTCGAGATCGCCGGCGACGATGTTTTCTTCGAGTTGCGCGACGGTGCGGGCACCGAAAATCACCGACGAGACGACGGGTCGCGAGAGGAGCCACGCAAGCGCGACCTGGCTCGGCGTCCTTCCGAGCCCGCCAGCGACCTCGGCGAGCGCCTCGACGGTCGACCAATTGCGAGCGGTGTCGAAGCTCGCATAGCGCTCCTTCCACTGCGCGAATCTCGTTCCGGAGGGCGGAGGCTGACCGCGCCGGTACTTGCCAGTCAGGAGGCCCGCCGCCAGAGGCGACCACGGCAAGATGCCGACCCCGAATTTCGTGCAGAGCGGCACGTGCTCGCGCTCGAGCGCCCGCATCGCGAGGTTGTACTCCGCCTGCAACGTGACGAATCGATCGAGACCGCGTTTGTCTGCGATCCACAGTGATTCCATGAGCCTGTAGGCCGCATAGTTCGACGCGCCGAAATAGACGATTTTGCCCGCGCGCACCGCGTCGTCGAGCGCTCGCACCAGCTCTTCTTCGGGGGTGCGCAGATCCTGCATGTGAATCTGGTAAAGATCGATCCGGTCGGTTCCCAACCGCGCGAGGCTCGCGTCGATCGCGCGCGTGATCCGCATGCGTGAAGCGCCCGTTCCGTTCGGCCCGGGCGCCATGCGGAAGCGACCCTTCGTCGCGAGCACGACCGCGTCACGGCTCTTGCGGGACGCCAGCCACGCGCCAAGCACCCGCTCCGACAGACCGTCCTGGCCGTAGACATCGGCGGTATCGACGAAGTTGATGCCCGCCGCGATCGCGCGATCGAGCACGGCGAAGCTCTCCTTTTCGTCGCTGCCGACCTTGTGCATCATCGAGCCGTCGGCGGCTTCGCCGAAGGTCATGGCCCCGAGACACAGCACGGAGACGCGCGTTCCGGTCATCCCCAGTTGGCGATATCGCATGGCGCCGAGCATACACGCGCGCCGAGGCCCCCGGGTTACCTCAGGCCATCGACGAACGAGACGAGCTCCGCGGTCCCGACGCTCGCGTCGAGACCGGCAGGCACCTTGACCAGGTACCAGTGCACGGTCCAATGAATGGACGCTCCTGGGGCGAGGGGCGCGTACGCGCCTTGGTTTTCGAGCTCGATATAGGCACGATCGCCGCTCACGTACAATTCGATGGCGGACTCGCCGGGGGCGTGCGCATCGGCTGGCACCTCGGGAAATTTTTTGACGAATAGCGTGCCCGCGCTCGCTCGCGCCAGCCAGCCTCGCGTTCCGTCTGCGAAGTACTTGGTGTTCCCCGAAGGGGTCGCCGCGTCGGCGTCGAGCTGCTCGAACCATGTCGTGCCGGCAGCCTGCACCGTCGGGAGGGCGGGACCGCTGTCCGCGCTGTAGGCGCGTGCCCCGCTCGGAAAGAAAACGATGCCGCCCGGGTGAACACGCGTGATCTCCCAAGGCGCGAGCGACCGCGACACGGCCCCGCTGTTTTGAATCGTGTAGTCGAGCGACACCGCTCCGCTAACGCCGTCCAGGGAAAAAGCCTTCGTGACCCGCACACCGAGCGCACGGCTGTCGGAGCCGCTCAAGACGAGCGTTCCGCTATCGATCGATGCCATGTAAGGGAGGTTGTCTATCTCCGGCGGCGGCGGCCAGCCCCAGTCGCTCTGCGGGCTCGTCCAGAAAGTCGATCCGTAGTTCGTCGCGTTCGCGTCGGGTCCGGTCAAGACGTTCTCGCCGGCAAGGGTGAAGGCGACGACGCGGCCGCCGTGTTGCGGGTCGACGGCAAAGGAGAGGTCACCTGCGGCGAAGATGTAAGCGCCTCCGCTCAAGACGGGGATGACCGCTCTCGCGTCGGCCGCGACGGCCGGCGCGTCGCTCGGGATGTCCGCATCCGTACTCCCATCGCCCGTTTCGAGCGCAGACGGCGCATCAGCAGACGCGTCGCTCGAACCGTCCACGTCAGGCGCTCCCCCGCGCGCGTCCGCGTCGGCGCCAGCATTGCCGTCGGCGAGGCCTGCGTCGTCCGCGCCCCCGTCTCTCGTCATCGAGCCCGCATCGCTCGGCAACATGTCGTCCGCCACGGAATCGCTCGCCGTCGCATCCTCTTCCGCCGCGGCATCCGGGAGCGCATCGCTCGACCCATCCGGCCCCGAGAACAGCGGCGCGTCTGCCAGTGTCCCGTCGAATGCCTCCCGAGTACCTGGGTGCTCGGAAGAGCACGATGGGAGGAGGGGCACCGCGACGACCGCGATCAGCGCCGCAAGGGTCATGCGCGGCCCTGCTTCGCATCGTGACCAAAACGCGGGACGGGCTTGCCTCATTACGGGGACCGATCCGTCATCCTACCCGGAACGGAAGCCCGCCGCTGAACGGCCTCACCGCCGGCGTAAGAGAACACGGGCGAGGAGCGCGACAAACCGATCGGCGATGGCACATGCTGACACGTGCCGGCAGCCCCGCGCAGCCTGCGCACATTTAGCGCCGCCCAAAGCGCTCTGGGCGTGTCGCCGCGCGTGGAGACGCGCTTCTCGACGGCTGGCACGAGCGCTGCTCTCGGGCGTTCACGCCATGAGATCGGGAGTCCCCGAGCGCGTTTGCGCCTGCGCCCGCGCCAACGTGCTCGGCCTGGTTCTCGCCGGAATTTGCGCGTCAGCCCTCCTCTGGCAGGCGCAAACATATTTGCCTTTCTTCGTGGACGACTCGTTCATCGCGCTCCGGTACGTCTGGCGACTCGTGCACGGGCGCGGGTTGACCTGGACGGATGGCGAACGCGTGGAGGGGTACTCCGATCTTTTGTGGATCCTGCTCGTCGCGGCCGGTGAATGGCTCCGCGTGGCGGTGGACAGCCCGGTGAACGTTCCGTCGCTCGGCCGTCTCGTCGACATCAGCCGCGCGACGGGCATCGCTTGCACGGTCGCGGCCGTGCTGGCCGTCATCTACGCCCACGCTCCCCGGCGCCTCCGGGACACGCCGCCCGCCCTCGCGGGTGGGGTGGCGATGGTGCTCACCAGTCCCGTTGTGGCTTGGTCCATTGGCGGCCTAGAGCAGCCGCTCCTGTCCGCGCTCGTCGCGTGGGCTGTCGTCGCGGGTTACCGAATCGTGGACGGACGGACCGACCGCTGCGCGGAGCGGCTGTTGGGCTTCCTCCTCGGGCTCGCGTCGCTAGCGCGCCCCGACGGTGTTCTCTTCACGGTCACGACCTGCGCCGGGGTGTTTCTCGCTAGCGGCGCGACCCGGCAAAGCGGGCGGGTGGTCCTGCGCGTGGCCGCCCTCGCGAGCGCCTTCGCGGTCGCGCAGCTCGCCTTCCGGCGGATCTATTACGGGACGTGGGTGCCAAACACAGCGCACGTCAAGCTTGCCTTCAATGCAACGCGGGTGACCCAGGGCTGGCGCTACGTCGCCGGTGCAGAGCCGTACTTGGGGAGCCTCTATTGGATGGCAGTGGTCGGCGCGGCGCTGGCCATGACTCACCGCCGCAGCAGGAGGCGGGTCGCTTTGCCTATGATCAGCGCCGCCGGCTGGACGTCTTACGTCGTCGCTATTGGGGGGGACATTTCGCCGGCGCGGCGACACCTGGTCGTACCCATCGTTCTCCTGTCGCTGGTCATCGTCGAGGGGCTGCACGCCCTGGCCACGCGCTCGCCTGCTGCCAGGGGGCTGGCGTGGGCCGCCGCCGTCGGTGGTCTCGTGCTTCTTGCCCGGGCCGAGCGCGACGACCCCGAAAAGAGGCACGCGCTGAACGACACGTGGCCCTGGTCCGGCCTTGAGGTCGGGCGCTTTCTCTCCCGCGCCTTTTTCGTGGAGCGGCCGTTGGTTGCGGTCGACGCGGCGGGCGCGCTTCCGTACTTCGCACCCGAGCTTCCGTGTCTCGACATGCTCGGGCTGAACGACCGCTTCCTGGCGACGCACCATCCTCCCGAATTTGGAAAGGGGTTCATCGGACACGAGCTCGGCAACGGCGATTACATCCTCGCTCGCAAACCCGACCTGATCGCCTTCGGGACCGCGCTCGGCGGTGCAGACGCGCACTGGCGCGGTGGCCTGGAGATGCGCCAGGACCCGGAGTTCACCCGGCGCTACACGCTCGTGAGCTTCGAGACCCCCGAAGGGGTGGGCACGCGGTTGTGGGTCCGGAGCAGTGAAGGCCGGATCGGGATCCAGCGGAGCGATCGGGAGGTCGTCGTTCCAGGTCACCTCCTCGCGTCGGCGCCCAGCGGGCTCGCGGTGCTGGATGCCGAGGGACGGATCGGCGCGCGGCTCGACGCAGCCCATGCGGCGCAGGTCGGCGGCGTCGGGCTAGGGCCCGGTCGATGGTTGGCTCGCGTGGAAGCGTCGGGACGCGTGAGGACGATCGCATGGGGGCCGGGCCTCGTGCCATGCGGCGACGGCGCTGTCGCCGAATTGCGTGCCCAGTCCGAAGTGTGCGTCGCCGATGGGGACGACGCGCAGCTCACGGTGACGGTGGCGCTCGTCGATGGGCAAGCCGCCCATGTCCGTCGCGTTCTCTTCCGGAGAGAGTGACCTCGCGCGGGCACGAGGACGTTCGCCCACGGCGCAGGCATCAGCGACAGGATCGCAGGTAGATCGCGCTAGACTCGCGCGATGCGTGCGACCGACACGATGAGGGGCCCAGCCCAGGCGCTCCTCGAGTGGACCTCGCTCGGCGCGGCGGTCGGGGTCTCGTGCGGCGCCTCGTCAGCCGTCTTCCTGCACCTCCTCGAGCGCGCGACGGCGTTTCGCCTGGAGAACGAGGCGATTGTCTACGCGCTTCCCCTGGCGGGGCTGCTGACGGGGTGGATCTACGAGCGGTGGGGCGCGTCGATCCAGGGCGGAAACAACCTGGTCATCGACACCATCCACGAGAGCTCCCAGCAACTCCCGCTACGCATGGCGCCGATGGTGCTCGTCGGCACCGTGCTGACGCACCTCTTCGGCGGGAGCGCCGGTCGCGAGGGGACGGCGGTGCAGATGGGGGCCAGCCTGGCCGACGCCATCGCCCATCGCCTGCGCGTCCGCAGCGAGATCCGCCGCCACCTCCTCGCCGCCGGCATGGCCGGTGGCTTCGGCTCCGTGTTCGGCACCCCCATCGCAGGGATGCTCTTCGGCCTCGAGGTCGTGTCCGTCGGCCGCCTGGAATACGGCGCTCTGGTCCCGGCCCTCGTGGCCTCGCTCGTCGGCGACTTCGTGTGCCGGCACCTGGGGATCATCCACACGGCATATCCGGCCGCGCCCTCCGTCGCACTGACGCCCGCCGTGCTCGGCAAGCTGGGCCTCCTCGGAATAGCGATGGGGCTGGCGACGATCGCGTTCGTCGAGCTCACCCATCGGCTCAAACGGTGGCTTGAGGCCCTCGTCCCGCGACTTCCGTTCCGGATGTTCGTCGGCGGTGTGGCCGTCGTCGTGATGTGGAGGACGCTCGGCGCGAGCGACTACCTGGGCCTCGGGGTGCCGACGATCCTGCGCGCGTTCCACGATCCCACCCTCCCTGCCGGCGGCTTCGCGGCGAAGCTCGTCTTCACGTCGGTAACGCTGGGGAGCGGCTTTCTCGGAGGCGAGGTGACGCCGCTCTTCTTCGTCGGGGCGACGCTCGGCAGCACCTTGGCGCGTTTGCTCGCATTGCCGTTGGCCTTGGGCGCGGGCGCAGGGCTTGCCGCGGTTTTCGGCGCGGCCGCCAACACGCCCATCGCGCTTTCCATCATGGCCGTCGAGCTGCTCGGCGCTTCGGCACTGCCGCACGTACTTATCGTCTGCGTCTTGGCTTACGTGCTCTCCGGCGATCGCGGCATCTACCCCGCGCAGCGGCGCCGGGCACGCCCCCACGCGTGAGGCGCAGGGGCAAGCGCAAATTGGCGCCCCCGGCGCACCTACTTTATCGTGGCGTCGCTATCGACTCCCGCTCGTTTGCGTTCGTCACGGGTGAAAAGGCGCCGCGGTCCTTTGCGGCGCTGCTCTACGCGTCTTGCCTCACCTATGCCGGCGTGACGCTGTGGCACTACCCGATGTGGACGGTAGACGACGCGTACATCGTCTTTCGCTATGCCAAGCACCTGGTCGAGCACGGCCAGCTCACGTGGAACGTGGGCGGCGATCCGGTGGAAGGCTACACGGGCATCGCCCTGCCGCTGCTCGTCGCGTGCGGCATTCGGTTCGGCATCGCGCCGGAGCACCTGACGCGCGCAGTGGGCATCGCGGCGTTCTTCTTCGCCGCGTGGACGGTGCGAGACAACCAGCGGCGCCTCGGTGTCCCCGAGCCGGTCAGGGCCTACGTCACTGGGGTGGCGCTGATCTTTGCGCCGCTGTTCGCGCACGCGACGAGCGGCCTCGAGACGCTGCTCTTCGCCGGCACACTCGGCGTGTCCTTCGGAGCGCTGCTCGCCTGCAACGCTTCGCCCACGCCGGCCGCCCAAGCTTTGCTCTGGATGGAGGTCCTGCTCCTGAGCTTCATCCGCCCCGAAGGGATGCTGTTCGCCGCTGTCTTCGGCGTGGCGCTCGCCGTGAGGCTTCGGCGAAACGCTCGCGGTTTGGGCGTCGCGACCGCTCTCGCGCTCGGAATCTTTGCCCTACCCTATGGCTCCTACTTTGCGTGGCGCGTGATCTATTACGGCAGGCTGCTGCCCAATACGTATTATGCCAAAGCGCTCAGCGGGGGCTTCGATCCGGACTTCATGCGAGCCGCGGCGTCCTTGCTGGATCTCCTCATGCCACTCCTCGTCGCCGGCGTCGTGACCATCCGCGCCACGGCGAGCGCCCGCGCGACCCGTTTGCCCATTGCGGCGAGCCTCGTCGCGATTGGGCTGCTCGTCGTGCAGTACTCCCGATCCGCGCTAATAATGGGTTACCTCTATCGATTTCAGGTGCACGTCTTTTACGTGGTGCTGCCGCTCATCGGCGCGCTGCTCGCTCACGCGATGGAGTGGGGGGAGCTCCGAAGGCGTTTCGGCCGAGCAAAAGGCGGGATGCTGGCCGGGCTCGTAGGGTTGTGTCTCGTCGCCTTTCCGGTCGAAGCCGTGCGCGCGAATAGCGACGTGCGCGCGATGGCGCAGCGTTATGTCGACATTGACACCGAGCAGGACGGCCCAATCGCCGAATGGCTTCGGGACCACCTTTCGCCTCTGGAGAGCGTCGCCTATTGGGTCGACGCTGGCATGATGCCTTTCGTCGCGGACGACCACACCGCCATCGATTTCGGAAAGCTGAATGACGAGTTCTTGGCCCGGGCTGGTCTCTCCCGCCATGACATCGCCGATTACTTCTTCAGCAAGAGTCCGGGCGCCCTGGTCCTTACGAGCGACCACGCGATGCCTCTCTCACCGCAGCACGACGGCGACATCGTCACGAGCGATCCTCGCTTCGGCGCGTACGAGCGCCGGCTGACCGAGTGCAGTCCCGAGTACCCCGGTTCTCCGTGCGAGATTCTGTTCTTGAGGGCCGGGGCGCAACTCCGGTGAGCGGTAGCGATCACGCTCGAAGGTGCCGTTCGCATGGGGCTCTGCACGCGCACGCGCTGACGATCGGCTTCGCCGCGCTCGTCGGAATGTTCACGGGCATCGCCGCCGCGGCCGCGCTGATAGCCGCGGGAGTCCCTCGGCTCGACGACGTTCGCGGCGCCGTCGTGCAATACGGCGTCGGCTTCGCTCTGGCGGCGCTGCTCAGCGCCCCCTCCCGGTGGCGGCTCGGAGCGCGCCCCTTCGTTGCCATGGCTGCCCTGTCCCTGGTCCTGACGTTCGCGATCCGACGCTGGGTGACCGCATGGGTCAACCTGCAGGCGCTCGAGTGCGGCTCGGGTCCCGCGGGGCGCGCGACCGCGCTCATCTTTCCGCTCGTCGGAATGGTCCTCGGCGCCGCGTTGGGGGCCGATACGTGGAGCGCAGCTTCCCGCGTCACTTCACGATCTGCGCGATGATCCCTTGAGGCGCGGCCGGGTCGCCGAAGGTCATCGAGGGAACGCCCGCCGCGGTCAAGATCGTATTGAGCATCTGGTTGGTGCTCGCTGCCGCTCCGATGCTGGCACCGGACGGCAGATCGACGAATTGTCCGGTCTTGAGATAACCCGGCGCGCCGGTGGTGGGGTTCACGCCCGTCCCGGAGATGATCCACGGCACGCGCACGTAGGAGTGGTTTCCGTTGGCGATCTGGTTGGTCCAGATGGCGAGCCCTTGGTCGAGTAACGTTCCCGTAGGCGTCGTGATCTTCGCCAGGCTATCGAGGAAATACTGGTACATCGTGAAATGATAACGAACGATTCGGTCGTGCATCGAGACCGAGTTGGGCACGTTCCGGTGCGTTATTCCGTGAAAGTCGGTGGGGTCTCCGGCGAAGACGTGCTGGTCGACGCGGTCCCCGATCTTGAGCGTGATGGCGCGCGTGTAGTCCGTCGACAAAGCGAACACCATCAGATCGATCTGCAGCTTGATGTTCTGCAGATGGTTCTGCATGTCGTACTGACCGCTGCCCGTCGTGTCGATCGCCTGCATCGCCGTGATTTCCGCCGCGGCAAGGCGACCGGTGACCTGGACTTCCATGTCACGGATGGCCGCAAAATGCTGGTTCAAGCGTTGGATGTCGGCGGTCGACAGGTCCGGTCGCGCGAGCAGGCCCTGGATTTGAGCGCGGACCAGGTCGTTGACGCTCTTCTGGCGAGTCAGGATCATCTGCTGGGCCGCGGGGGTCACGGTCGTCGTCGTTCCTCCGATGATCTGCATGTACGCCTTGTACGGCGCAGAGAACGTGGAGCGTGGCTGGCCGGCGGCGACGTATGCGACGTATCCGGGCACGTCGAAGCCGGTGCCGCCCGTCGAGTACCGGCCGGCGTGCAAGGCTAGCGGGTCGCGTGTCGCGCCGGCGGGGTTCATTTTCGTGGCAATCAGCGTGTCGAGAGAAGGGCCGCTCGACAGCGTCTTCGGGCCATTTCCAGTACAGCGCGCGCCCGTGAGGATCTGAGCGTCACCCCCGGCGTGGGCGCAGCCTGCCGCGCCGAAGGGATGGTTGACGCCGCGGACGATGAGGAGCCTATTGGCGTAGGCGGAGAGGACGCCGGTCTCGCGTGGCGAGGTGGTGCTGACGGAATCAGCGGCCATCGCCGCGGTGGTGAGCGGTCCCGCG
>JALYHV010000304.1 GCA_030776205.1 Myxococcota bacterium | reverse complement strand
CTCGGGCTTCGACCTCACGCAAGGACAGGCCCTGCACGCGACCGTCGTGTCGGCGCGGGGGCAATTATTTATTTACGAGCTGCCAATTAGGACCGCAGGTTGTCACATACCGAGGGGCTCGTGACAGCTTGGGGCCTCGGCAATACGCTTGGTCCGTCGAATCGGCTACGGCTTCGTGCTTCCCGCGGAGCCGCCGGAGGGAGCCGGGTCGGATGAGCAGGCGCTGAATGCGAGGCTGCATGACGCAAACGCAGCGAGGAGGACGCGGCGTCGCATCGCCGAGGAGAGAGTCGCGGGCCGAAAAATCATGACTTTGGTCCTTATCAGACGCGCGCATCTTACAAAATGGCTCACCGTGACGTGGCCCGGTCGTCAGGGTATCCCGTGCGGACCGATCCCCGTCGGTCGTCCGTCGGGCTCGTCCGGATCAATTCCAATTCACCACCGGCGTGACGAGCCCGATGGGCAAAGCCGGAGGTGCTCCTTGCCCCTTCGCCTGGAAGGCGGGGGCGCCCGCTCCGGCCGGCTGAACGTCGAGAGCATCGATATCCGCACCATCGCCCGTCGAGAAGGGGGGCGCCTTGATGAGGATTGTATTCGTTCCCGCCTTGAGCGGAAGGGCGACCACGGCGCCGTGAACGATCGACCACGCGGACGGATAGCAAGGAAACTGGTAATAGACGGCATTTTGGCCGGCCACCGTTGCCGACATCTCGACACCGTTTACCGAAATGACGTGGGGTCGACAGCCGCTACCCGGTCCCGTGTTGTAATCGAGCCCGCCGCAATGCACATCGCCGTAGACATCGGCGACCCCCGGGTGTCCCGTGAGGACTCCGGCGTGGTACCAGAACGTGACATCGTAGGTGCCGGTCGCGGGAACCGTGACCCCGTTGAAGACGATTCCGGCCCCCGTGTTCTTGCAGGCAGTGTTCGAATTGGGTGGCGTGCAGGGGGATCGCCCGAGGAGTTGCGTAATGGAGAACCCCGCCGAGGCGCAATTGGCCCCCTCCTTCACGCCGTCCGAGCTCGTCCCGGGCACCCCGGGGCACGGCCTGTCGCCCTCGGTCGAGGCGCGTTCACCGGGATCGGTCAGCGTGTTGGCGGGGGACTCGGCCTCGTACCGAGCAAAAAACGTGGCGGAGACGTTGGCCGCAGAATCGTTCGGCCCTCCCTCGACGGGACTGCCCCCGGAGTCGCTCGACGAGGACGCGCCGCTCGAGTCGAGGAGCCCGCCATCGTCGCCGAGGCCCGCGCCGCCGTCATCGCCCGGAGAGACGGGCGACGTCGCGTCCTGACCACCGGACTCGGAGGCCGCACCCTCCGTCCCCTCGTTCGCTGTGGCGTCGGTGCCAGTGACCGTCGTGCCGGACTCGTTCGTCCCCGTCTCCGAGGTCACTCCGGTCGCCGCGTCCGACGACGGCGCGGCTCCCCCGTCGGTCGTGCCGCAACCCAGGACGGCGCACACGCAGCCGCTCCACACGACGACCGAGATCGCCGAAACCGTCCGAGATTCGAGGATGGTGTTTCGCATGTCCGCTCTGCCCTCTCGTGTCCCCCGCGCGGTCCCGGATGGGGACGGTGCGCATGATGTTTCGGGGATCATCACGTTCGGAGCATAGAGCCACGGCGAGCGTTTCTCTCGTGAATCGGGAGGCGGCCTTGCCTTTCGGACGAGGACCGGCCAGCCAAGAACGCCAACCTTCTCTAGCGCTTGATCTTGCCGCGGCGCCAAATCACCGTGACGGCGGCCACCACGGCTGCGGCCCACGCCGGTGTGCTCGCGATCCTTTCGTAGAGCGTCCACCCGCTCATCCAACGAACGGTTGCGATCGACCAATGGGCCACGCGTTCGCAGGCGGGACGGCGAGAACCATCGCGACGGCGCCGGCGGTCACCAGCCCTGCATCGGCGAGCCACGAGCGGGAGGATGAAGCCCTCATCTCGACGTGGACGCCACCCGATGGATCCGTTTGCCGATCCGGAGCCCCGAGTCCGTTACCTCTCCCAGCAATTTGTTGAGCGCCTGTGTGCCGCCAACGAACAGCTCGTCATATTGAAAGGGCGGTTTCCGACGCTGAGCGAGAATGCGTTGTGGGAGACGTCAAACTGTCGTTCCCGGCGGGTCTCGTCTCCACACTCGAAGTGCTGGAGAGGGACAGTCGTGAACTCGGGTCGAACCTGCGCCGTTTTGGGAGGAGTGCGGTCCCGGCGGATGGCTCGGAATCGGGTGGTCTTGTAGCGCTCGAGAGCGCTCTCGAGAAAGCGACGAAAGACCTTGGGGCCGACCAGGCCAAAGTTGCGCGACGTACCGAGCTAGAGAAGCGACTGCAAGTGGCTCAGCAGGCCGAGGTCAAGGCAAAGGGCGACCTCGCACATGCAGAGAAGGCTCCGAGCCGCCTGAAGGAAGCAAGAGACTCACGACTCGAATCCTACGAATCCGTCTTTCAGGCTCTTACAGAGGAAGAGCGGACTCTCCAGACCCTCTACTCACCGCTTCAACGTCGAATGGAGGGTGACCAGCGAATGTTGAAGTTGTCCTTCAGCGTGAGGCGAGTCGTTGACACCGACGCTTGGGCAGCCAAGGGCGAGTCCCTCCTGGACCTTCGAAAACACCCGTTCCAGAGGCGGGGACAACTCGCCGAAGCGGCCCGAAAGGCTCTTGTGCCCGCATGGCGAAGGGGGACGCCGTCGGACGTTCGAACGGCGATGACGGCATTCCTCTCGGAGTACGGCGGAGACGCTGTTGACGCCCTCGCGCAAGACGTGACGCCACTTCAACTCGGGGAATGGTGTCGGTTTGCAGGTTCATGGGGCCACCTGACGGAGTTTTTTGCAGGGTGATGGGGCCACCCCGTTTGCAGGATGATGGGGCCACCCGCGCGGGAGCCATGACGGAAGTTTTGCAAGGTCATGGGACCAGCTCCGAGGTTTTTTTTGCAGCCTCAAGGGGCCAGCACGGACTGAGCGACCTGAGTGAGTCAGGGTTTTCTCGAAGACGGCGCGGGTCGCCGTCGGGAGGACTCGATGCCCTACAGGGAGCTAACCATGATCGACGTGAAAGAAGTGCTTCGCCGCTGGTCGGCGGGACAGGGGGAGAGAAGAATCGGGCGCGACGCCGGGGTCGACCGCAAGACTGTCGCTCGGTACACGCACGCGGCCGAGCGTTTGGGACTCACTCGCGGCGGCGAGGTGACGGACGAAGACGTGCACGGCGTCGCGCAGTACGTGCAGTCGCGACCGATGGTCGAGCCGAGCGGGGAGCAAGCTGACGTCGCCATTCATCGCGAGAGCATCGAGCGCTGGCTGGCGGGCAATGCCGAGACGCGGCCACTTCGCCTGAGCAAGATCCACACGCTGCTGGTGCGCGACTTCGGTATGCGCGCGAGCTACCACACACTCTGGCGCTATGCGACGCAGCAGCTGGGGTGGCACAAGAAGACGGAGACGGTGCGAGTCGACGATCCTCCGCCGGGCCAGGAGGTTCAAGTCGACTTCGGCGAGATGGGACACCTGCTCGACACCGAGACGGGCAAGCTTCGCAAGCTGTGGGTGTTGATCATCACGCTCTGCTTCAGCCGCTACCAGTTCGTTTGGCCGACATTTCGTCAGACAACCGAAGCCGTGTGCGAAGGTCTCGACCGCGCGTGGTGGTTTCACCCCTCGATCTGCAGCTACACGTCGGAGCAGTTCTACGAAGGAAAGCTGCAGCCCCACCCGGGCCTCGCCGCGCAGGCGGTCTGTGGCCCAACGCCCTTCGCG
>JALYHV010000303.1 GCA_030776205.1 Myxococcota bacterium | reverse complement strand
CCGGCTCGACGTTGGTGCGCGTCGAACGCGGACACGCGGCGAGAGCCACGAGCGCGAGGCCGAGGAGCGCGAGACGTCGCGAAGGCGTCACGATCCGCTCCCCAGCCGCGGGTCCATTCCGTCGTTAGTCGCGTTCCCAGTAACGGCTGCATGACCTCGGCCTTTGACAGCCGGCACCGGCGCCTCGACGAGGGAATCCGGCGGGACGGAGCGCGTGACGACGCAGTTGGCCATGATCTTCGAACGCGCCCCGATGGTCACGGGCCCGATGATCACCACCCCGGGACCAACGTGGACGTCGGCCTCGATGGTGGGCGCGCCGCTCTGGCGCGTCTCGGGGTGCGTACCCATTCCCAAGGTGACGTTGTGAAAGAGCGCTGCCCCGTGAGCCACGCGCGCCGCCCGGCTGATGGCCAATCCCATTCCGTGGATGAGCATTACGCCGGGGGCGATGTCCGCCTTCCAGTGTATGTCCGATCCATAGAGATGACGTATCAGTCGCGACATGACCTTCGGCGCGAGCGGGACGCCCGCGTCGTCGAAGAAACGCATCACTCGGTAAGCCGCGCTCAGCTGGAAACCGACGCGCTTTGCCAGATCGCCAGCGAGCGAGGGTGTGTCGTCGGGGCGGCTACCGTACTTGGCATCGAACCGCGACTGGGTTTCGTAGTCCTGGCGGACGGCGTCGACCATTCGCGAGAACGCCCGCCCGACACGAGCCAAGCCGCGCCCTTCATCGCGGCTCATTTTTCCCGTTCCCCGGCCGCTTCTTAGAAGGCTTGCGAACGACTATCGAGCCGATCACCCGGTCGCGACCCAGCTCTGCGATCGTCTTCTCGGCGGCCTTGAAATCCGTCTTTCCAAGGCTGACGCACAGCACCACCGCGTCCGCCGCCTTCGCGATGGGAACGGCCGTAGGGTTCTCGAAAATGGAGCGAAGCGCGACGATGACGCAGTTGCCGGAGCCGACCTGGGCGGTCACCTCGTTCTGATGGTATTCAACGAGTCGCAGGCTCAGGTCGCGCAAGTCGAAGACGCAAGAGGGCTGCCCCCGGTACCACCAAGCGAGCTTCGCCAGGAGCTCTGCGATCCACAACGTGTCGACCGACTTGCTGGCGGCGACGAGCGCCAATGACCGCCATTCACGGCGCTGGGTGGCCAGCCACAGCTGCTGGAGGATCAAGTCGTCCCAGGCGTTCGGCGCGTCTGGGGCGCGCTGAACGAGCGCGGTGCTTGCGGAAACGGGGTCCGGGGTCACGCCCACCTCGTCACTGCTTTTCATTCTCCCGGGCCGTTCGCACCCATTCGTCGGCGCGTTCCTTCGCCGGCTTGGCCTTGGACAGCGACAACGCGAGCTTCCACAACATGTACACCGGGGCCCACATCAAGTCGAGCAACCCGCGGGGTCCCGCTTCGGAGATCATGACGCCGCGCAACACGTAGAGAACGATGAGTGCGAGCGCAAGCGCCCAAGGCGCAACCGACCAACCATAAGTCCCCTTGCTCCATGCAGCCAGACCCATCGAGACGGCGCTTCCGGCAACGGCGGCGCACACCACGTACGTGAGCGGCGGAACGGCTACATCGAGAGCCATGTCGAAGAGCACGGCGTCGCGTCTTCGCAACGCGTCTCTCAGAAGGGGCCAAGCGTGGAGCTTGAAGATCTTGAAGCGCCCGCCTTCCCAGCGCTGGCGTTGCGAACGGGAGGCCTTTGCACTCGAGACCATCTCGCCTCGAACCCACGCCTCAGAGACGTAGCGCACCACGTATCCGGCCCGCGCCAGGCGGATGCCGTACTCGAGATCCTCCACGATCGAAAACGCGTCGTGTGGCACGTCACGAAGGACCTGACACGAGAGACCCATCCCGTTTCCCCGCAGCCCAGAGGACACGCGCAGCCGCTCTCGCCCGAGCGAGCGTACGCCATGAAACGTCGAAAGCGCGATAACCATGAGCCGGGTACGCCACGACGCGTTTGGATTGCGCACGCCGTACTCTGCCTGGAGCGCGGTTGCGCCCTCGGCAACACGTTGGGCAAAGGCGCTCAGCAGGTTGGGTGAAACAACGGTATCGGCGTCCACGACGACCGCCATATCCGCCACGCCATTCGCGAGCACCCGCTCGAACGCGAGTTTCAAGGCGTAGCCCTTTCCGCGCAGCGCGTCGTCGTGTCGTATGAGGACGATGGCGCCGGCCTCTTCCGCGCGAGCCGCCGTCGAATCCGTGCAGTTGTCGGCCACGACCAGCACGCGACGGCACTCCGCCGGATAATCGACGGCGAGCAGGCTCCGCACCGTATCACCGATGCAAAGCTCTTCGTTGTGCGCTGGCACGACGAAATCGAAACGCACGGGCTCGCCGCGGCCCACTCCTCGTTCAGGGGTGGTTCGGGGCGCGGTGCGCCAGGAGAGGATCGTCAGCGCAAAGAGGTACGCCGCACACGCGAGAACCGGCGCGGCAGCCAGGCACACGAAGAGCGCGACGGCGAACATGTCCGGGGGGGGGTGGTGTCCGTGCGCGGGCGAGTCGCTCAGACCGGAGGCTCGAGCTCGCCCAGAACATCGAGCTTCAGCCGGCGACGGACCTCCCATGTCTCGAGGACGTGCCCGCGATAGCGGTCCGTAGCGGCAGCCCCGAGGATCGCCAGAAGCACGGCGGCCAGCACGGAACCGATGCCGACCAGGAGCGCGACAGGCTTCTTCGGCACGCGAGGGACCTCGGCTGGCGTGATGACACTGTATCGATAACGGTAGGCCGTACGACTGATATCGAGCTCCAGCTTTGCGCTGTCGATGCGCGCTTCGATATCCTGGTAGCGCTCGATGGCCGCCTCGAGTCGCTTGCGCGCGGGAGCCAAGGAGGGATCGGTCTCATGGTTTGGCCCGTTGGCGTTGCTGGAGCCTCCCCACGTTGACCTCGGGTCGGGCGCGGGAATGCCGACTGCTGCCGGTCGAAACGAGCCAGCTACGGCGGCGCCTGTTGGCGCAAGCACGATTTGCGACATCAGCGCTCGTTCTTCGTTCTTCAGCTGCGTGAGGTCCGGCGATGGACGGCTCAGCGTGTCGACCTTCTGCTGAAGGGCGATGACGGTGGGATGCATTGGCGTGAGCGTCAGCTGCGCCTGCATTAGCTGCTGGCGCATGTTGTCGAGCTCACGCTGGTGTTCGTCTTCGACGAGCCGGATCTGCCGACGCTTTTCTTCCAGCGCCTTCCCCACGTCGGGATCCGGCATCTGGGGCGGACCCGCGTGCGGAACGGGAGAGGCGAACGCTTGCTGCACGGGCGCCGATGCCACTACGGACGGGGCGGCGGGAGCCATTTTTGCCGCGCGGTCGGCAGCGAGGGTCTCGTAGTCGGCGAGCGCGCTGTCGACCTGCTCGAGCTCCGTCTTTGAATGCTCCTCGAGGACGGCGATCGCGTCCTGGATCATCTTCACTTCGGAGTCATAACGGGCCTCTACGAAGTTTTTCTGGACGAGCGTGACCAGCTCGAATGCCATGTGTGGGTCCGCCCAGTCGACACTTATCGTCACCGAGTTCTCGTCTGCGGTCACGAAGAGCTTCTTCTCGAGGGCCCCCACCAAGCCGCGCAGCTTCTCCTCTTCCGTCGGCGGGCCGGACATCAGCTCTAGGATGCTGTCTCGAAGGCGCAGCGCCGGCGCTCTGCTGGCGTAGAAGCGGTCGATCAGGTTCGATTCCTTGACGAGCGCGACGAGGTTGTCGCGTCGGAGGACGGTGTCCGCCACGTTGCGCGTGGGGTTGTCGGCCTCTCGCGGTATGTCGCGATGCGGATTGGTGATAGCCGGCAACACCAAGTTGTTCTGTGCGAGCAGCTTGACCTGCGCGTTGTATGTCCGCGGCATGGTGAAAGCGACGGCTAGCCCCAAACCGCCGACCGTAGTGAAGATAAGCGCTGCAAGGAATGGCCGCCGCCGCGGGGCACGCAGGACAAAGCCGATGGTTTCCTTGAGCGCCTGGACGTCGATCCCTTCGTCCTCTGGTTCGCGCTCGACCTCTCCTCTGGGCTCTCGTTCGATCATCGGCGCGCAATCCCTCTCACCAGCGTTCGATTCGCAGCCGCGAACGGCTAGAATCGTAGCGCGGGGGCGTGAACAGTCACGGCCAAGTAACCGTACGCGAAAAAAAAGCTTCCGAGGGAGTTCTGCGTTTGCCAGGCGCCGCTCCCACCGAAGCCCAGGTCCACGTGTCGGTCCAATCGAAAGGTCATCTCCACCGTACCGCTGACCACACCGACAGCGAGCGGAGCATCCGTCGGGACCGTCTGTGCGCCAGTGAGGGCCGTATGAAAAGTGACGGTGTTGGTGAGAGGGTCCGTCAATGACAGCTGACCCTGGGCGAAGTTCGAAACCAGCCCCGTGCGCGGATCAATGAGCGGTGAGAGCTGGGCGCTCGTCTCGAACGTGAGGTGCCCGCCCTTGCCCGTACGGTGGGTCACGGCGGCGCGCCCGCTCGGATAGCCTTTCAGGTCATAAGGAACATCCCGATCGAATCGTGTGCGCGCCGCCGCCGCGCCCGCGTCGATCTCGAAGGACGTACTCGCGCTGACGCCATGGCGCACCCCGACGGTGATCTGCGCTATTTGATCTTGGGGGCTGCACAGCGCGCTGCCGACCGCGGCAGCAGGCATGAGCGTCGCAACCGCCGTGCCGCAGAGCGCGTCCGTGAACTGCGTGACTTGTGCGTAGGCGTTCGAGACGAACTGGTCACTGCGCGTCAACGCGTAAGCAAAGGATACGTCCGCGCGTGGCCCGTACTGTTGCGGGACTACGGCGCGTGACGCTGCGCCGAGGCCGCCACTCCATACGTAACCGCCGTCCACCGCGAACAGCGTACGGGTATCGATCTGGGAGGCAATCGCGAGGAGCGTGCGAGTCGACAGGAACGTGATCGTCTGAGGTGTAAGGAGTATCGGCGAGGTCGGTGTCACGGTCGCCGGCACCGTTGCCGTACCCGCCCCCTGCCCGGTCGCTTGCCCAGCGGCCTGCCCGGATTGCGCAGACTGGGGCGGTTGCGCGACCGAGTTGTACGTGCCGTAAGTCGCCTCCTCGCTCACGACAACGCGTACTCCACGGTCCCGCCACCCGATGCTCGCAGTCCCCACATTGAGCAGTTGCACGTTCTGCGAATTGTAGCCGCTCTCGAGATCGAGAACCGTGAGCGACGGCATGTAGCTGACGACGTACTCCCAGTGGCGGTCGCGCACGTTGGCCCGAACGAGCGGCTGCGTGAACAAATCGAGTCCGCCCGTGAGGTCCTGCGTCGAAGAGAGCTGCTTCGTCGCCCGAGCGCGCGCCTCGCTCCGGTCCAGAACCTCGAGCGTGCCGGCATAGTCGGCGATGAGGACAGCGGGCGGGAGCATGGGCGAGTCGGTCGGCCCGACGCGCTATTCGACCACGATGACGTCACCCGCACGGAGCGGAAAGGAGCCCGCGCGATCCTGATCCCGCAGGATGGCCTGGTACGTGAAGCGGATTCTCGTCGGCTGCGGCAACGAGCGGACGACGAAGACGCGATCGCGCGTGGCGAACTCCGTGACGCCGCCGGCGAGCGCCATGGCCTGCGCCAAATGCGCGTTGGCTTCGACGGGGTACACGCCCGGGCGGAGGACCTCGCCCAGCATCGACACGGTGATCGGCCGCGCTTCCTCAATATTTACCGTGACGCTCGGCATCACCACGTAGTCCTTGAGGCGAGCCTCGATCTCGGTTCGTAGCGCGCTCGGACGTTTTCCACGCGCCTCCACTTCGCCGATGATGGGAAGGGCCAATCGGCCGTCGGCGCGCACACGCGTGTGTGTGCTCATGTCCTCGTGGCCAAGAATGCGGACATTGATGACGTCACCGCTGTCGATGACAAAGTCGGTCGTCGGGGCGACGGCTTCGGGCGGCAGGCTCGTGAACCACACGTAGTTCCCGGGACCGGCGCACGAGGCGGCCGCAGCGGCGAGCCCGATGCAGACCGCAATGCGTGCCAGACTTCGCGAGAAGGAGCGCATGTCGATGCAGCCTTTCTAGGCTGGGCGCCACGCGGACGCAACGACAGTCGAGCAAACCGTGGCCTCGTCGCGTAAGGCCCCCCTCGCCCCGCGTTCGGCGTCGATACGCGTGCGCGATACGCCCGCGTCAGGGAATGTCGCTGCGACGAAGCCGCCGCACGCTCGGACGGCTTGCGTGCGGGCCGTCCAGAAGGACGCCGACATACTTGAGGAGCTTGTCGCGCGTGAACGGCTTCTTCAAAAAGGCGTTCGCGCCAACCTCCTCCGCCTGGGCCATCTCCTCCGGCGAGCTGCGGTCGCTGATGACTAGAATCGGCACGAACTGCATTCGGTTGTCACGTCGAATGTGCTCGCAAAGCTCGAAGCCGGATTCACGCGGCAGCGTCAGATCGAGGCACACGAGATCCGGGACCAGGGCCGTCAGGAGCTTGATGGCCCCGTGGTAGTCCGCAGTGGTTTGGACCTGGAAGTTGTTTTCGGCCAAGCAGCGGCGAATCGCTTCTCGCTGCGTCGGATGGTCTTCTACCAACAGCACGACGCGCTTGGTTTCCACTCGTCAGCTCGCGCCGCGTCCGGTGAGCACCACAGGCACGGTCTTCAGAATCAGCTGAAAATCCTGCGCGAGACTCCAGTGATCGATGTACTGCATGTCCAGATACATCCAATCCTCGAACGAAATGTTGTTGCGGCCACTGACCTGCCAAACGCAGGTCAGACCTGGACGGACGGACAATCGCCTGCGCTGCCACGCCTCGTACTTCGTTACCTCGGCCGGGATGGGGGGACGCGGGCCGACCACGCTCATCTCGCCGCGCAGCACGTTGATGAGCTGCGGCAACTCGTCGATGCTGTACTTTCGAATGAAGCGGCCGATCGGCGTAATACGGGGGTCGCGCGTTATCTTGAACACGGGCCCTTGCTGCTCGTTCTGCGCCATGAGCTTGGCTTTGAGCTCCTCGGCATCAGCGACCATCGAGCGGAACTTGAGCATGTTGAAGGGTCGCCCGTGCAACCCGACGCGCTGCTGACGGAAAAGGACCGGGCCACGTGACGTCGTCTTGATGATGAGAGCGACGCCGACCATGAGCGGCGACAGGAGCCCGAGAGCGACGGAGGACGCGAGAATGTCGAAAAGCCTCTTTATTGCTTGCTGTACCGGCTTGCGGCGAACACTAAGGTAATGAACGTACCCATCGGCAACCGCATTCTCGTGCTCCGGGCGCGCGCGGCCGAAACGGAAGCCACCGGCGGGCAGAGCAAAGGGGATGCCGAACTTTTCGAGAATGCGAATAGCCTCCTGCATCTCCGCCCGGTGGGAGTCACGGTTACCCGCGATGTAAACCTCGCTGACGACATGCTTCTTCAGCACCTCCTCTAGCGCGCTCGCGGTGCCGAGCACTTCGCCAGGCAGTCGATCGTTCGCGGGTTCGTCTCCAAACCTCAAGTAGCCGGCCACACGCCTGTGGTCGTTACGGTCGCGGACCTCGAGCCCGGTATGCCGTCCGAGCGGGCCGACACCGATGACGAGGATTGACTCGATGGGCACTTCGCGTCGACGTAGCCAGCTCGTCGTCAGGCGTAGCCAAAGGATGGACGGTACCGCCACGATGATGAAGCGTTCGAGGTCGCTGCCGGCTTCGTACTCGGGGACGAAGGACCGTAGCAAACTCATCACGCCGAGCATCGCACCCATGAGCAGCGCCGTGAGCGCCACGTCACCAGCGATTCCGCGGCCGTTCCATTGGTCGTAATGGCGCAACACCCGGCTGCCGATGGTCCACACCAGCATCGACCCGGTTGCCATGCCCAGAAACACCATCCAATGCCAATGGGGCGACCAGGGCAACTTGGTCGCAACGGCAGACGCGATGACCAGAATCGTGCAATCCCCAACGAGATTCAGGCTTTGGGCGGTCTGCTTAGACATTGGGTGACGTCCGCTGCGGGCCCGCTGAGCGACGAGCGGGGGTAGTCCCATCGAGCCCCTCCCCCCCGAACGTGATCGGAGAGCAGGACACGATCGCACCGATTAGCACGCAGCGCGCCATTGTCCAGGCAGCGAGACCCCCTCTGGGTCGAATTTGCCGTAGCCGCTGTGCGGCCGTGGCCGTTCGCGTTCGCGTCCCGTTGGCGGCGTTCCCGCTTCTGCCCTTTTCGTTATTCGCGCGCGTTTTTGTTTTAGGCGGGACGCGGCGCGAGGCCACGCCTTCCAGCAGGTTCGGAATCACGTCCTCCGCTTGCCTCTCGATTGGGTCACGGAACCTCCGGCTCTCCATCTCCGTTGGAGCTGGCCTTCGCATCGGCACCCTCCCCGCCGGGTCCGTCCCCTGCCGGTTCGCCCTCGGGCGGGCCGAGCACCTTGGCCAGCAGGCGAAGCGTCGCCGGTTCGAGCTGGATGAACTTGAGCCCCACGTCGAAGCGCGCGGGCGCTCCGGCTGGAAGTGGCTCGATCCACACGACTTCCGCGGTGTAAGTTACGGGCGCCTCGTCGGGCACGAAGAACTCCATTTTGAGGAGCTCGCCCACTTTCATGGGATCGTCGCTGTAGATCCGAACGCCGCCCAGGCTTACGTCGATGGGCTGGCGCTGGCGCGTAAGAAACTTGATCCCTGCCGGGCGGCAGTAAAGGGGCGCTCGGATGCGCCTGAATTGTCGCCGCTCGCGGGAAGACACAGGTCATTGAAGGGTCCCCAGGAATTGGCTCCTATGCAAGCTCGAAACGACGGGAACGGCGACGGCGTGGACAATGGCGGGTACAGTTCCCCCAAGGCTCCGACAGAGCCCCTCCTTCCACCGATGGGCGTGTCCGAAAGTCTCAGCACCTCCGCGACGCTTCAACTCGGGGAGCGGCTCGTCGTCCGGTGCGACGATGGGCTTCTCGGCATCGAATACGCGCTCTTCGAGCCGACCGACATCGTCCTCAGAGCGACCGATCCGGTGACGGTGCGCGAGACCGGCTACATCACGACCGCGCGAGACGCGCTCGATCGCCTCGCCAAGAGCGGCATCACCCTTGAGCTCGCACACCACGCAGCGCGGGCCATGGCGCCCGAGGTCGTGGCTTCTTTCGCTCGGGTGCAGGCGGCGCGCTCCCTCGCGACCCAGCTTGGCCCTTCCGAGCTCTTCGAGGGAGGCGTGTACCGCAACGCCACTCAGCGTTACGACGGAACGTGGCTCGATCTGCGCGCGCTCTCGTCGGCTCTCCGCATCGACGCGGCGGCGGCGGTCCTTCAGGCGCTCCACCTCGTGGCGGTTCTCGCGGAGGTCGACCGCGGAACGGTCGTCCATTTGGCGACGGCGAACGCAACGCGAAACCGGCGGCCCGGTGAGCGAACCCATCGCAGGGTCGACTTCGAGAGCGCTCACGTATTGCCCAGTTTATTGGGCTCGCTTGGGCCGTACGGGCGTGCCGCGGAATATGACCCCCAGAGGGAGGAGGCGGCACGCGAGGCGCTGCTCGGTCGAGCGCGCGAGCGGGGGACGGCCGACGCGAAGCCCGAGCTACGGGCGCACCTGGCCCGACTCGAAAAGGCGCTCGCTGGCGAGGCGCCCCCCCTCGGCCCACTCGCCGATGCGGAGCTCTGGTCGATTGAGCGGCAGCTGGCGGCGGGCGATGCCGGGGGCGTTCTCGAACGCCTCGACCAGCTCGAGGCGGAGCGAGGCCGCACCGCCGGCACCCGTTACCTGCGCGCCCGCGCGGCCCTCGTTCGCGGTGACGAGCCCCCGCGCAGCGTCGCCCAAACGCTGTCCGCCCTTGTCGTCGAGGAGCAGAGCTTTCACGAGGCTGAGCTCGTGGCCGCGAGGGCATGGCTGGCCGCCGGCGAAGACGCGCATGCGAGGTACTTTGCGCACCGTCTTGCGGATGATGCGAAGGCCGCAGACAGCGCCCGCCTCGTGGCACTCGAGATCCTCGACGCCACCGCTCGCACGCACGGCTCCGCGGCGCCGCCTGCGGAGGCTCGCCATCCGCCTCCCCCAGCGAAGAGCAATGCGACAGGAACGCAGCACGAGACCCGGCAGCAGAACCGCCCGCCGCCCGGCCCTGCGGCGCGAAGGCCGTTCCCACATGCCCCGCCGGGCGCTTCCATGCCGGCCGTCGAGACGATGCCTCCCCCGCCCGGGCGCGGTCCAGAAGTGAGCGGTGCGCGCGCAGCCGCCTTGCTCCGCTATGATCCCGAGATCGTAGAGGCCCTCGCGCTCCCGCTCGGCGCGACGGAGGACGTCCTCGTCGT
>JALYHV010000302.1 GCA_030776205.1 Myxococcota bacterium | reverse complement strand
CCGACGAGCTTCTCGCCGCCGCGGCCCGGGGTCACCCCCGCGACGACCGCCGTGCCGTACTCCAGCATCTGGCGCGCATGGAACGCACCCGCGCTGCCGGTCATGCCCTGGACGAGCACGCGCGTCTCCTTTCCGACGAGGACGCTCACCGTGCACCTCCGACAGCCGCCACGACCTTCTTCGCACCGTCCGCCATGTTCGACGCCGACTGGATGGCGAGGCCGCTCTGCGCGAGTATCGCGCGCCCGAGCTCCACGTTCGTCCCCTCCAGACGCACGACCAGCGGCACCTGGAGCCCCACTTCGCGCGCCGCCGCGACGACACCGTTCGCGATGACGTCGCATTTCATGATGCCGCCGAAGATGTTCACGAAAATGGCCTTCACCCTCGGGCTGCGCAGGATAATCGTGAACGCCTTCGTAACCTGCTCCTGCGTGGCGCCCCCGCCCACGTCGAGGAAGTTCGCGGGCGCCACATGGCGGTCGGCGCCGAAGTGCTTAATGATGTCCATCGTGGCCATCGCGAGACCTGCTCCGTTGACGAGGCAGCCCACGTTTCCGTCCAGCGACACGTAGTTCAGACCGGCGGCCTTGGCTTCGAGCTCGACGGGGTCTTCCTCGTCCTTGTCGGACAGCTCACGCCACTCCGGGTGGCGGTGCTCGGCGTTGTCGTCGAAATTGACCTTTGCATCGAGGGCGACGACTTCTCCCTGCCTGGTTACGACGAGCGGGTTTATCTCGCACAACGAGCAGTCTTCGAGGGTGACGAGTTCGTAGAGCGCAGCCATCAGCTTCACGAATCGCGCGAGTGTCTCCTTCGCGCCAAGACCAAGCCCGAAAGCGAGTTGTCGCGACTGGTACGCCGCCAGCCCCACCGCAGGGTCGACGTGAACGGTGAGAATTTTTTCGGGCGTCTTCTCGGCGACCGTCTCTATCTCGACCCCTCCCTCGGTCGAGGCCATGAAGGCGATGCGACGCCTATCGCGATCGATGACCGCGCCCAGGTAGAGCTCCCGCGCGATGTCGAGCCCCTGCTCGACATAGAGGCGCCGCACCTTTTGCCCATCGGGGCCGGTCTGGTGGGTGACGAGCTGCATGCCGAGCATATTTTGAGCAACCCGCGCCGCCTCGCCGGGCCCGCCCTTGACGACCTTGACCCCGCCGCCCTTGCCCCGACCGCCGGCATGGATCTGCGCCTTCACGACCACCACCGGACTGCCGACCTCCTGCCCGAGTCGCTGGGCCGCGGCTTCGGCCTCCGCGACGCTCATCGCAGGATATCCGCGCGGGATCGGGACCCCGTAACGCGCGAAGATCTGCTTCGCCTGGTACTCATGAATCTTCATGCGAAGGGCGACGCTAGCACACCTCCTAGCGCCGATTGCACGCAGCGCCTGATCATCGGCGCCGTTCGAGCGGCCGCGCGCCACTTTCGCGGGCGAACCAGGTGGTGGGCAGGTGGCGGGGCAGCGCGGAGGCATACAGGCAGTCGCGCAAGGCGTTCGTTTCCCAGGTCACGTTCGAGTGCCATAGGCCAGTACGGACGAACACTGCCTCGGCATGCGACAGGATGCGGCGGGATAGCTCCCCTTCCTGCTCCTCGTGGGCGCACTGCACGCCGGCGCGGTCGAGCTCCGAGCGAAGGAGGTCATTTTGGGCCTGGGTCGTTCCACCGCTCGTGTAGTAGCTCACCATCTTGTGCCTGCGGCGGAACGGCGCGCCTCGCCGCGCGACGACCCATTCGCGAAAGGCATCGAGCTCGCAATAGAGCGCGTCGAACAGGTACGCCTCGCGCACGTCTACCCCGCCGAGGCGTAGGCAGCACGACGCGGCGTGATAGCCGCCCGAGTGGGCGGACAGGCACACGGTGCCGAGCGGCGCATCGGCTGGGAAGGCCGACTGACCCAGCGCCGCACGCCCCTCATGCGCCACGGTGGCCACGGCTTCGGAGAGCAACCGCGCGAGCCCACCGGACGATTCGAGCTTGCCGCACGACGAGTCGGCCGCTTCGAAGGCGAGCTGCGGGACGACCAGCAACGCGTTCTGCCTGCTGTCCGCGAGCTGCTGGCGGAGCTCGTGGCCGGTCATCGCGCGGTCGGCGGAAGTGTTGTGCCCGTGGAGATGAACCAGCGTCGGAACGTCCTCGCCCGCCCGGAAGCGGTAATGATTCGGCACGAAGACGATGACGGTGTCGTCCCGGTATGCGGAGCCCCCCGCAGGAAAGGGCGCATGATCGAGCGCGAGCCAGAACGTCGTGCCGTGCTCGTCTCGCGCCAAGGACTTCAGCTTGCCCCGCGACGGCTGCGCCCGGGCCGTCGAGCAAAGCGAAAGGAGCGGAGCGGCCGCGAGGGCCGCCAGCAGGCTACGGCGGTGCATCTGGCTTCTGGGATCGCCCAGCAGGAGCCCGTTCGGCAAGTTTTCTGCTCCGCCCTTTCCTCGCGCGGCGCGTCGGTGCGCGACGCCGGGCCTCACGCCTTTTTGCAGATGTCCACGACGGCTTGAACGCTCTTGGCGCTCTTGGCGAGCATCGCCTTCTCCTCCTCGCTCAAGGAAAGCTCGATGATCTTCTCCACACCCCGCCCCCCGAGCACGACGGGTACCCCGAGGAAGAGATCTTTGTATCCGTATTCGCCGTCGAGATAGGCGGCGCACGGCAGGATGCGCTTCTCATCGCGGAGATAAGCCTTCGCCATCGCCGCGGCGCTCGACGCCGGCGCGTAATAGGCGCTCGTGCCCATGAGGTTCACGATCTCGCCGCCGCCCTTGCGCGTCCGCTCCACCATCTTGTCGAGCTTGTCCTTCGCGACGAGCGCCGAGACGGGGACGCCGTGGACGGTGGTCATGCCGAGGATCGGCACCATGTCGTCACCGTGTCCGCCGAGAACCATGGCGCGAACGTCCTTCACGCTGACCTTGGCCTCGCGCGCGATGAAGAGCTCGAAGCGCGCGCTGTCGAGCACCCCGGCCATGCCGACGACGAGGTTCTTCGGCGCGCCCACGACACGCTTGTATTCGTAGACCATCGCGTCGAGCGGGTTGCTTATGACGATGACGAACGCGTCCGGACAGACCCTTTTCGCGTTGGCGGCCACGTCGCGAATTATCGGGAGATTGGTCGCCACGAGGTCGTCGCGCGACTGACCAGGTTTGCGCGGAATGCCCGCGGTGATGATCAGGACGTCCGCTCCCGCCAAATCGGACCAGTTGCTCGTGCCGTAAAGGTTCGCGTCGTACCCAAGAACCGCGCCGTTCTGCTCCAGATCGAGGGCCTTGCCCTTCGCGAGGCCCTCCTTGGGCGCGATGTCGTAGAGCCAGACATCGCCGAGCTCCTCGTTCGCGCACAGGCGCGCGAGCTCGCCGCCAATGTTTCCTGCACCGATGAGTCCGATTTTCTTGCGCGTGGGCATTCGAAGGGTCCTTCCCGCTGGTCACATCTGCGCGATCACGTTGTCGCCGAATTCGGAGCACTTGACCTCGGTCGCCCCGTCCATCAACCGCGCGAAGTCATAGGTCACGCGAAGGCTGGCGATAGCCCCGTCCATCCCTTTGATGACCAGGTCGGCGGCTTCGCCCCATCCCATGTGACGGAGCATCATCTCGCCGCTCAGCACCACCGAGCCGGGGTTCACCTTGTCGAGATCGGCGTACTTGGGGGCCGTCCCGTGCGTGGCCTCGAAGATGGCGTGGCCGGTGAGATAGTTGATGTTCCCGCCGGGGGCGATCCCGATGCCGCCGACCTGCGCAGCCAGCGCGTCGCTCAGGTAGTCGCCGTTGAGATTCAGCGTGGCGATGACGTCGAACTCCTTGGCGCGTGTGATGACCTGCTGGAGCGTGATGTCGGCAATGGCGTCCTTGACCAGCACCTTCCCGCTGGCGAGCTGCGCCTTCTGCTCTGCGTTCGCCGCGTCTTCGCCCTGGGCGGCCTTGGTTGCCTCCCACTGGTCCCACGTGTAGCAAGCGTCCGGGAACTCGCGCCGAGCGAGCGCGTAGCCCCAACGCATGAAAGCGCCCTCGGTGAACTTCATGATGTTGCCCTTGTGGACCATCGTGACGCTCTTGCGCTTGTTCTCGATCGCGTACTTCAGCGCGGCGCGCACAAGACGCTCGGTCCCCTCTCGGCTCACCGGCTTGACGCCGATGCCCGTCGTCGCAGGGAAGCGGATTTTCTTGAAGTCCTTGGGGAACTCTTTCTCGATGAACGCGAGGAGCTTCTTCGCGCTCTCGCTCTCCGCTTCGAACTCGATGCCGGCGTAGATGTCCTCCGTGTTCTCACGGAAAATCACCATGTCGACGTCCTGCGGGCGCTTGACCGGGCTCGGGACGCCCTTGAACCAGCGCACGGGGCGGAGGCATACGTAGAGGTCGAGGAGCTGCCGCAACGCCACGTTGAGAGACCGGATGCCGCCTCCGATCGGGGTGGTCAGCGGGCCCTTGATCCCGATGAGGTACGTGCGAAAAGCCTCCACGGTCTCGTCAGGAAGCCAGTTGTTGAAGAGCTTGAATGCCTTCTCGCCGGCGAACACCTCGTACCAGGCGATCTTGCGCTTTCCCCCGTAGGCCTTCTCTACCGCCGCATCGATTACGCGGACGCTTGCGCGCCAGATGTCCCGGCCGGTGCCATCCCCCTCGATGAACGGAAGAATGGGGTTATCCGGGACGACGACCTTCTGGTCGCGTCCCATCGTGATCGGCTTTCCGTGACTAGGCGGCGTGAAGAGCGAAGGCATGGGCAGGGGCCAGTACCATGGGGGACCCCGCGCGGACAAGGCGCCGCCCTTGCGTCACGCGCCTTTTCCCATGGCGTGGTAGCCCTTGTCGACGTGGAGCACGGTCCCCGTGATTCCGCTTGCGAGGGGCGAGCAGAGAAACGCCGCAGCGTCTCCGACCTCGCGCGCCGCAAGGGCTTCTGGCAAGGGCGAGCTGGCCCTCACGTAATCGATCATCTGCTCGATGAACGCTTTTCCTTTGGTGGCGCTCGGTGTGCTCGTTTCGCTGTTGCGCGAGCGCTCATCGTCTGCCTCGCCCGTCGCGGCGCGTCCGCTGCTGCCTATGGCGCTGGCGGCCCGAGACGCGAGAGGGCCCGCGCTGATGCAGTTGACGCGATGGCCCCACTTGCGACCGGCCTCCCACGCTAGAACCCGGGTGTCGCTCTCGAGGGCCGCCTTGGCGCTCGACATCCCTCCGCCGTACCCCGGGACGACACGCTGGCTCGCAAGGTACGTGAGGCTGACGAACGCGCTGCGGGGACGCGCGAGCGGACCAAGATGCTGGAAGAGTGAAATCATCGAGTATGCGCTGACGCTAACGGCCGTCAGGTAGCCCCTTCGGCTCGTCGCCAGCAATTCCTTGGAGACCTCGGGCGCGTTGGCCAGCGAGTGCACGACGATGTCGAGGCAATGCTCGCCGAAGTCCGCCCGCAGCCGTTCGGCGGCGCCGCGAACGGAAAAGTCGCCCTGGTCCTTGTAGCGCTTGTTTTCGCGCACGTCCGCGGGCGCGTCGTCCAGGGTGTCGTATTCGGCATCCAGAGGAAGAATTCTCTCGAATTCGAGCTTTCGCCCGTTGGACAGGGCGAGCGACGCGTCGAGCTTGCCGCGACGAAGCAGCGTTTGGAAGATGCCGAGCGCGGGGGGCCAAGTGCCCAGGCACACCG
>JALYHV010000301.1 GCA_030776205.1 Myxococcota bacterium | reverse complement strand
GGCCCGGACTGGTCCCGCGAGTCCCGCCGAAGGTCTCGATGATGGCCGCTCCCCATCCTCACTCGAGGACGCGCTCATTCGGGAGCTCAGCGAGCACTGGACGGACCGCGAGGGCGCTCGGCCACCGGCGCCGGATCGGCCGCCTATCATCGATCCGAGCGAGCTCCGCAAGCGGTCGTCCAACCCGCCGCCGCTGCAGGCCGCACCCGCCGTGGAGCGGGAGGCCGCTTACGACGGAGCAGAAGATGGACGGCGCTTGCATTCGATACCGTCCGACGCCGTGGTGCCTGCAAGCAGCAGCGAGGATGGGCTCGCGGCCGCACGAGCGGCGTTGCCTTCGGGGCCTGCGCCCGCCGCTGATCGGCCACGGCAGGCCGGGGCTGGCGATCCCGCCGCAACACCCCGTCTCCCGTCGCTCACGTCGCGAGACGCGACGCCGCCTTCGTCCCCCCGCCGTGCGCGACTCGGCGTCCTGATTGCTGCCGCCCTGCTCGTCGCGGCGGCGCTATTTTATGCCCTCCTGCACTGGACCCCGTGAGGTGGCTCACCTCGTCATTGCTGTTGCTCGCCGGGTTCTCGCTCGCGTCAGGGTGCTCGCGCAACGGCCCAGCGGACGCGATCTCGACCCCCGTCGCCCCGACCGCCAGTCCCTCCGACGCCGCCTTGGCTCCACCGCGCGTCGTGCTCGACATCGTCCGTGACCTGGACGCATGCGCGCTCGGTCATCGCGGTGTGCTCCTCGACTTCGGCGATGCCACGCTGCAAGATGACCTGAGCCCCGGCACCTTCGGGCATGACGACGACGAGGTCGTCGAGCACGAAGGAGCGACCTGGCTACGCGTTCGCTCCCGCTCCCTCACCACGAGCTTCTACTGGCCGAGCGCAGCGAGCGAGTCGTCGGACGGGACCGTGTTCGTCGAGGGCCGCGTTCGCGGCGTAATCGCGCGAACGGTCGCGGTCGCGATCGACGGCAAACCGGTCGGAAACTGGACGCTCGATCGAGATGGTGCGCGCTCGAGCACCACGCGCTCGAGCAGTCCAATGACGCTCGTTCCCGGGGGTCATGAGCTCAGCCTTCGGTTCGTCGGAGGTCCGCGGACGAGCAAGGACGCGCTTGCGGAGATCGACTGGGCGCACATCGGTACAGGCGATCGCGCCGAAACGTACGCGGCCCCGACCCGAGCCGAGGTTCTGCTCGACGCGGCTCTGGGCGGGCGCTCGCTTCGCGCGCTGTCCCTTCACGCGCCTGGTTTCGTCCGGTGCTCGGGCTGGTTGCCTTCCAACGCGACGCTCGAGGTGTCGCTGGCCACGGCGGGCGGCGGCGATGCGGAGGTGGAGGCGCGCGTTTTGCGGGACCGGCATCCGCCCGTCGTGCTCGGCGCCGCGGAGATCGTCGGGGGTGCCGCGGGCTGGACACTTTGGTCCGTGCCCATCAGCGGCCTCGAGGGCGAAGGCGCGCTCGCCGCGATCGAGATCCTCATCAAGCGCGCTGCAAAGGGCACGCGTGTGCTCTTGGGAGAGCCGCGGATCGTCCTCGCGAACTCGACCGCAGTAGCACCGCCTGCACGGGCCCGCAGCGCGGTCGTCGTGGTGCTCGGCAGCACGTCGGCGAAGAGACTCGCGCCATGGGGAGGCGAGCACCGGGTCCCAGAGCTTGCGCGCCTCGCGTCGTCGGGAACCACGTTCACCGCGAACCGCGCATCGAGCTCGCTCGCCAGCGCCGTCGTTGCCTCCGCGTTGACGGGACTGTCCCCGCGAGCGCACGGACTGGAAGATCTGGACGCCCGTCTTCCGAAGGGCCCGACGACGTTGCAGGACGCCTGCCGCCAGGGCGGGATCGAGACGGCGATGTTCACGGCCAATCCGACGACCGGCGTCGCGTTCGGCTTCGGGCGCGGATGGGATCTCTTCGTCGCGCATGACCCGCTCGAGGACGTCCCTTCGCGTCGCGTGTTCGAGGATGCCGCCGCCTTCATCGAGTCGAAGAAGGACAAGCGATTCCTCGTCGTCGTGCACGCTCGAGGCGGTCACCCGCCCTGGGATATCGCGCCCGAGGAGCTGCGATCGCTCCCGCCGCATGGTTACTTCGGTATGATCGAGCCGCGACGCGCGGCCGAGGCTCTCGCGAAAGCCCGCCGGCGGGGTGGCCGCTTCAAAGAGGAGGACGGCGTCCGCGCGTGGGCGCTCTACGACCACGCGATCGATGCCGAGGACGAGGCGCTCGGAACACTCTTGGGCGCGCTCCGGGCAATCGGGCGGGAGGACGACACGCTGATCATCGTGACAGGCGACGTGGGCACGAACGAGGCACCGCCCGTGCCGTTCGTCGAAACGAAGGCGCTCGACGAGCCGCTCCTCGCGACGCCGCTCGTCGTTCGCTTTCCGCCTTCGCCTTTGGGCTCCACGCCTACCGAGGCGCTTTCCGGCAAGCGCGTCGACGCCCCGAGCAGCACTGTGGACCTCGCGCGGACTGTGCTCGCCGCGCTGGATCTCATGCCGCCCGCCTCGTTCGAAGGGGTCGACCTCTCCCGACTTGCGCAGGGCGCCGTCATGCCCCCGGAGCGCCCGTTGATGGCCACGAACGGCGACCGCTTTGCCGTGCGCTGGGGCTCGTACGTCCTCCAAGGTGCGCATCATCGCGAGCTCCGCATGTGCGACCTGTCGCTCGATCCCACGTGTGTGGCGGACATCCGCGGGACCTCGCCCCTCGCGCTCGAGCCGGTTCGACGGCTCGCCCTCCGCGCGCTGGGGCCTTCGGCTTCGGCGTGGCCGCGCGAGAGCGCTG
>JALYHV010000300.1 GCA_030776205.1 Myxococcota bacterium | reverse complement strand
GCCTTGAACTTCGGAGCGTTCACGAAAAAGTCTGCCTTCGCCACGGGCTCCGGGGTGAAGACGTAGTCGCGCAGGCGCTCGGGGTGGGTGTAACGAATCTCGAGCTGCGGGACCTCCTCGAAGAAGTAGCGCTTCACCCCGGGCACCCGCGCGAGCATCGCGTTCCAGCCGCTCGCCTCGAAAGCCATTCGCGTGGGAATCGTGATGCCACAACGCTCGCCGACCGCGAGCTCGCTCATCGTCTCGGAGCCGACGTCTTGCAGCGCGCGCAGAAGGCCTTCCCCGAACTCGGGGCGAGTGTGCGCGTGGCGAAAGAGATCTCCCGCGGCGACGAGGTTCGGCTTCACCAGGGTTCGCCCCGTGGGCACGAGCCGCAGCTCCTGCAGGCCCTCTCGAACGATGCCGCGGACGTGCGAAGGGTCGTACGAGTCACAGCTCCGCAGGATGACGCGCGGCGGTTCGCAGTTGGGGTCCATGGCTCCCATCGAAGCTAGCGCGCCGACCCACGTTGTCGACGCGGTCAGGGCGCACTATGAGCGCTGCGTGCACCGGCCGATGCCCGTCCAAAGCGTCCTATTCGAGCGTTTGGCCCTTGGGCTCGTGGCTTTCGCTGGCATGATTGGCGGCTGTGCCGCTGAGTCGCCGCCTCGTGGATTGGAAGAGACGTGCATCAAGGCGTGCACGGTGCAGGCCTCGCGCTGCAGCCCTCACGAGTGCGGTCGCGGGTGCAACTTCGTTCTCGATCGCCTTGCGGAAAAGGAAGGGGGGCGAGTGATTGCCTGCGTAGCCGCTGCGACGCGCGGCTGCGATGACGGTATCTGGGCGGGCTGCGCGGTGCGCATCGGCCCGCACGCTGACGGGGGGCCGCCTGCGCCACCGGGTCCGCCAGGCCAAGACGATCGCGCGGAATAGGCGCCACGTCGTCTGCCGCGACGCTCAGCTGGCGAGCTTCAGGTCGAAACCAGCGATGACGTGCAGTGCCCGCACTTCGTCGCCACGAGGGGGATGTTTTCAGCGCAGTAAGGACAGGGCTTTGTCGTAGTCGTTGCTTGGGGCTTCTTGTGAATCTTGTTCACCGCCTGGACGATGAGAAAAACCACGAACGCGAGGATGACGAACTGAATGACATTGTCCAGGAACACGCCGTAGTTGATGGTCGGAACGTTGGCGGCCTTGGCCTCCGCGAGGGTCTTTGCCGGCGTGTCGCCCAGGTTGATGAACAGATTGGAAAAGTCGATCTTGCCGAGCACGAGGCCCAGCGGCGGCATGATGATGTCGCTCACCAAGGAGCTGACGATTTTGCCGAACGCGGTGCCGATGATGACCCCGACGGCCAGATCGACGACGTTGCCGCGGGCGATGAAATCTCTAAATCCCTTGAGCATGAACGGCAGCCTAGAGGAAGACAGCTCCTCCTGCTCGACTCTCGGCGTCAAGCCGCGAACCGGCTCAGATGGCTTTGTGGATGACCACCGGCGCGTCCGCTCCTCCGTCGGTGGGCAGCCCCACCACGTAGACCGTGTTGCCAGTGCCCGGTTCGGCGGTGAAGCTGACCGAGTGGCGGCCGGCCGCATAGGGGCTGACGACGCCGACCCCCACCACGTCTGCGGGAGTCGTCACGAAAAGCTGGGTACCCGTCGTGATCGATGCGTGAGCGGTGACGGTGAGCAGCCCAGTGGCGGTTACGAAGTCGGGCATTTCGCTGACGACCGTCCCTCCGTCGAGAACGACCACGACGCCGCCGCTCGCCGCAAACGGGAGGAGCGTGCTCGCCCAGCTCGCGCCGAGCATCGCAAGCGCGCCCGTTGGCGCGTTGGGCTGGTCGTGGACGAGCAACACGTCGTAGCTCTGAGAGTTCAGCAGCGTAGGGATGTCGCTGTCTTGCACGGTGTTCTTCACGATCAACGTGCGACCGAGCTGGGCAGCGACGTTGGCGAGAATGGCGGCCACGTGCGTTACGGAGCCCGCGTCCGCGTAGCGCCCGTAGCTCATGACGTGGACTGGGTTCGATTGCGAGAAAAAGACGGCGTTGGAGAGCACGCGCGCCTGCGAGGTGGCCACCGCGGTCGACTGGTAATCGTGACCGATGAGCACGACGCCGCCGCTCGCCGCGCCAATGCAGTGCGCGCTTTGACAGAGCTGCGAAACGCAAATCGTCCCGCAGGTACCGCAGTTCAGCGGATCGGCCAAGATGTCCACGCATTGACCGAAGCAATTGACCAGGGGCAAGACGCACGAGATCGTCTGGCCGGAGTCCGCGTCCGCGCGCGCGCCGTCGTCCGCCGCATCGGCGTCGGCGGTGACGCTCGTGTCGGCAGCGTCGGCGCCCGTGCCGTCCACTGACAGACTCGCCTCGACGCCCGCGTCCACGAGCAGCGCATCTGTCGCGCCTCCGTCCGCGAGCGCTCCGGTGTCGGGGTTCGCGGTGGCGTCTCCGCCCTCTGGCGCCGTTGCGGGGACATCGGTCTGGACGTCGACGGACCGGCCGTCGTTGCCGGGCTCCGCGTCGTCGGTCCCGGCTTCGAACAACGTGGAGTCGGACGTCGAATCGGCGAGCGCCTCGGTGGAGGTAGCATCGGTCATCGCATCGGCCGTCGAGCCGTCCGCGACCGAAGCGTCGCCGGCGCACTGCCCCGCTACGCAGGCACCGCCGGGAGCGCAGACGTTGCCGCACACGCCGCAGTTCAGGGGATCGCTCGCCAGGTCGACGCACCGCAAACCGCACTGCGCGTAGGCTGCCCCGCACCGACCACCCACGAGCGACTCGTCTGCGCCGCAGCCGCCTGCGAGGACCGCGATGACGAGGAGGACGAGCGCTAGTCCGGGGAACGCTCGGCGACCCTTTCCCATTCGAATGCGCCAGCTGCCCTGGCGACGCCCGCTCATCGATGTTTGCGTTCTCATCGATGTTCTCCTTGAGCTCCGGCGGGCAAGCTCGTCGAGCCTCCCTGCGGATTGCGCACCCTGGTGATCAGGAACTCGACGCGTCGGTTCTCGCGCCAATCATTTTCGGTGTGGCCTGCCGAGCGGGGGTGGGAGAAGCCGTACGCCTGCGTCGTCAGCCGCGCCGAGTCCACGCCAAAGCGAACGAGCAACTCCTTCACCGCTTCGGCACGCGCCTTCGACAGCTGCAGGTTGTACGCCTCCGTGCCGCGCTCGTCGGCGTGACCGCTGATGTCGACCACCTCGATGTCGGGGTGGGCGCTGATGAAGACCGCGAGCTTCTGCAGGATGGGCCACGACGCATGATGGACGTGCGCGCGGTCCGTATCGAAATGAATGACCTCGTCGTAGTCGATGTGCGTCTCGACGACGCGGACGGCATCGCCCGGCGGCGGGCAGCCGTTCTTGGCCGGGTCCTGGCTGGGCACCCCCGGGATGTCCGGGCAGGCGTCTTCCGCGTCGGCGATTCCGTCGTGGTCGCGATCCGGTGGCGGGGGTGGCGGTAGCGGTGGCGGTGGCACCGCCGGCTCCGGCGAGGGTGCGAGCGAGACCTCCACCGGGGGCGGCGTTCGCTCGACGCCCAACGCGACGTGGATTCCGATGGAGAGGACGTGTGCGTCGCCGGGCTGGAGC
>JALYHV010000299.1 GCA_030776205.1 Myxococcota bacterium | reverse complement strand
AGCGCCTGTTCCGAGAGGATGAACGGGCGCGGAAGGATGACGGTGTGGAAGCGATTGCCGCTTGCGGATTGGAGTGAGCCCGGCGCGGGCTTAAGGGTGGCGGCGAGTGCGTCTTCGTCAACGATGTCAAAGTCGATCTGGCGTTCGGAGAGCATACGCTCGGTGGAGACGAAGGCCGTATCGGAGGCTTCCTCCCCCATCCACATGGAGCTTGAAGGAAGGAAGAGCGCAACGGAGGCGGCGGGGTGGCCCATGGACAAGAGGTAGCTGACGCGCTTTACATAGTTAAGGAGTGCGGGGTAAGCGGCATCGCGCATGTAGGGGGCGGGGGCGCTGCGAGGGCCGCCGCTGCTGGCGGGGAAGTACATGGTTTCGACGAGGTTGACGCCGCGGACGAACTGCTCGTTGAGGATGTAGCGAGCCAGGGTGACGTCGGGCTGCGGGCGGTAGGCGGCGAAGCTCTCGGTAAAGGCGCGCGGGTGGCCGTAGAGATGCGCGGCGGAGGCGGCGAGGCGAGGGAAGTCGGAGATGGTGTCAGTCCAAATCTGGTGCCAGATGGAGTCGATGCCGGGGACCTGGACATAGCGCATGTCGCGGAAGAACTCGCCTTCGCTCAGGACCAGTTGCATCTCGATCTCTTCGTGGTTGAGGTGGACCTGGTACTCAAGGTGGTTGGCGGCGCACCAGTCGGCCTGCGGCTTGAAGAAGCCGTCACGAAACATCTGGGAGAAGACGTCGTAGTAATCGGCCTTGACACGGGTCTGTTCGGGGGTAAGCTTTGCGTCACGAGGTTGCAGAAAGGCCGCAACCCAGGGGCGCACGTCATAGCCCTTGAGCTGCTGAAAGCGGGCAAAGAATTTTGGCGTCCAGGGGAGACCAGCGATGGAGTAGTCAGGCTCGTCGCCGCGGAAACCGAGGATCGTTTTGCCGAACTCTTCGCCCACCGCCTTCTTGTACTGCTGATGGGTGAAGGCGAGGTACTGGGCGGTGGCGGCGGGGTCGAGGTAGTCTTCCAGCGATTGAGCGCCGTCTTTGACGCGGTTGGGATTGGTGTCTGAGCGAGTGGGTGAGGTGCTGAACTTGTGCTGGACGACGAAGAGGGTCCAATCGCCGCCGGGGGCTGTCCAGTCGATGGCGGAGTTGAGGATGGGGATGGCGATAGATTCCTGGGTACCGGTGCGCAGGGCGGTGACGGCGACTGTATCGGCGCTGACGGCTTGCATGATGTGTTCGCCGGAGTGTGCGGCAATCCTTGTGGCGATGCCAAGCGCCTGCATCCGCAGATTGGGTGCGAGCTGGGTGAACTTACCGCCAGCGAAGCCGCTGGGATAGCCGGCGTCATCGACGATCCAGACACGCATGTTGCGTTTTTTTGCTGCTTCGACGAAGGTGCGGAAGAAGCTGAAGTATTCCGGCGAAAGGTAGGCGAAGGGCGTGTTGTAGCCCCACTGCACGGTGACGGCGGAGTAGCCGAGGGACTTCATCGCGTCGAGATCGCGCGTGATGACCGAGAGGTCTACGGGGCCGCTCATGCCGTAGTAGGGTTCGGGCCCATATTCGGGCGGGGGCGCGAGCCACGTCCGTTGCAGCTCGGCGGCAGTGGGCATTTGCAAGCGCTGCCAGCTCTGTTGCGCGAGGGCGACCGGCACGGGGGAGAGCGCGAGGGCGGCCAGACCGGGGTCTTTTTGCTGCTGCGCCGGAGCATGGAGCGCATGAAAAACGAAGGAGAAGGCTAGAAGCAACCGTATATATCGCATCTTTAAGGCACTCCTAACCCGGATGATGGAGGATGAATTGGCTCAATGGCGAGCCAACGGGATTATTAGTGACAGCTTGATCGATTGGCAAATTTCAGCCAGAGAGTGACCAAAAGAGATGTTAACCGCAAATGCACTTGCGCGATTCACTCCGGAGCATATAATGCTCCGACGATAGAAAATCCCCTGGGCTATGGAACTAACGATCCGATCTTCCATGATGAATGAGGTCTCCCCATGAATCTCCGCTCCTTCTCGCGCGTATTTGCCACCCTGACAATTTTTGCCCTGCTCGTTGGTTGCGGAGGAAGCAGCACACCCCCTGCGGTGACTGTAGCGGTGGCTCCGGCGACGGCGAGCTTAAACAGTGGCGGAGCGCAGGCGTTTACGGCGACGACCACGAACGACGCGTCGGCAGGCGTGACGTGGAGCATTGGGAGTGGGGGCGGGACGCTGAGCGCGTCGACGGTGACTGGAGTTACGTATACCGCGCCGAGCCCGGTGACGGCGGCGGCGACGGTTACGCTGACGGCGACCAGCATCAAGGACACGACGAAGACGGCGACGGCGACGATCACGCTGGTGCCGGTGACGGTGACGATTACGACGGTGCCGGTTGCGATGATTGGCGGAGCGACGCAGCAATTTGCAGCGACGGTGCCCAATGATGGGACGGCGACTCCGGGCGTGACGTGGACTGCGTCGGTGGGGTCGATTAGCGCGACAGGGTTGTATACGGCTCCGGCGGTTGTGACGACGGCATCGGCGACGGTGACGGCGACGAGCAAGACGGATGGGACGAAGAGTGCAAGTGTGACGGTTCCGCTGACGGCGATCAGCGTGGCTGTGACACCGGCGAGCCCGTTGGCGATGATTGGCGGGGCGACGCAGCAGTTTACCGGGACCGTGACGGCGGATGGGTCGAGCTCGGGCGTGACTTGGAGCGCGAACGTTGGGACGATTAGCTCGACGGGACTTTACACGGCGCCGGCGGTGATATCGACGGCGAGTGCGACGGTTACGGCTACGAGTGTTAAGGACCCGACGAAGAGCGCGGCGGTAACGGTGCCGCTGACGGCGATCAGCGTGAATGCGATCAGCCCGCTGACGGTAACGCTGGGAACGGGGCAGTCGCAGGCGTTCACGGCGACGGTGGCCAATGATGGGTCGAGTTCGGGCGTGACGTGGAGCATAGGGACAGGCGCGGGTACACTGACGGGCGCGACGACGGGCGGCGTGACGTACAACGCGCCGACGACGGTGATTGCGGCGACGGCGACAGTGACGTTGACGGCGACGAGTGTGAAGGACCCGACGAAGTCTACGACGGCGACGATTACGCTGACGCCGATTACGGTGGCGATCCCGACGGTGCCGGTGGCGATGATTGGCGGCGCGACGCAGAACTTTACGGCGACGGTTGGCAATGACGGGTCGAACGGAGGCGTGACGTGGAGCGCGAGCGCGGGTTCGGGTACGTTTGTGCCGACGACGACCGCGACTGGTGTAGCGACAGTGTTTACAGCGACGAGTCCGACGGTGGGCGCGACGACGACGATTACGGCGACGAGCGTGAAGGACCCGAGCAAGAGTGCGTCTGTGACGGTGACGTTGACGCCGATTACGATCACTCTGACCGCGCCGGCGCAACCGTACACCATGGATGCGGGGCAACAGGTAACGGTCAAGGTGAACATTACCGGAGATGGGAGTGCGTCCGGCGCGAACTTTGGGGTGGTGAGCGGTGGCGGATCGTTTACGTCGGCGACGGTAGCGGGAAATGCTCCGCAATCGTTTTATAGTGCGCCGGGGACGGTGACGGCAACGACGACGGGGCAGTTGACGGTGTCGAGTGTGACGGACCCAAGCAAGAAGGTGACGGTTAATTTGACTCTTAACCCCGTTCTTGCGGTTAGCCCGGGTAATCACGGAGCAACGTTTGCTCTGCCAGCCGCAGGAACAAATGCTGCGTACTCACAGGCGTTTACGCTTGTGCCTGGGACGGGAACAGGACCTGCGTTAACGTCATGCACGGTGTTTAGCAGCACGTTGCCGGCGGGACTTACCTTAAGCAGTCCAGGTTGCGTATTGTCTGGAACGGTGACGACTGCGG
>JALYHV010000298.1 GCA_030776205.1 Myxococcota bacterium | reverse complement strand
CGCGGGTGGCGCGTGGGTCATCGAGGACGCGGACTCGCGGAATGGATCGTACGTGGAGGGACGGCGCATCGCCCGCCTACCCATCGTCGATGGAACGTCGTTCGAGCTGGGACACACGCACTTTCTCTTTCGGTCGACCCTGCTCCCGGGGCCTCTTCTGGACAGCCCCCTCGACGTCGCCGCGCCCTCCGCGCACGAGGCCGCGCTCGCGACATTGAGCCACGAGCGCGTAGCTCTCTTCCGGCGCATGGTCGACGCCGCGCGCGCCGGCACGTCGATTCTCCTCATGGGCGAGGCCGGGTGCGGCAAGGACACGCTCGCGCGCGCCATCCATGCCGAGGCGGGCGGCCGCCGCGCGTTCGTCGTCGTGCATGGCGTGCTCCTCGGGCGCCGCATGGAGGCGGGCGGCAGTGAGGACGACGTCACCACGGAGCTGGTGCGTGACTTCAATCGAGCGGAGGGGGGAACGCTTTTCTTGGACGGCATCGAGGAGCTCAGCCCCGTCGCGCAGCTGGCCCTTTTGCCCCTTCTCAAATCGCGCAGGGCGGGGGTAGCCAGCATCGTGTCATCGGTGCGATCGAGCGATCCCCGTCCCGCCGTCCCGCGCATTCCGGCCGATCTGCTCGCGGAGCTCGCGGGCTTCGCGGCGCGGGTGCCGCCTTTGCGCGAGCGACGCGAAGACATCGGAATGCTCGTCGCCCACCTCGTTCGGCGCGCCGCGGCGGGTGACCGGGCGCTAAGGGCAACGACCATCGACCCCGCGATGGGACGGGCGCTCTTGCTGCACGACTGGCCCTACAATCTCAGCGAGCTCGATCGCTGCGTGCGCACGTCGTACGCCGCTGCCACCGACAACCGGATGGGTTGGTCGCCCCCGTCGCTCTTCGGGCAGCGCGCGCCGTCGCCGCCCGAGCCCCCCGCGGACGAACCGATTCTTCGCCCATCGGAGCCGCCCTTTCGTGCCGCGGATGGCGCACGCCCTCCGTCGGAGCCGCCCTTTGGTGCCGCGGAGCCGCCTGCGGACACCATGCCCGAGCCCGATGCGGAGTTCGCGCAGAACGTGCGCCGCGCGTTGAAGTGCAACCTGTCTGTGGCCGGTCTGCATAAGAACGCGCTGCTCAGGGCGCACATGGTCCTCGAGTCCACCGATGGAGTGTCGACGGCGACGGTGGCCGTTCCGGCGCTCCGACGGATTTTCCTCGAGGCGATCGAGTCGATGCGGGGAGCTTCCCCGCGGGGCGAGAAGCAGAGCAGCGTGCTCCACCTCACGTTCATAAAGCCCGCCGTTACTCAGCAAGCGGCAGCCGATCAGCTTGCGATGGCGTACGGCACCTATCGCCGGTACGTCACCGCGGCGCTGGCCGAGCTTACGACCATTCTTTGGTTCGAAGAGTGCGCTGCACGACTGCGTTACGACCGACGCCTCGCGTCCGGGCGCGACCGTGCGGAGCACGAGCCGATGGGCTGAGCGCCGCGGACCGGCCGGCGCGCCATTTCTGAGCCAACGCGCGCGATCCCGTTCCGCGCCGAGAGCCACGACGCGGCAGCAGTCGCGTTGGCGTCGGCGCGAAGAGTCGCCAGGAGACCCACGGCGGCCGGGCGGCGATCGAGGAGCCGGTCGAGAAACGCGAGGGACTCTTCGTCCGCGAGGTGCAGGTCGTCGATGAGAAGGTAGATGCCCGAGAGGCCGGCCAACGATTCGAGGATGCGAATGAGGGCGTCGAAGGCATCGGCGCGTTCGACCATCGAGCGGCTGTTCCTTGGCTCGCGCACCCCGGCGAGCACCGGAAACGACGCCGAGGCCACCGCGACGTCGTCGGCCAGCTCGGCGTCCATGGGCATCTCGAGGAGAATCGCAGCGAGCGCGTCGATCGCGGCGTCGAGGACGTTGTAGGCCAGGTGCTCTTGCCGCCGGCCTTCGCCGTAGAGCACGAGCCCGCCTAGGTCGCACGCAAACCCGCGCATCCAACGGAGCAGCGACGTCTTTCCGCTACGCAGGTGCCCTTCGATGACCGCCGCCTGGAACAGACCGTCCCCAACCCGCTCTCGCCAGTCGGCGAGCCAGGCTCTCTCGTCGGCCCCGCCCCCGGCCGCCGTGCACGAGCGCAACGCGGACGCGCGCGAGAGCGGCGAACGAAACGGGACGACGCGCGCGTTCCCCAGCAGCGCCAGCGCGGACCGCGCATCAGGACGAAGGCGCGGGTCGGGTTGCACGAGCGCCTCGCAAAGCGCGCGGAGCTCGGGGGGCGTCTGGTCGCCGAGGCATTCTACTCTCTGCGATGGCGCGCAGGCCTCCCCGTTGCCTTCCGCCGACGGCGCAAAACATGCTGCGACCATTTTCAAGAGCAGCACCCCGGCCGCATACATATCAGAAGCCGGGCCGGCGGGCTGTCCTTGCCCCTGCTCCGGCGGGACATACGGCGGCGTGCCGCCGCGGCGCCGATCGAGGCTGGCGACGCGCTGCTCCCCGCTCGCCGCGAGGAGGCCGAAGTCGATGACCTTCAGGACGAGGTCCCGGTCGAGCATCAGGTTGCTCGGTTTCAAATCGCGATGGGTGATGCCGCGCTCGTGCAGGTAAGCGAGCGCCCAGAGGAGCTGCCTCGCGAGCTCGCATGCGACGCGCGCGCGGGTCGTGGCGTCGTCGCCGAACGCGCCAGCAAGAGGGGAGAGGACGCCGCCGTTCAGCAGCTCGCCGAGATGATGCCCTTGCACGTATTCCATCGTGAAGAAGGCGCCCCGCTCGTCGCAGCAAAGATCGAAGAGCCGGACGATGTGGCGGTGCCGAAGTGGCGCGATCACGCGGAACTCCCGCTTGAGGCGCAGCAGCGCGCTGGCGGTCGGGGTCCTTAGCCGCTTGAGCGCAACGTGCTCTCCCCGGACGCCATCGTACGCCAGCCAAACGACGCCGGTCGCGCCCCGACCGACCTCGCGGACCATTCGGTACCGGTCCCGTTCGTCGTGATCGATCCGCTCGTGGTGCGCTGGCCGATACACATCGAGTTCATAGCGCGGCGCGCCCCTCGAGCAATCGGACGGGACGGCCTGGCAGCGGGTGCTATAGGACCTTCCCCAATGGCTCTCACCGAAGCGGTTCGCGGTCGCCTCGCCGATCTCGTGGCCGGCCATCGCGTCGTTCTCTTCATGAAGGGTACGCGCACCGCGCCGCAGTGCGGGTTTTCGGCGCAGGTGGTGCAGATCCTCGATGAATTGCTTCCGTCTTACGAGACCGTCGACGCGCTTGCATCGCAGGAGCTCCGCGAAGGCATAAAAGAATTTTCGCAGTGGCCGACCCTCCCTCAGCTCTACGTCGAGGGAAAGCTCGTTGGTGGCTGCGACATCGTTCGTGAGATGAGCGCGTCCGGGGAGCTGCAGAAGCTGCTCGGCGCCGGGCCCGCGTCGGACGTTGCGCCTCCGGTGATCGAAGTCACGGAGGCCGCGGCGAAGGCGTTCGAGGCCGCGCTCGCCGGTTCCCCCGGCGACTCGGTGCGCTTGACGATCGGCCCGTCTTTTCAGCACGATCTATTCCTGGGCGCGCGCGAGCCCGGTGACGTCGAGGTCCACGCGAAGGGGCTCACGTTGCTGTTGGACCCGCCCAGCGTGCGTCGGGCAACGGGACTCCGCATCGACTACGTCACGCAGCCCGCCAACGGGTTCAAGCTCACGAACCCCAACGAGCCGCCCAAGGTGAAGCCTCTCGCCCCCGCCGAGCTGAAGGCAATGCTCGACGGCGGCAAAGTGGTCCTCTTCGACGTGAGGCCGGAAAGCGAGCGCGCCATCGCGAGCATCGTCGGAGCGCACGCCCTCGACAGCGGCGGTCAAGACTACCTGCGGACGCTTCCGCCCGAGACGCCGATTGCCTTTCACTGCCACCACGGCGTGCGAAGCCAGCAGGCGGCGCTGCAGGCGATCCGCGAAGGGTTCCGCAACGTCTTCAACGCGAGCGGCGGGATCGACGAGTGGTCTCGCACCGTGGATAGCACCGTGCCCCGCTACTGAGGGAAGGCGCTCGCCTGCCGCAAGGCGGACGCGTCGCTCACCTGACGTCGCTCACCTAGCTTCGCTCACCTAGCGAGCAGCGCGCGCCCTGCGCCTGCGACATAAGCCGCCCGATCCTCGTTGATGGGTTTGTTCGCGTCGTTCCAGCCGACGCTGAAGAACGCCCAAGACTGGTCGGACGCGCGCCGCAGGAGCCAGGTCAGGTCGAGGACGCCGGGCTCCGATCCGCCCTTGAACCCGACGTACGCGAAGAGCCCCGCCGGGGCGGGGATTCCCGGATTGAGCGCGAGCACGTCGAGGACGCTCTTGGTCGCCGGCTTCTCGCCGTATCCTTTGAGGGCCGCCATCACGCCGCACAGGTCCGCCTGCGTCGCGAACCATTCCACCCTGTCTACGAGGATGGGCATGGTCCAGCTGTTGGTGGTCGCGGACCGCGGATCGAGCGTGAGGTCGTACGTCGCGAGGAGCGTGCGGCGCACGTCCGAGCTGGCCGAGACGTACGCTTGCTGGTCGGCGGGGGAGAGCAGGAGCTTGATGGCAAACAATTCGCGGGTGCTTAGAAACGGTTGATCGACGGCGGGATCGTGATGGCCCGTCCTGGCAAGCATCGCCTCCACGGCCAGGCGTCCGACCGTGAAGAGAAGGTGATCCGCCGCCGTGTTGTCGCTGACCGAGATCATCTGCCCCGCGAACGTAAGTAGCGGGAACGCGGTCCCCGCCGGCACCGTTTGAAGGGTGCCCGACGGCAGGCTCTTGTAGCGGTCGTCGATGGCGACCGTATCCGTCCACGCGCGGGCACCGCTGGCTACGCTCTCGGCGAGCGCGGCGAGCACCCAAAGCTTGAACGCCGAGCCGAGCGCCAGGTTGGAGCCGGCGTTGAAGGCGTGGAGGGGAACGCAGGCGCCTGTCGCGTCTATGTTGGCCGCGAGCATGTCGGCTCCTGGACCAAGGGCGGCGACAGCGCTTTCGACGGCGGTGTATGTGGCAAGCGAGGGGTCCAGATCCCCCGCGGGCGAGATGGAGGCGGTACTAACGAGGTAGGGCGCAAAGCCGTCTACGATGATGCCAACCCGGGCGTATTCGCCGTCGTCCCGGATCACGATGGCCGTTAGGGACGTCGGTGTCACCGTGCCCTCGAATCCCGCCAGCTTCCACGGCTTGTATGCGCTGAGCGCGCCGATGAGGGCGCGAAGTTGCGTTGCCGGCACGGCGCTGAGAAACGCAGCGTCAAAATTGGCGGTGATGTCCGCGTCGGTGACCGCGGCTCCGTTCAACGCGGCGACGATCCATGCCAGGCGCTGCTCGGCGGGCGACACGGCGTTCCTCCCGTCGTCGGTCACGCTCGCGCTCGCGTCGTGGCCGGCCTCCGTCGCGGCATCCGGCGCCGCCACCGCGAGGTGCGACGGTTGGGCGGGGGCCGCCGAACATCCAAAGAGCGAGACTCCAAGCGCGAGCACTCCGTAGCGGCGACAGATCATGCGGCTCCTCCCCCGACGGCTCGTCGTGCGGCTGGCATCTTTACACGAAAGCCGCGGCGCTCGTCACCAGGAGGAAGGCCCTGCAGGGGGCGCGCGAACCATGCACCGACGCCGTGGAAACGGCAGTGAAACGGCGGTCCTCGGGCCACTTTCCGTGAGAAGTCGGTCATGTTCTTTCGTCGGCGCCGCTTTGGATCATGGGAATGTGTCCTTGTTGCTCGGTTCCCCCTCACTTTCGTTCGGGCGAGCATCCTTGTCGTCAAACAACGCTCCTTTTTCGATTCGACGGGATACTTGTTCAACGAGCAGAGCGTCATCGCCGGCCGACAAAGCGTCTCGTTCGATGAGGAAAGCCACATTCCTAATTGGGAATGTCTCGCTTACAATCGGTAGCGCTTCGTTCCTCGTCGGCCGCGTTCCATTTCCGGTTGGAAGAGCGTCTCTGCCAACTCAAAAAGCGTCATTGTCAGGTTGCAGAGCGCCATTTTCCGTTGGCATAGCGACTTTTCTCGTTCGCCAAGCGACATGTCTCATCGACAACGTCGCTCCGCCTGGGAACAAAGCGTCTTTGTCGGCTGGCGACCGTCGGATGGTCGAACGCAGAGCGCAGCGGGAGGATGACGTTCGCGGCGTCTCTCTGGTTCAGTCGGGTGAGAAGTCTTTTCGTTGCGGGGAGACAGTGATTTTCGACGCAACGGGCACCGGCGATGTGGGCGGCAGGAGCGGGGTAACACTTCGATTTGACCGTGGGGTCAGGGCCCAAAGCGAAATAACGCGACCGGTCCGCTCCGGAGTAGGCGAGTCTTCAGGGTTTGAAGACGACCGTCATCGCGCACGTGTGTTGATCGCCGGCAGCGATCCGCATTCGCTGATGTCCGCGTCGGAATCAGTCCGTCTTCGCACCCGCCTCCAAGCGCGGGTCCGCGTCGGCGGCGAGACTCGAGTCAGCGTCGGCAGCAAGTCCGGCGTCGGTTGGTGCAGGGGAACCGCCGTCCACAGCGGCTCTTACTGGACGCACGTTGCTGAGCGTGAAGATCATGTCCTGGTAATCGTCGTTTGTGGCCTCTTCGAGGCCGACGAGGTAGGAGTTCGCCAGCGCGTTTCCTGCGCGATCGCGGAGCGGCCAGATGCGGTAACGGTGGACGGGGGATGCCTTGCCGAAATTCACGCCGGCATCGGCGAACGCAGAAGGTAACGGCGGATTGGGCGTTCCGGTAACGATATTGAGCTCGTCGTACGAGTAGTCGTAGTCCCCGTTCATGACATTGGGGGTGACACCGCCGTCGAAAGACACGGTCCCGTCGCTCCGTTGGGCAGTGAAGCACCAGAGTCCGAAGCTCGCCGCGCCCGGATCGAAGCTTCCGGCTGCATTTCCGTTGATGGGCGGGAAGAGCATTTCACTGTGATCAGACGTATACGAGTCGCTCAGGTTGACGCTCGACATGGCGGCCACATACTGAAGTCCCTTGGGGAACGCCGTCCTGTCTGGCACGAGGAGCGGCGGGAGGGCGGCAGGCTGCGCCGAGGCAGGCTCGACGGAGCCCGTCGCGAACCAACCGAACGGATAATCGACTTTGGGCGCGAAGCGGCCGACCGCGAGGAGCACGACCGGCTTTGCAGGGTCGGCCTTTACGAAGTCGCGGACTAGCACTTCGTCGGATGGGGCATCCCCCTCTGGGGGAGCTGCCATCGCGCTAGGCGTCACTTGATTGACATTCAAATAGGTCTTCAAGTTGTTGCCGATGTCTACGCGATAGCCGAGGGTCGCGATGATCTGTCCCAGGGTCGGCTCGTAGCGAGCGTAGTTGGGGGAAGGCACGCCGGCGTCGTTGATGCTCTCGCTGTTGTTCCAGAAAGACAGACCATATAGCCCCGCTTGGGCGCAGTCGGAGTCCGTCCGCGCGACAAGCCACGCCGCCACCGCTTCGCCGCCGACGTTGTCGAAGCGAGGCGGCGGGTTCGTCTTCGTGGAAAGAAACCGAACCTCGACGTCCAAGTCGCCGCCTGCGGCGATCGTCGCGGGAAAGGCGCTTCCTGCCTCCGAAGAGACCGTCGCGCGAAACGCTGTGGCGTTGCTGTGTTGGCGGAAGTCGGCCGGAAAGAGCGCCCCGTTGGGCGCGACGGCTACGCTGGTCACCGTCACTGGCGTACTGCTCCCGTTGTGCAAGCGCATGATCTGCGCGTACGGATCGTCAAGCGTATTGACGCCCGTAAAAACCGCCTCCCACGCCCGCGCGCGCGGGTCGTTCGCGTAGGTCTGGTTCGTGAACGTCAAACTTGCCGGTGCGCCGCTATCGAGCGGTGCGCAGGCGGCCGCAGAAGTCGACGCGCCGGTTTCGGGTGCACTCGTCCCGAAGCTCGAGTCTTCGAGCGAGCTCGCTTCGACCCCTCCGTCCACCGCAGGCGTCGTCGCCGGTGTGGTGGTGCTGGAGCAGGCGGTTACCAGAGCTTCGGCGACCGCCGTAGCGAACGCCAAACGGAAGTTTCCAACGTACACATGGATCCTCGGGCGCGCAGTTCTGGTTCGCGCACAGGCTTTGCCCGGATAGGAGGTCATCGCAACAAGTCCTCTCGCGTGATGCCCTCGCAACCGTTCGGCGCACGCCCGAATTGCTGAGCGCCCCACCGGTAGGCGATTCGCGTCGGCTCGGCAAGCGCGTTTCGTGCGACGTTTCTTGGACGTGTCGGCGAGCGCGCCTCTCGACGTCAGCTCGCTGCGCGCTTCCTTTTCGGGCCGGTCGCCTTCGCCTTTTCGTGCTTCTCGTCCGTGTGTGCGTTCTTTGCTTTGGCGGGGCCAGGCTTGCCGGCAGCCTTAATCGACCGAGAGAGGAGCTCGGCGAGGTCGATGACTTGCGCGCCAGTCGCCTGTCCCGGCGCCTTTGCCGGCGCTTCGCCCTCGCTCGTCGTATCGCGCGACACTTCTCCGGCCTCGACCTTTTCGTCGACGGCGGCAAGGACGGCGCTCCGGTACTCGTCCGGGTGCCGCGCCGGATCGAACGGGCCAGACAGCTCGTCGATGAGATGAAGGGCGAGTTGCTTCTCGCGAGGGCTGGCCGCTTTCTGCTCCGCGGGTGCGAGCTCGTCGGCCGGGACGAGCTCTTCGGCGAAACGCATCATGTCGAGCGAAAAGAGGCGCCCCCGCGGGCGGAGGAGCGCGAGGCGAGTCCGGGTGCGGAGCCTCACCTTGGCGAGCGCGACCTTCTTCGCCTCGTCGAGGACGGACCGGAGCAGATCGTAGCCGCGCACGTTCTTGCTCCCGGGCGCAACCCAGTAGCTCTTCTCGATGTACGCAAGATCGACCTCGAGGGGGTCTACGAACTCGACGATCTCGATGATGCCGCCGCTGTCTTCGCCGTCGAGCTTCTCCAGCTCTTCTTTCGTGAAGAGCGCGTACTCCCCCTTGGCCACCTCGTACCCTTTGCCAATCTCGTCCCAGCTGAGATCCCGATTGCACCTGGGGCAGCGCCGCACCATCGTGATCCGCGTGCCGCACTCCTTGTGCAGCTGGTTGAACTGGGGTGTCAGGTCCTTGGTCGCCGTGTAAAGCTTGGCGGCGATGGTGACCAGTCCAAACGCAATTTCACCCGACCAGAACGAGCGCATCTGACTCTCTCCTCACGCTTTAGCGTGAACGATGGCGAATACGACGAAAAGCTCCACGCGCAAGGGCGGCACTGAACGAAAGCCTGAACGAAAGGGTCGCGAGCCGACGGGCACCGAACGGAACGCGGAACCGGGTGTGGGCGATCGCCTAGGCAAATACGCTGCAAAGCGCCGATTCGACATTACGCCCGAGCCCTCGGCTCGCGAACCATCGTCGCAAGGGGCGGGCAAGAAGGAAAAGAAATCGTCGGTCGTCCCAGCGGGCGCGACGCTCGCCTTCGTGGTGCAAAAGCACGATGCGCGCAGGCTTCATTACGACGTACGGCTCGAGGTGGACGGGGCCATGGTGAGCTGGGCCGTCCCAAAGGGGCCCAGTTATGACCCCACGGTCCGGCGGTTGGCCGTGCAGACGGAGGATCACCCCATGGCCTACAACGCCTTCGAAGGGCGCATTCCCGACGGCGAGTACGGCGCGGGCGACGTGCTCATTTGGGATCGGGGCACGTACGACACCGTTCCGCCCGGGCAGCAGCACGCCATGCTCGCCAAGGGTCACCTCCACGTGCGCTTCTCCGGCGAAAAGCTCCTTGGCGACTGGCACCTCGTGCGCACCAGCGGGCGCGGAGGCGACGACGGCGCCGGAGGCAGCGGCAAGGCGCAGTGGCTCTTCTTCAAGGCCAAGGACGCGCACGCCAATCCGGCTTACGACGTCGTCGCCGACCGCCCGGAGTCGGTCGCGAGCGGGCGCATGGCGACGCGGGGCCCGCTCCGCGTGGGCGCATCGGAGCACGGCCGCAGCGCCCACGCGCTGCTCGATGCAGTGGGGGAGCCTGCGCTCGCGACGTCCGTGACATCCATCGCGGAGCCGTCGAGCTGGATTTTCGAGGTGAAGTACGACGGCTACCGCTTGCTTGCCGCCAAGGCGGGCGACGACGTGCGCCTGCATACCCGGCGCGCGCACGACTGGACCGCCCGGTTCGCGCCGATTGCCGAGGCCGTCGCGCAACTCGGCGTGCGCGAATGCGTCCTCGACGGAGAGGCCTGCGCGTTGGACGACGCGAACCGCCCCTCTTTCGCTGCGCTGCAGGAGTGGCTCGCCGGCGGCGCGCAGCACGCGCGCATCGCGTATGCCGTGTTCGACTTGCTATGGCTCGACGGCCGCGACATGCGGCGGGAGCCCATCGAGGTGCGCCGCGAGCTGCTGGAGAAGCTCCTCGAGGGTCGTTTCGCCCCGCTGTCCTTCTCGCGCGCGGTTCCCGGGGCCCTCGGTGACCTGCTGGACGCCGCCAAGCGGGCGGGGCTCGAAGGGCTGGTCGCCAAGAAGACGGGGTCGCCGTACGTGGCGGGACGGACGGCGCACTGGCTCAAGCTGCGCTTCGATCGCCGACAGGATTGCGTCATCGCCGGCTACGTTGCGATGGCGGGGGCGCCGGACCAGATTGGCGCGCTCTTACTAGCCGTCACGGAGAACGGCGCGCTCGTGTATGCGGGGCGTGTCGGGACTGGCTTCGACGCACGGACGCGCAGCGCGCTGGCCAAGCGACTGGACGCCGATCGCGTGGAGCAGCCGGTCGTAGAGCGAGCGCCTCCGACGAAGGACGCGCATTGGGTCCGGCCGACGCTGGTCTGCGAATGCGCCTTCACCGATTGGACACGCGAGGGCTCGATGCGTCATCCGCGCTACCTCGGCCTGCGCGAAGACAAGATGGCGTCCGAGGCGGTGCGCGAGCAGGCGGACCGACCGGAGCCGCCCGTCGCCACTCCGGCGAGGCGCCTCACGCCGCCGGAGCGCACCCGGGGAGCGACAAGCACCCATCGCTCGGGCGTTGCGGCGCCTACGGAGCTCGTCACCGGGCACTACGCCCCGAAGCTGGCGAACCCCGGGAAGGTCCTGTTCCCGCGCGACGGGCTCACGAAGCGCGACGTATGGGACTACTACACCGCCATCGCGCCCGCGATGCTCCCGCATCTGTCTGGTCGCCCCCTGTCGCTGCAGCGGTACCCCGACGGCATCGAGGGCGAGGAGTGGTACCAGCAGAATGCCCCGGACAAAACGCCGGCCTACGTGCGCGTCGTGAACGCGGGCGCGCGCCATGACTACAAAAAGCGCATCGTCTGCGACAACGTCGAGACCCTTCAGTGGCTCACGAACCTTGCCGCGCTGACACTGCACACCTGGTCGAGTCATGCGCCTGCTCGGCTGACGACGCGAGCCGCGATCGACGAGGCGCTCGCGCAGCCCAACTACGTCGTGCTCGATCTCGACCCCGGCGACGGCCCTTGGGCTCACCTCATCGAGGTTGCGAGCGCCGTGCACGCCCTGCTCGACGCGGTGCATCTCGCGAGCTTCGTCAAAACGAGTGGCAAGCGCGGAATCCATGTCCTCGTCCCGATCGCGGTTGGACCGACGCACGACGAAGCGACGGCGTTCGCCGAACGCGTGGCGCGCGCGGTTTCGACGGTCCTGCCCAAGATAGCGACCGTGGAGCGGATGAAGGACAAGCGCGGCGGCAAGCTGTACGTCGACTTCGGGCAAAACGGCGAAGGGCGCACCATCGTCGCGCCGTACACGATTCGGGCGCGCGATGGCGGCGTCGTCTCGACGCCCATAGAGTGGGACGAGGTCACCGAAGCGCTCGACCCTACGAAGTTCACGGTGCGTTCCGTGATAGACCGCGTGCGAAGCAAGGGAGATCTCTTCGCCGGGGTGCTCGGCGGCGCGCAGCGTTTGCCGGGGTGAAGCCAGCCAGTCGTGCTAGACGTCGCGTCTCCCGGTCGGTTGATCCACGGTGACTGCGGTGACGAAAAGCACGATGGGCCCGGCAAGCACCGGGGACGCGACCGATGCGCTGGTGCTCGCCCTGGCCCGTACGGCCGCCGCTGGCGACGACGATGCGGCGCTCGACCAGTACTTCGCCGCGCTGCGCGATCGCGTCTTTGGCGGCGACGGCCAGCTCGGCGCGCACCTGGGGCTCGAGGTGATGGAGGTCTCGCGCGATCGGGTGGTCATGCGAATGGCGTGGCGGCGCGAGCTCCGACGCTGGGGCGACATTCTTCACGGCGGCGCAATCATGGCGCTCGCCGATCACGTTGGCGGCTGTCTCTTGTACGTCGATCCGCGCGTGCTCGCGTCGGGGTCGACCGGACTGACGACCGACTTCAACATGTCTTTCCTGCGGGCGGCCGCTCCCGGAGACGCCGTGGTAGCCACCGGTGCCGTCTTGCGTCGCGGGCGGAATATGACCTTCATAGTGGTCGAAGTGAACGCCGAGTCATCTCGGCAGCTCATCGCCACGTGCCGCGCCTCCTATTTGACCGTCGCCGGCGCGCGAGTTGGAAAGTAAGTGGGTTCTGATGCTCCGGGCGGCTTGCTCTACCCGGCGGGCTCCGTAAGAATCGAGCCATGGATAAGTCGCTACGGTGCACCGTTTGCTCTTGGCGCGGCACCTGGGCCGAAGCCGCTGCCGTGCGCGTGCAAGCGGCGCCCCTGCCGCCCGCACTCGAAGAGATCCAGCAGGCCTACGACGAAAAGCAGCGGATGGAAGAGCAGCTTGGCGGTCATCGTCCGCCGGCTTGTCCGCAGTGCGGTAACCATCTTGTTGCGGTAAAGCTGCATCGCAGCCACGCCGCGGCGTAATCGCGCTGCAACCGCGTTCGGCGTCCGTGCATGGTCGGCGGTCACGCCCCCCCGCGCAGCGTCGTGAGCGTCATCCGCGTGCGCCCGACCAAGAGCTCGTCGCCGTTGACAAGCTCCTGCTCGCCTTTGATCCGCACGAAGACGCCGGTGCCCGACCCTAGGTCGCTGAGCACGATGGCCCCTGCCTGTTCTTCGATGAGGCAGTGTTGGTCACTGACGAGAGGGTCGCTCGGGAAGACGAAGTCTCCCTGGGCGGAGCCGATCTGAAGTGTCGTGCCCCGTGCCTGGACGCAGGCGCCCAGCGCGGCGCCTTCGAAGAGTTGGACCACCCGGAAGGACGAGATCCAGCGGGGGGACGAATAGAAATAGGTGGGGCCGGGGTCCGGACCGTCCTTGGAGACGGGGTTGCGTTCGATGCGGAGCAGCTGATCGCCCACGATGAACTCGTCACCAAAGTCGAGCTCGACGGGGGCTCTGATCCGCAGAAAGACGCCGTTGCCGGATTCAAAGTCGTGGAGCCATATGCGACCTTCCCGCACGCGAATGGCCGCTTCCCGGGGGTGGCAGAATGGTTCGTGCGGCAGCGAAATGGCGCCAGCAGAGCCGATGATGGCTTCGCTACCGGCCGGCTCGTAAAGGAGCGGTCCCGGCGTGGCATTGCCCCGGCGCGTGACGCGCAAGCGAAAATGCGCGTTGACGGCGTCGCGAGGTCGGGGCGCGACGGCTGGCGGAACGGGACCTCGGGCCGCGGCGCCATCGGCCTGGATACGCGATTGCTTTTGCGTCGCGAGCCGCTGGAGATCGACCTTGGGCGGGTAGTCAAGCACGTCCATACCGCCCACCGCGCGGCCGAGGATGATGTCGTCGAACCTGCCTTCCCGCAGGTGGACCGCCATCTCGAGGTGCTGGCTCTTCATGAGTTGGCGTACGAACGAAGCCAGGTCGTCGCGGGCTATGTCTTTCGAATAGGAGCGCTTGTGCGCCTTGATGACGTGGCCCCCATCGGCGAAGAGATGGGTGATGATGTGCGGCTTGTCGAGGCCGCTGTCCTCGGTCTGGATGTGGAAGGTCCGGTCCTTGTGCTTGACGTTGTTGTTGAAGCCGACCTGCGCGCGCGCTCCCGCCGCGCGGCTCCCCTCGCGCTCGAGACGGGCCAGCGCCTCGGGCGACCAGCGGGCGATGGCCTCGTCGAGTAGGGCGTGATCACCCGATACGCCCTCCATCCGCTCGAACGAGAGCTTGGCCAGGCGTGACGACGGGTCGATGCGGAGCGCTTCGGCGAGGAGCTCCTGACCTTCGGTGTCGTTCGCACCGACGGCAGCCCAGGCGGCCAGGACGCTCACTGCCTCTTCCGTCCTCCCCTTGTCGACCAGCCATCTCGCGATCCGAGCGGCGAGCGCGCGTGTCTTGGCGGGGTTCGGGGGCATCCGAGCAATCATCCTTGGCGGGGCACGGGCGGTGCAAGTCCCGCGTTACTGCCTGCGTACGGCCGCACTTGCGCCGCGCTATGTTCGCCAGCCTTGCACCACTCTTCACGACCCCAGACACCAATCGCCGGCCGCGACGCGAACGATTTGCGTCCGGACCCGTGTCCACAAAAAACGAGGATGGACCTCGAGTGGGATCGCGTGCTTGCGGCGCTCGCAGACCGCTGCGCCGGTCCACTCGGGCGACAGCTCGCGACGGGCCTGCCGTTCGCGGAGACACGCGCCGAAGCGCGTGCTTTGCTCTCGCAATCGGCCGAGGCCACCCGGTTGCTCCGAGACGGCACGCCATTGCCCGTCGGCGACGTGGACGACGTGCGCGAAGCCCTCGAGCGGGCCCGGATAGGCGGCGTGCTCTCGCCAGGGGAGCTGCGGGCAGTGGGACGAATGCTCGCTGCGGCGCGTACGCTGCGGCGCTTTCTTTCACCCCGACGAGTGGGAGCGCCGGCGCTCTTCGAGGCCTGCTCGACCGACCCGACTCTCGACGAGCTCGTCGAAGAGATCGCGCGCAGCTTCGAGCCGGACGGAACGCTCGCCGATCGGGCTAGCCCACGGCTCCGCGAGCTCCGCGGCGAGTGGTACGCGGCCCGGCAACGCATGCTCTCACGGATGGAGGACTTGATGTCGCGGCACGAGGCGGTCCTTCAGGATCGCTTCGTCACCGAACGGGAGGGCCGCTGGGTCTTGCCGGTTCGGAGTGACGCTCACCAGCGTTTCCCCGGGATCGTCCACGCGACGAGCGCGAGTGGAGCAACACTCTTCATCGAGCCGCGCGAGGTCGTGGGCATGGGCAATCGCCTCAAGGTACTTGAGGCGGACGTCAAGCGAGAAGAGGAGGCCGTCTATGCGCAGCTCACGGCACTCGTCAGCGAGGCGCTCCCGAGCACAGAGGCTGCGGCACGGGCGCTCGCATTGGCGGACGTCCGCGCGGCGACGGCAAAGCTGGCGTGCGACGCGGCGCTCGTCTTTCCGGACGTCGTCGACGAGCCACGACTCGATCTCAAACGCGCAAGGCACCTGTTGCTCGCCCTCGACCTTCCGCAGGTCGTGCCAAGCGACCTCGTTCTGCAAGCGGGTCGCGCGATGGTCGTGAGCGGGCCGAACGCCGGCGGCAAGACCGTCGCGCTCAAGACGATGGGCCTTGCAGCGCTCCTTGCGCGCGCCGGGTTGCCCATCCCTTGTGCAGAGGGGAGCGCAATCGGCCTCTTCGACGTGGTGCTGACCGACGTAGGGGACGACCAGAGTCTCCAGCGCAGCCTCTCCACGTTCAGCGCCCACGTCTCGAACCTCGCCGCGATCCTGCAGGAGACGACGCGCGGCTCACTGGTACTGCTCGACGAGCTCGCAGGTGGGACCGATCCGCGAGAAGGGGAGGCGCTGGCGGCCGGGCTGCTCGACAGCTTCTGCGCGCGCGGTGGGGCCGTTGCCGCCACGACACATTACGAAGGTCTGAAGGCGCTGGCGTTGGCCGATGACCGCTTTCTCAACGCGAGCGTCGGCTTCGATTTGGCTACCATGGCGCCTACCTTCGCGCTGGCGATGGGCGTGCCGGGGAGCTCGAGCGCGCTGGCCGTCGCGCGTCGTTTTGGTATGCCCTCCACGGTTTTGGAGCGTGCCGAACGCTTTTTGACGCGGGAGGACCGCACTTTCGAGGCGGTGGTCAAGCGGCTGCACGACGAGCGCGCGGCGTTGGAGCTTGCCCGCGGCGCCGCGGAGGAGCGCGGGGCGCAGGCCGAACAGTTGCGTGTGCGACTGCAGGCGGAGCTCACGGCGCTCGCGAGCCGGGAGCGCCGCACCCTTTCTGACGAGGCCGGCGAGCTGATGAATCGGCTACGCGCTGCCCGAGAAGAGCTTCGTTCCGCGCAGGCGCGTCTCCGCGGCAAAAAGATCGAGCCCGGCGCTCTCGGCGAAGCGGAGCGCGCGATAGACCACGTGGCGCATGAAGTCGCGTTGGGAGGTCGTCTGGAGCCGCTTGTCGCCACGATCGACGAGGCCCCGCGCGAGGAGGTGCGCTTGGCGGAGCTGCGCAAGGGCATGCGGGTCTGGGTTCCACGTCTGAGGGCCTCCGCAGAGGTTGTCGACCTCCTCTCGGGCGGCCAGGTCCGTGTCGCGGCCGGCGCGATGAAGCTGACCCTCTCCGCCAGCGAGCTGCGGGTCGTAACCCCAGCGGAGATGTCCGTCGTGCGCCCTACGCTGCGCGGGGCACCGCCTCGTGCTGTGCAGCGGGCGGACGAAATTCCTCTGCAGACGCGCGAGAACACGTGCGACCTCCGCGGGCTTCGCGTGGATGACGCGATTGCGATGGCGACGAGCTTCCTCGACCGCGCGCTTGGGGAGGGTGCTCAAGTCGTGTTCCTGTTGCACGGATACGGCACGGGGGCGCTCCGCGATGCGCTCCGAAAGGAGCTTGCCCGGTTGCCCTATGTGTCGCGCTTCCAGGCTGGCGATATGGCTCGAGGCGGGGAGGGTGTGACTATCGCCTGGCTCTCGTAGCGCATGACGTTACGGCGTGCCTGTGATTCCTCGTCGGTCGCCGCGGGAGTCTGCCTCGATGAAGATCTTGCGCATCTGGGGCATGGTCGCGCGAATCTTCTCCTCGACTTGGTTTGTGACCGCCTCTACTTCTAGGACGGTCAACGTCGGGCGGAACGCGACCTTCATGGCCAGAAGAACGACCTCTGGACCGAGATGCAGCGTTAGGAGCTGCGTGATCGCCTCGACGCCGTCGACTTGACGTGCGAGCTCGAGCACGCGCGCTCTGTCTTGCGGCGTCGCGCCCTCCCCGATCAAGAGACCATGCGTGATCCAGGCGAGGACCAGCGCAACGCCGCAGAGCAGAATGCCGATGACGATGCTGCCGATCGGGTCCCAATAATCCTTTCCCGTGACGCCGCTCGCCGCCACCGCGACGAGGGCAATCACCAGCCCGCCCATCGCCGTGGCGTCCTCCGCGACCACTAGCGGGATGGTCGGATCCCGCGCCTCGAGCAGCGCGCGCCGCAGCGGGAGGCCGGCCGCAAGCTTGCGGAATTCGAAAATGGCCACACGAAAGCTCATCGCCTCGAAGACGAGCGACACTCCGAGGACGGCGTAGCTCCAGCCGCGCGTGGCCGGCGCAGTCGCCGGATAGAGCAGGTGAACCACTCCCTCGAACACCGCGAACGCGCCCCCGACACTGAAGAGGAGCAGGGCGACCACGAACGGCCAGAAGTAGCGCTCGCTCGAACGACCAAAAGGATAGCGCTCGTTCGCTGGTTTCGCGGCCAGCTGCATTCCGACCAGAAGCAGCGCTTGGTTGCCGCTGTCCGCAAGGGAGTGCACAGCCTCCGCCAGAGTCGCGGTCGACCGCGATGCGTACGCCGCACCGAGCTTGCAAAAGGCGATCGCAACGTTCCCGGCGAGCGCGGCGATGACTACCCTGCGGCTGTCGGCATGGGCCATTGGGAGTCGATGCTAGGATCGCACGCGCCTGCGCCTCGCGGCGTTTTTCGTGATGACCGCCAGCGGCGCGTCGCCGCCGTGATCGAGAAGGTCAATCCCTTCAATTCGTGATAATGATGCGGACTCGCGACCGCGCGCCCTGCAGGAACGCGAGCTCGGCGACGCGAAGGCGCTCGATGACGAACCAGCGCTCGAGCGCCCCGCGGACGTCATCGAAGCGCTGATCGCGGTAAGGGTGAGCGGACGACCGGAAAACGTCGCGAAGCTGCTCTTGGCTCGGGTGCAAGATCGGTGCGACAGTTCGGTCCAGGTACCACGCGGCACGCGCCTGCCTCGCCAGAAGTCGATCGATTTCGGTGCCGTCGATCTGCTCTGCGCGCGCCGCGTCCTCGACACGCGCACGCCCTCCGAGGCGCTCGAGCAGCGCCGCTCCGATGTCGCGGTCGACGCGCACGAGCTCCTCGTGGCTAGGGCGCTTGTCAGCCGGGGAATCGGCGATGAGCTGGTTGCCCAGGCTCTCCAGCATCTCTTCGGCCACGTGGTGGTCGAGGGCGTCGCGGATCTCGCGGTCCTGGTAGCCGCTGCCCGTCCCCTCGCGCTGCTGCGCCATCGCAGACAAGCGCGCTTCGAAGGCAAGCGTCCGTTCGAAGATGAACCTCGGCCGGGCGGCGCCGCCCGTCTCCGGCGAGTAGAACCTTAGAACCGTGCGATCGACGGGGACGCCCCGATCGGATGGCGTGCCTTGGGCGACGTCAGCGTTCGCGTCGGCCGCCGAGGCAAGGAACACCGCCGTGGCGAGCCCGAGAAGGACTCCGGGCCCTCTCGGCCGCCCCCGCTTCATGAAGGCTCGTTTCCGATCTCTCCTTTGGATGGAGAGGTGGCGGACGTCGACGGCGCGCCCGCGGGCGCCGCGGCGCGCTCCTGCATCATGTGCTCGTGGTGGTGGGCAAAGCTCCGCGCCGCCCGTCGCGCCTTCAGGAATTCGGCGAAGCCGACCATGAGCTCGAGATCGCGAAGGCCGAGCACATCGCCTAGCGTCTTCAACTGGTCCCGCAGCATTTCGGCATTGCGCGTTCGCCGGCCGTTCTGCGAACGTGCGATTTCGTCGGTCGAATCGGGCGCCATCTCGGTCTCGGAGACCGCCGCTTCGGACGGCGGCGCGCCCGGCGTCACCTCGCTCCATGCCGGTCTCACGCTGGCCTTGATGGCATGCGCGCTCAGCCAGGCCTCCATGAACGTGCGAAGGCGCTCGCTTCGAAAGGCAAACCAGCGCTCTCGCTCTTCCGCGAAGGACATCAGGACGTCCTTGAAACGGCGGAAGGCGCCCTTGCCGTCGATGGCCTGACTCAGCTTGCCGCGCAGATCGGTGTCATCCACCATGGGGATGAAGCGCTCCATCCACCGGTATTGCTCGCGGGAGCTCACTGGGTCGATGCGCAGGTAATTTCCGTCCGACGCAATCCGAACGTGCATCTGTGGATCGGCGACTCCATCCACGACGCGAAGGACTTCGCCGGTCGTCAGATGCAGGTAACTGTGAACCTCCGGTGCGTTGTTCTCGAAAGCGTCTTCGAGCGCCTCCCAATCGACAGGCACCTCACGGAGCGGGCCCGACGCGATGTCCGCGACCGGATCCCCGGCACTGCTGCTCGCCATGGTTCACTTCCTCCCGCGAGGGCGAAGCTTTTTTTTTTATTGATTCGGAGAGAACTTAGATCTACACCGCCGGCCGCTTGGGCTGAAGCGACCAACGAGTCTTCCTGGGTTAATAAGCACCTTCAGCCTCGCACACGCCGGTCACGCGTGGAAGGAAAGCCTCCGCTTTTTCGTTCCGGCTCAAAAGTGCGACCGGGTGCGCTTC
>JALYHV010000297.1 GCA_030776205.1 Myxococcota bacterium | reverse complement strand
GTCGCAGCGCAACTCGCCGCGTGGGACGTGGCCTCCGCGCTCGCCGAGCTCGCGCACCGCGACGACTGGGCGCGCCCCCTCGTCGATGACTCGCTGGAGCTCGTTCTGGAAGACGTGCGCCACCCGGTCGTCGAGAAGCTCGCCGCCGCGGGAAAGTTCGTGGCGAACGACGTCTCGCTCGGTGCGGCCGAGGCGCGTCCGCGGTTATGGCTCGTGACCGGGCCGAACATGGCCGGCAAGTCGACGCTGATGCGCCAGACGGCCCTCGCCGTGATCCTCGCGCAGATGGGCGCCTTCGTTCCGGCGCGCTCGGCGCACGTTGGAGTCGTCGACCGCCTTCTCACGCGCGTCGGTGCAAGCGACAACCTCTCGCGCGGCGAGAGCACGTTCATGGTCGAGATGAAGGAAACCGCGAACGTCCTCCGCCGCGCAACGCGCAGGTCGCTCGTCGTCCTCGACGAGATCGGGCGCGGCACGAGCACGTACGACGGCCTCGCGATTGCCTGGGCGGTCGCAGAACACCTCCACGACGTCATCGCGTGCCGCGCGCTGTTCGCGACCCACTACCACGAGCTGACGGAGCTCTGCGCCCAGCGCTCGGTGACATGCGAGAACTGGAGCGTCAGCGCGCGCGAGCACGAAGGGGAGGTCGTCTTCCTCTACAAGCTCCAGCACGGGGCGGCTTCGCGCAGCTACGGCGTTGCCTGCGCTCGTCTCGCCGGCGTGCCGGAGCCCGTCCTCGCGCGGGCACGCGCGCTGCTCGAGGAGCTCGAGCTCGGGATGACACTGCCTAGCGGAACGCCATCGTCGTCGCTCGGCGCGCGGTCGCGCGGGGCGCGTCCCCAGCTCGGGCTCTTCGAGCCGACTTCACGCGCGGCCTCCGCCGCGCAGCCCGCGCTCGAGATGTTGCGCGCGCTGGACGTGGACCGTCTCACTCCCCTCGAGGCGCTGCAGCTCATCGCCAGCCTCAAGAAGCTGGCGATGACTTGAACGCCCGCTCCGACGGTCGACCCAGCGAGCGTGCGGCGGCTTACGCGTGCGTCGCGCTCGCTGCGGGCAGTTGGGGCGTGTGGCCCCTGCTCCTGCGCAGAATCGAGGCAGTCGGCGATCTCCCCAGCGCGCTCGAATCAACCGTCGTGATGGGGGTCATCACGCTCGTGTCGGCGCTTGCGATGACCCGCGACCGCACGTCCGTCCGGGCGCCGCGTAGAGCGCGCGCATGGCTGGTGGGGCTCGGCGTATGCGATGCGCTGAACGTCCTCCTCTTCTTTGCCGCGTACAAGCACACCGTCGCCGAGGCGGTCGTCACCCACTACTTGATGCCGGTCTTCGTCGCGCTCGCAGCGCCGATCATCCTTCGCGAAAAAATGACCGCGCGCAGCGTCTTCGCCATCTCCCTTTCGTTCACGGGTCTGGTCGTCATGCTGGCGCGGGGCAGCGGCGCGCCGGCGAGGGAAGCGGTGGTCGTTGCCGCCGAGTTGGGCACCGCCAGCGCCGTCTTCTATGCCGCGATGGTGATCGGGAACAAAGTCGTGGCGGGTTGGTACTCCACGAGCGAAGCCACGTTCTGGCACGGGCTCATTGCGACGGCGATCATGGCGGCGTTCGTACCTCCCGGGTGCTGGAGCGCTGTCGACCGCCGCGCGGTGGCGCTGCTCTTCGCCGTGTCGTTCGGACCGGGAGCGCTGGCCGGGCTGATCTTCGTCTGGGGCCTGCGGCGAATGCCCGCCGCACACGCCTCGACATTGACGCTCCTCGAGCCCCTCGTCGCGGTGTTCGTGGGCGCCGTGTTCTTCCGCGAGGAGTTGGGTCTGCAGACCATCGCGGGCGGTGCGCTGATTCTCCTCGGAGCGCTCCTCATCCTGATCCAGGGATCGGATCGCTCCGCGGCTGCGCAGGCGGGCGCGTTGCACGTGAGCGACGACCAGGCGCGCTAGGCGTGCTCGAACGGGATTTCTCCCGGGCATCGGCGCGGTTTCGCCATCGGCACACGTTCGGTCGGCGTAAGATGGCCGGCAAGGAATGATGCGTCTCCCCTGGTCGTCGGCAAGAGCTGGCCTGCTGGTCGTGACGATCGGGTGCATGGCGATCGGGTGCGCTTCCGTTCTTGGCGATTTCGAGCTGCAGGGGGCGGACGCATCCGTGGCCGACGTGGTTACGACGGCCCCTGCCGCCGACGGGACTGGCGCGGCGCCTTCGGACGGAGCAACGGAAGGGGTGCGCGGTGACGGGTCGCCGTGGTCCGACGGGGACGTCGACGGGAACAGCCCCGGCCCCGCCCCCGACGGATCCGGTCAGGACGGCACCGTACGCGTGGACGCGGGCGTGGAGGTCACCCCCGACGCAACGGTCGGCGATGGTCCGCGCAGGGAAGCCGGCGTCACCGATTCGGCCGTCCCAACGGTGACTGCCGACGCCATTGCCGACGCCGTTGCTGACACCTCGGCCGACGCGGGTTGTGCGCCGGGCCTGACCCGGTGTGCCGCAGCATGCGTCTCGCTCGATACCGCGGCCCACTGCGGGGCTTGCGGTCACACGTGCAACCTCGGGACTTGCTCCGGCTCGAGCTGTGCCCCGTACGTGCTCGCGCAGCAACCCACGACCGGCGCCGTTTCCAGGCTCGCGACCGACGGAACGCGCGTCCTCTGGTCGGACACCGGAATGGTGGCCATCGAGCAGATCGGGGCGTCGGGGGGGAACGTGATCTCCCTCGCGTCGGCGTCGCCCACGAACGGTGCCGTGAGCTCGGAGCTCGCCCTCGCCGGGAGCACCGTCGCCTTCGCCTACCTGGGAGTCGGCGCGCCGAGCCTCGGCCTCGCGACGGTCGACGTGGCTGGCTCCGGCGTATCCGTCCGTCAGGGAGCGCTCTCCGTCAACGCTGTTTCGCTCAACGCATCCGCCACGCACGTGTTCTACGTCGATGTCACGGGCACTCAGGGATCGCTCAGCGACTGCATCGTCAGCGGGCGCGAGGCCGGAGCGTGTGTCGGCGTGGCCGGCAGCGGGCGGTTCCTCGGGCAAACGGCGGCCGACGGCGCGCACTTGTTCTTCGATCTGACCGGCTCGGGCACGTCGATGCAGGCCGGGCTCTACATCGACGACATCGCTACGAACACCGCCAACATCTTCTCCACCGCGTCCGCCCAGAGCGTCGCCGTGGACGGCACGTGGGCCTATTGGTCGGAGCTCGACGACGGCGGGCCGACTTACGTGTTGCGACGCACGCTGGACGCCGCCCCGGGAACCGTCGTCCAGACCGTGACCGGCACGATGGCGTCGCCGGCATTCGCCACCGACGGGGCGAATGCCTATTACTGGACCGGGACGGCGATCGTGTCGAAGCCGGTCGCGGGCGGCATGGAGACGACGCTCGCCCCGCTCACCCAGCTCGTGCACATCGCCGTCGGCGGAGGCCTCCTCGTCTGGACGGACGGATTGACGATTTGGGGGCTGGCGCGCTGACGGTGCTCAGGGGTCGGTGAGGACGGCCGCCCGCCGGCGAGCGAACCGAAAGTGGGGCTCCCGCAGCCGCTCGCCTTCCAGGCGTCGCGAATGCGCGGCGATGACGTCGCTGCGCGTAACGATCCCGATGACGCGGTCTGGCCGCGCCCGTGCCACGACCGGAAGCCGGCCGACGTTCTCGCGTGCCATGTGGTCGGCCGCATCCCGCAGCGACGAATCATCGAACACGATGGCGGCGGACCGTTTGACGACGTCCCGCAAGGTCGCTGCGGCCGCGCGGCCGCCGAACACGTCGCGCCGCGTGATCACGCCGACGAGACGGTCCTCGTCATCGACGACGGGAAACCCTTGGTGACCTGAGCCCTCCCCGTGACTCGCCATCCATGCGCGGACGTGCTCCAGGGTGCTTCCCGCGCGCAGGGCCACGACCGGGGCCGAGGCCACGTCCGATACGCGCATCTGATCGAGGAAATCGGCCACGTAGTCGCTCACCACGCGCGCACCCCGACGCGCGATCTTTTCGGTCATGATCGAGTGCCGCATCAGCAACGCCGAGACGAGGTACGCCGTCGTGCAGCCGCCGAGGAGCGGCAGCAGCCCCATGGGCTGACGGGTCGTCTCGAACGCGAAGACGACCGAGGCGAGCAGCGCGCGTGAAGCCCCGGCGAAGAGCGCGGCCATCCCCACGAGGGCCGCGACGCGCACGTCGATCCCGGCGGAAGGCAGCGCCCACGCGGCAGCTGCGCCAAGCGCCGCACCAAGCCCTCCGCCGATCGTGAACAGCGGCGCCAGCGTACCTCCCGACGTGCCCGTGCCGAGCGACACCGCCCAGGACACGAGCTTCAACGAACAAAGGACCAGGACGGCCTGCGTCGTCACATCGCCCTGCAGGATGCGGTCGATGTTGTCGTAGCCGACGCCCATGGTGTGTGGCGCGAGCCAGCCGACCGCGCCGACGACGACGCCGCCCATCGCGGGCCACCACATCCAGTGAATCGGAAGACTCTCGAAGCCGTCCTCTACGGCGTACACGGCCCGCGTCACGAGCATCGAAGCCACCCCCGCAACGATTCCCATGGCGACGTATATGGCCAATGCGGGGCCGCTCGGCGCGGTCACGGCCGGCATCGCGAAGGCCGGTTGAGAGCCCGACAGGGCCACGTGCACGCTGCACGCCGCCACGCTGGCAAGAGCCACTGGGACGATCGATCGCACGCGGTACTCGAAGAGGAGAAGCTCGATGGCGAGCAGGACGGCGCTTACCGGGCTGGCGAAGGTCGCTGACATTCCCGCTGCGGCCCCGGCGGCGAGCAGCGTCTTGCGCTCCTCCGCCGAGACACGCAGGACTTGCCCTATGAGCGAGCCCAGCGCGCCACCCGTCGCGATGATTGGCCCTTCGGCGCCGAAGGGGCCGCCGGTGCCGATCGAGACGGCGGCGGACAGTGGCTTGAGGAAGGTCACTCGGGCGGGAATGCGGCTCTCGTTGAAGAGCACCTGCTCCATGGCCTCCGGAATGCCGTGGCCGCGAATCGCCTTGGAGCCGTAGCGAGCCATGAGGCCGACGAGGAGCCCCCCGACGACGGGTACTCCAACCACGAGCCCTCCCAGGTGATTGCCGGCGGGGCTCGCGAACGACGCGGAGAGCCGGCCGTGGAAGGCAAGGTTGGTGAGGAGACCGATGAGCGCCGTGAGCAGGCGCGCGATAAAGGCAGTGCCAAGGCCGAGGCCGATCGCGAGGCCGCTGATGCCCAGAGTTCGCCTGTCCACGACGACGCGCTCGACCGGTGTGCGGACCGTCTCGAGAGCCGGCGCCATGGAGGGAGCGATGGGGAGTCGCTGCAGCCGCCGCGTGCTGGCGGGGGCTCCGTCTGCGTCGCGGGTCATCGCGGAGACCTCTTGGCCCGCGAAGGGGCTGCGGGGCGCGATGGCGGAGTCTTGGCCGGGCCCACGAGTGCGT
>JALYHV010000296.1 GCA_030776205.1 Myxococcota bacterium | reverse complement strand
GGCCGCCGGCTCGCCGGGTGAGTCGCCTCTCTCGGCCCGGACCGAGAAAAGTCTCTCTACCCGTGCTCGCGGACAAGGCGCGCGCTGAAGGTGACCTGGTCGAGCGCCGGAAAGACGTTCACGCCCGTCGTGGTGCACGAGTTGTCGTGCTCCAGGCCTTGGCCGCCGTACTCCGTCGCGGCGTGGGAGATCGTGTGAGCACTACGCCCTCACGGTGCCCGGAGGGAATCTGCATTCTGACGCCTGGAATGCCGCCATTCAACCCCACCGCCGCCAAGGCGAACAATCTTGTCTCAAACGGGGACAGCGCCCTTCCGTCGTTCTCGTCGTCTCTGACTACCCGGACTGCAACTACGCCTCCAAGAAGGACCTCAGTTGCGACCCTAGCGCCGTCCGTGTAGCCGAGCTCATTGTCGCATACGTGCCGCTGCGCACTCGGGCCACGAAGTGTCTGCGCAAGAGCCGACAGTTCCCTTACCTCGCGGGCGCTCAGAGTCCGAGGGTACTCGCGTCCAGCGTGCCAAGTCTAAGGACGTCTTCCGGACCGGAATGCCGCTTCGCCGCACCGGCGCCTGCCGCGAGGGCTCATCAGTTGAAGCCCGCAACGTCTGCACCTTGAGCTTCCCTGCAATGGGCACACCGGGATTTTTTTCTGACAGACGGGCAGCTGCTGCAGCGGCGCGTCGAGCACGTACAACATCAACGTATCGCGCTCGCAAAGCATCACCGGTCCATACGCCGGTGATCAGGTGTTCTACGCCGGCACGAGCGCGATTCATGGCCCGGGTCATATCGAGATCTACAGCTCGTGCGGCGTCGAGCGATTCACGTACCACTATTATCCGAATTCGGGTGGTTCGGTGATCGGTGCGGTTTGGCGGATGGCAGCGCGGGTGGTTACACTCGCGGCGATGCGCGCTTACTCCACGTGTCTCGCGGGACTCGCTATCGCATCGGCTTGCGCGCAGACGACCCCACCTGCAGAGCGGGTGCCAATTGGCGCCGCGGATCACGCACCGGATGCGAGCAACGTGGTCCGCATCTTCGCGCCAACCGACGCCGCGCGCCTCGCGACGACCGCAGGCAGTGCAGGAGTGGCTGACGAAGACGAGGTGGCAGCCACCTTTCGGTCGTGCACCGCGGACAGCGATTGCGTCTCTGTCGATCGCGTGGGCTGCTGCCATAACGGCTGGAAGGTAGCGGTTGCCTCCTTGCAAAGAGAAGCCTATCTGCGGTCGTTCGCCTGTCCAGATCCGCACCCGATCTGCGCGATGTACATCGTGCGTGATCAGCGCGTACCCCGCTGCGATCAGGGGACCAAACTGTGTGCGCTCATTCACCCATGACGCGCATCGATCGCGGCGCGCCTGCGCCGGTGCGTGACCGCATCAGAAGCCGAGCTGCACGCCCAGCTCGGGAGCGAGACCGAAGAGGAACCCCGCCGTCCCGCCAAAGGCACCCTCGGTCTTGACGGCGCCAGTCGCCGCGACCGTCTTGCCGAGGGGCACGCGCGCTCCCGCGCCTATTGCAACGAACGCCGGACCGGCAACGAGCCACGCGTTCTCGCTCATCGCTTTCCCCGATACGGCGACCGTGGTGGCAACGTATGCATCGAACTCGCCCGCCCCTGCGCCCAGAAAAACCATCGGCGCCACCTTGTTCAGCGCGTCGCGGCCAAACAGGTAAGTGAACCGACCCTCCACGTGCAGCGGCGCAAAGGCCGGGCCGGGGGCGGACGCGGGATCTGTGAGGGATACGTAGCCGACACGGAGCCCGAGCAGCATGTTGGGATCGAGTGCATAGTCCATACTTATCAAGAGACGAAGATTGCCGCGACCCAAGCCGGATTGAACCGTGTCTCCTTGTCGCGGCTGAATGGCCGCATTCTGTTCCCGGCCCCTCGGAAAATTTGCGCCGCTATTGGCGTCGACGCAATTGTATCCCTGGCTATTTATCGGCGCGCTTCCGGCGGAATTGAGCCTGCACACTTCGGTGGCGGCCGGCATCAAAAAAAAGTCGAGCGAAGCGGCGATTCCGATCCAGAGACGGGGAGCTTCACTCCGCGTCGAACCAGGCATTGCCGCGGCGCATTTCGCTTCCTTGCATGAGCCGCTGGCGCACTCGTCGTCGCGATCGCAGTCCTCCCTTTCGCTCTTCTTCGCGGACGCACACTTGCCATCGCCGCACGAATCACCGATACAATCTTCGTCCTTTTCGCAGCTCTCACCCGCTGCTTTTTTTTCTAAGCATTTGCCCGCACGACACGAATTGCTCTGGCATTCGCGGCCATTCTCGCAGTCTTCTCCCTCGTGCTTTTTGACGGCGTTGCATCCAGGAAGGCCCGGCGGACAGTCGGTGGCTTCGCTGGCCGCTTGGTGGGCAGAATCGCCAGCGGACGGCTGCGTGCCACCGGCGGTCGCCGAGGACGCGGGGCCTCCGGCGGCCGCGCTTCCCGTAACCGGCGGGTTTCCTGTCCCAGCGACGACGTCGTTGCCTGATGCGGCTTTCTTCTTCGCTTCGAGCCAGACGTCTTGCAACATCGCGGTTTTGTATGCCGGATCCAACTCCAGCGACGCATCGATGCTCAGCGCCTGCAGAAACGTACCGCGCCCTTCGTCAATCGCGCCGTTCAACACCTGCATCGCACCGACGTCGCGCAGAAGCGCGGCCCTCAAGGCGGAGCCACACTTGTTACCCGCACACTTGCCGAGGGCCGTCTGCAATTTGTTGATCGCGGCGGGGTAGTTTACGTTCAGACTGTCTTCTTCGATGGCCTTTTTTTGTAACGATTGGGCCTGCTTCTCAATGGCCGGATCGTTCGCGGACGCCGGGACAACGACGAAGACAACCATCGAGACGGACAGACACTGCAGGGCACGCAGCACGAACGAGGCAGCAAAAATCCGTTGCACTTCGATGAGACCTCCCGGCCGGGGGGAGCATAGAGCAGGTCGCTGCGGGCGGGGAACGAATCGGGAAGAATCTGGTCCCGAACCGCTCAGCGGCGGCGTGCGCCTGATCGGCAGTCGAACCGGCGCGGCAACCCACGCTTGCGCGTCGAATGCGGGGGCTAAAGCCGCCGAAAAACGCCCACCACGACCCCCAAAAGCATCGTCGGCTTGAAATCGACGGCGCGCACGTAGATGGGCGCCATGTTCTTGTTCGCTGGTTGAAAACGAACGTGGTCCTGCTCCGGGAAGTAGTATTTGACCGTTGCCTCGTCACCGATGAGCGCAACGACGACTTCTCCACGGGTTGCCGTCAGCTGCTTCTTCACGAAGATATAGTCACCGCTCAAGATCCCGGCTTCAATCATCGAGTCGCCGTGCACCTTCAAGCCGAACACATCGCGGCCGCCTTTCACGAGAGTGCGATCGATCCGAACCGTGTCGACGATGTGCTCTTCGGCGAGGAGCGGCAAACCCGCAGCCACGCGGCCCAATATCGAAATCTCGACGAGGTCCACGTCGTTCGCCACGCCGTCTCTCAGAACGGCCGGATCGCCGGACGCCGGAGTAGCCAGGCTCGTCGGCCGCAACGCGCGGGACTTCATGTCCTCCCGGGTCAGATAGCCCTTGCGCTCGAGGGCGCGGAGGTGATCGTTGACGCCGTTCGTGGAGCGGATCCCCATCCTCGCGCCGATCTCACGTAGGGTGGGCGGATAGCCCCGGTCCGTAATCGACTGCTGGATGAAGTCGAGAACCATTTGCTGGCGTTGCGTGAGCCCTTGCATCGTGCCGTGAGGCTACTGAACACGCGTTCTATCGTCAAGAATGTCGCCGGACTAGGGCAATGGCTTGCTCCGCCACTTGGTCAAGAACGTCATCTCCATGCCGACGTGGCAAGTCTCGCACCCGTGGTCGCGTGCGTCCTTTCGGCTCAGCCCGTTGACGAACTGGTCGTCCATCCAGCGAGCTAGGCGTCTCTTGTCTGTGCGATCGAGCAGCTGCACGCGGCCCTGGTGGCAAGAGTCGCAGAACAACGGTGCCCCGCCGGACAACGTGAGCTTTACGACGAACTCGTTCCACATCTTCGCGGCGACTCGTTTTCGAGGAGTCGGCGCTGCGAAGTCGCCCTCCTCGTGGCAGTCGACGCATTTCACGTCGAGCGACCTGGCCATGAGCTTCATCACCCCGCGAAGGACCGTGGGCTCCAGCTTGTCGATCGGGGGCAAGTTGGCAGGGTCCAGTCCGATTGCCATGAGGTCGGCGGTCATTGTGGTCGGTCGCGGCGGTCTCATGTCGATCGGCGCAACCGCAGGCGGCAACACCGACGAAGCAACCGGTGCCTGCGGGGCCCGGGGCATCTCCGATCGGGACGCCGCCCCTGCGATGGAGGCCGCGGGCGCTGTCTGCGAAGGGGACGCGACGCCACCCCCGCCCGCGCAACCCGCTGCGGCGCACGAGAGCGCGAAAAGCCATCCGCGGCAAAGCAGACGCGAGCTCACCATTTCCGGCTGCTCGTCAGAAACCTGCCCGTCCTTCCTCTCGCCCACGCTGCGCGCTGCTCCCGGCGCGAGCTACCGAGCGGCGCAGCGGAGGACGTCGAGCGGCTAGTCATTCATGGCCATCCAGCGCTCCGCGTCGAGCGCCGCCATGCACCCGCTCCCTGCTGCTGTAACGGCCTGACGGTAAGTGAAATCCTGCACGTCTCCGCACGCGAACACCCCCTCGACGCTCGTGTACGTGCTCCCGGGCCGCGTCTTGACGTAACCATTATCGTGGAGATCGAGCTGGCCGCGAAACAAATCGGTATTGGGCGTATGACCAATCGCGACGAAGAGCCCCGTCGCCGATAGTACCGTCCTCTCGCCGGTCTTGAGGTTACGCAAACGCGCGCCTGTGACCTCGCTCTTGCTGACGTCGAGTATCTCTTCGATGACGCTGTTGTACACGATGTGAATTTTCGGGTTTTGCAACACACGCTGCTGCATTGCCTGGCACGCGCGGAATTCTTCGCGGCGATGCACGAGGGTGACCGTATTGCAAAGGCCCGACAGGTAAGTGGCTTCCTCCATCGCCGTATCGCCGCCGCCTACGACGATGACGTCTTGTTTTCGGAAAAACGCTCCGTCGCAGACAGCGCACGCGCTCACTCCCCTGCCTTGGAGGGCATGTTCGCTCTCGAGACCCAGCCACTTGGCCTGCGCCCCGGTGGCGATGATCACCGTGCGAGCCCTTTGTTCGATGCCGTCGTCACCGGCCCACAAGCGGAACGGCCGCGACGAAAAATCGACGCGATGAACGTCCTCCGTCACGATCTCGACACCTTGTCCCACCGACTGCTCGCGGAACGCCTTCATGAGGTCGGGCCCCGCTATCTTCTCCGGAAAGCCGGGATAGTTTTCGACGTCGTTGGTGATCATCAGTTGCCCGCCGGGGATACCGCCGCGAACGAGGCCCTCGAACATCAATGGCTTGAGATTGGCTCGCGCCGCATAAATCGCGGCGGTGTGACCCGCCGGCCCCGACCCAATGATGATGACGCTGCGCACTTCGGACATGGTGAGCTTCTTACTCCGAACCTCGAATCCGGCCCACAGCCGCGTGGTACGCGCCCGGCGCGGGCGACGTTTGGGCGGCGACCGGGGCTCGCGTCGCGCTGGCGCTCACTCTTTGATGGGAGTGGCCTTCAGCGAAGCACGGCCATCCTTCACGTAAACCGTGAACCTGACCCGTTTGCACGCGTGACGCGCCACGAGAATATCCCGATTCTTTTTGAGCGTATGCGAAAACTTCTCGTAGCTGAGCCCTTCCGTGGGCTCGCCGCACTGCCGCTTCGTCCGCATGAACTCTTCGTAAATCGACACCCACTCCGCGCTCTCGCCCGGCGGCCGGCTCTCGCTGATCGCACGAGCCATGATGTCGGCGGGCGCCGCCGCGACCATGGTCGCGTCTTCGTCGTAGGGCTCCTGAAGAAAAGGGCCCCGCAGCGACCCCGATTCCGAGAGCCCCGCCGCGGAGGTGCCTGATTCGAGAGTCGCGACGGCGGTAGGAGGGAGCGGACGGGGATGTGCCGGCCGACCTGCCGCCGGCGCCTGCAACACCGAGGGGGGCGCCTGGCCAGGTACCCGGTCCGGAATCGACGGGGCCCCCGAGAACGGCCGCGGCTCCTCATGCGACAACGACGCCGGCGGCGACAACGGCGGCTGGGGGAACAACCCCGCCTGGGACCCCTGCGACGGCCCGTCCGACAAGGGGAAGGAGAACGCGCTCATCGCCGGCTGCGCAGGCGCCGGCCCCAGGATGGATTCGAGATCGGCAGGCTTGCGTGTCACTCCGCCCGCTTGCTCAATCGCGCGCTCGACGCCGCGATTGATGCTCTGTGCGGCGACTCGGTAGGCGCCACGCAACCGGGCGACCTGCAGGCCATCGATGGTGCCGGTCTCAAATCGCGCGCCCTGCGTCATCAGCGCGCGGAGGGGCATCGTGTGCTCGACCCATGTAAGCGCAATCCCGACGAAGCTCGCCAGCAGGGCGACCGCCACGAGCAGAGCCCAAGGCACGTTGGCCTTGTCCTTGTCGTCGGCGTTGCTCAAAAAGCCCATAGGCCCGATCAGGATGTTCTGGCCTCGAACGACGGCGAAGCCGCCACCCAGCGCCCAGACATCACCCGGCAGTCGCGCGTACATGGTGCCAAGGTCGTCGCTCAGCATGCGCACGTCCGACCGACCGCCCTCTCCGTACGCCTTGTCGTCAACGTTTTTCAGGTCCGCGCTCACGGCGTCGAGCTTTTCGCGATCGAAACTATCGGTACCTGTGCCAGCCGCTACGCGCCTGCCCAGCGCGAAAAACGCGACGTTCGTGCGCGTTCGCCTTGCGATGTCATCCGCGAGCTTTGCATTCACCTCTTTGAGCCCCACAATCGCGCCGGCCGGCCTCTGGGTGGCGTCGTACTCGACCGGCCGAGCAACGACGACGTACATCTTGCTGCCCAGAACCCAGATGTCGTCGCGAAGCCAGCCGTGCAGCGCATCGTTCACTGCCGGATAACCGCCCATCTCGAATTCGTCGTTTCCCGCTGCCGCCTCGTATCCTCTCGAGGCCACGACCCGACCCTCCCGATCGACGGCGAAGAACGCATCGGCGCGCCAATCGGCAGGAATGGCCTCGTAGATGGTCGCAAGCGCTTTTTTCGCGTCCGTTTTCGCTTTCTCGGGCAATTTACTGCCCACACTGCTGTTTGCGGCGACGAGGGCTTGCTGCAAAGCAGGCTCGACGCTCCCTGCGAGCAACGCATCGAGGCGGTGGCGAGCGTCTATCTTGAGGACCCACTCGACGGTCTGGCTATCGGAGGCGAGCCCCTCTTTGAGAGCACGCGTCGCTTGACGCCCGTACTGGCCCACCGCGACGTACATAACGTAGAGCGCCACGGCAACCGCGAGCCCGAGCAACACGTACCAGAGCCGCGAAAGTACCATCACTTGGCGTCAGCGCCCCCTGCACCGCCAAGCAGAAGAGGCTCCCGGAGCTCGACGACTCCAAGTCCGATGCGGACGCCCGCCATCTCCTTGCCGACCGGCTTTCCTTCGAAGAACGCCCTGAGCGTGTAATCCCCCTGACCAAGGGCCATCGAGAACGTGCCCTCGCGGTCGGCAAAAGCGAATTCGGCGGCGGAGGGGTCGACGACGACGTACATGACGATGCTCGGAAAGAGTTGATCGCGGATCTCGTGCACGCCGGACGTCGTGGCCGCCCATTCCCGCGATGACCCCGGTGCGGTCGCATTCGGCGCCCACGGGCTCGCGTTTGCTGCGTTCGCGGCTCCCCCTCGCATGACTTCGTAGAGGACGTGTTCGAATGGATCGACGTTTTTGAAACTGAGCCGTGAGCCGGGCGACACTACGATCGTGGCGGGCGTCATTCGACCGCCGGTTACTTTGATCGCGATGGGATCGTGCGGCTGTGTGGTTCCGCTGGCAAACGCGGCGACGCACACGTCGCGCGATACGTTAGCCGAGAGTCTGCGGAAGTCTTGCCGGACGGTTGGTGACGGCTCGCGCCAGGTGTAGCGGTGTGACTCGTTCTTCGCGGGGTCGGCGTACACTTGGGGAACGAGCTTTTCCCACCCGGTCACCTTTCCTTTGAGGTTTCCGTTGGACGAGGCCGACAGTGCCAGCACAGGTGTGCTTCCGACGGCCGTCACAAGCACAAAGACAGCCATGATGAGCGCCGAGCGATGCAACCACGATCTTCGCTTCGCATCGTGCATGTTGTGCGCGTCCGAGCGCAAACGGTAGCTGACCGCGAAAGGCGGTGTAAACGCCTTTCGAGCTCACGAGCTAACCTCTGGCGGTGCGCCCACACGCTCCTCCAAGCTTGCGCCATCACAATGTCGAGGATCGATCCGCGGGGCTTTCGATGCCGGTCGACCCCGGAGCGCAAGAAGGGCGGACCCAAGGAGGTGAGTCCTCGGGCGAGCCGCTGAAGCTCGTCTCGCGCGGAGACGCCCCCGCGCCGCTCGTATTTCATCGCGGTGCGCGCGCCCCGTACGCCGTCCGGTGGTTCGGCGTGACTTCACTGGCGGGTCACGTCCGAAACTTCGTCGCCAGCGCGATCGCGGCGGAGTCGATCGATTCACGGGACTGGATGCGCCCTTCCTCAGCGGAGGACCTGCTGTCGACTTTCGTGGGCGTTCTTGGAGGCGATTCTTCGCGGCGCACTCTGGCAGAAGCGTTGGGTCGACCCGTGTGGATCGATTTCGTCGCGGACACGGGCGATGACCGCGACGTGAGCAAGGCCGTCGCTCGGATGCTGTTCGCGACGTTTTCAGTCAGCGACGGCGAGAACGAGCCACGCGTTCTGCCCCGGGGAGACGTGCTGCTCTTTGGAGGAGACACGGCCTACCCCGTGGCGACTGGCGAAGAGATCGCGCGCCGCCTCCTGGCGCCGTGGAACGAGGTCCTTCGCGAACGGCAAAGGGCTGATGAGCGGCCGCGAGTCCTCATCGGCATCGCGGGCAACCACGACTGGTACGATGGCCTCGACGGGTTTGGACGGCTGTTCCGCCGCAGTCCCGAGGGCGCAGGCGCCGTGGATGAAAGCGATACGTTCATCGCGTCGGTTGGAGCGCCGCCCCATCGACCGAGACGGACGCGGCAGCGGGCGGGTGTATTTGCGCGCCAGCTGCACCTCGATGAGGTGGGCGGCGCCGCGGCGATGTTCGCCGCAATTTGGGGATCCATCCGGGCGCTTTGGTCCGGTACCAAGATTGGACGTCCAAGGAGACTGGCGCTCATCGGCTATGAGCCGGTGCAGGATGCGTCGTACTGGGCGATTCGCCTCGCGCCCGGTCTGGAGCTGTGGGGCGTGGACCGGCAGCTCGGGCGTCTCGATTTTCGGCAGCGTATGTATTTCGCCGAACGGAGGCGTTCGGCGCCGAACGGACGAATCCTGTTCGTGGCGCCCGATCCCGCGATCGCCTTCGGTGAGCCCAATGCTCCCGGCGATCGAATGCTCTCGGCGTGCGGGCTGTCGCTGGAGCGCGACTCCGTCTTCTATTTGACCGGCGATGTGCATCACTACGAACGGAGGCACGTGGGAGCGGGCAGCCTTCACGTCATCGCCGGTGGCGGCGGCGCCTTCCTTCATGGCACGCGCATCTCGCCAGCGCCCGGCGGACCGTCCGCGTGCGCTTTTCCTTCGCGTCAGGTGTCACGCCGGTTGTTGGCCCAGGTCCCGTTGAAGCTCATGGTCGGGAGCGCCGGCTTCGTGCTGCACATCGCTTTTGGGCTCATGGCGTCCTTCGAAATCGGGGCGAGCTCGAGGGGAACCGGCGCGCGAGTCGTCGCCGCCTTCGCGATCGCGGCCGCGCTCGTCGCCGCGCTTTACGCGAACGTGGGGCACAACCGCCCGCGCCGTCGCCGCGTCGCCGCGGTCGCTGTCCCTTTCGGGGCCGCTCTGGGCGTCTTACCGATGGCCCTGCGAGCGACGCTGCCGCGGATCGTGCCGACTTTGGCTGGCGACGTGGGAGTCATCGTGGTGTCGGCCTTCGCTGGCCCGCTCGGCATCGGGCTCTTTTTAGGAACGATCGCCGTGCTTGGCCTCGATCATCAGCAGGCGTTCAGCGTCTTGAGCCACCCTGGCTTCAAGCATTTCGTCCGGATGTGCCTCCAGCCAAATGGGCGGATCGACGGCTGGGTCATAGGAAAAGACGACCCCCTCCAAACCGCCAATCCCGCCCTGATCGACCGCTTCACCTGGCAGCCGTCGCAACCCGAGTGACGGCGCGCCAGCGTCTCTTCCGTCTCAGGGCAGTGCTTCGATCGGCGTGACTTCGACGTCGACCAGCATTCGCTCCCGCACGACGCGAAGGCGCATGGGGACTGCAATCGGCCAGCGCTGCAGGGCTCGATGAATGTCATCGACGGCTTCGACGAAGCGGCCGTCGATTCCGACCACGATGTCCCCTTGCTTCAGCCCAGAACGGGCAGCCGGACCGCGCTCGTCGAATCCGTTGATCTCGCGGCCCCGCGAGTCGACGAGCGGACCCCCGGAGTTGCCTGGGTTCAGCGCGACGTCACTCTGGATGATTCCCTCCATCGCGCGGCCGTCTCGAGCTCTCATCGTCCGACCGAGCGCGCTCACGACGCCGGCAGATACCGTCGAGCTGAAGCCGAGCGGGTTCCCTATCGCGACCACGACGCGAGTAGGCGTCGAGCGGCGCGTCGTCGGTCGTCGCGTTCGGGGGAAGAGTGTGCCCCGACACCGCCTCCCAAAGCTTGGCGCACGAGCGCTGCTAGGAACGCGCAAGTCCCCTCATGGTCCTTCGATCGGGAGCTCCATCTGAAAGCAGGTTCCCGACCCCGGCGCGCTCTCGACGCGTATAGCGCCTCCGTGACTTTCGAGGATGCTCTTCACGATGGAAAGACCAAGCCCGGTGCCATTGCCATCCGCCTTGGTAGTGAAAAACGGCGCGAAGATGCTGGGCAGGTGCTCGGGCGCAATTCCCACGCCGTTGTCCCGAATGTGGACGAGGACGCGGCGACCGGAGCCGACGAGCGATGTCGTCACCGTGACCCGACCATCTCGCGCCGGAGCGGCCTGCGACGCGTTGGTCAACAGGTTGACGAAGACTTGAACGAGCTGCTCGCTCACCGCGCGGACGGTGAGTACCTCCGCCCCGTAATTGCGCTCGACGCGTACCCCCGACGCGGAAAGGACGTGCTCGCAAAAGGCGATTGCCTGTTCGACGATCGCATGCAGGAGCACCGGCCGCGCCACGCTGCCGGACGGGCGCGCATAGCTCACGAGGTCGCGTGTGAAACGGAGCATCCGATTGGCCGATTCGCTGACCCTCCGCAAGCGCTCGACGTCGTCCGCGTCGCCGCCGCCCGCCTCGCGAGCCTTTCGCATCAACAAGTCGGAATACGCGACGATAGCCGTCAACGGATTGTTGAGTTCGTGCACGACGCCGGCTGCGATCTGGCCGAAGGTTGCCAGCTTGTCCGCTTGCATCATCCGCTCTTCCAGCAAGCCATTCTGCGCGTATTTGTCGGAGCCGTTCCTCGTCTCCCTTTCGCGCGTGTGCGCGAGAGCACGCCCGAGCACGGTCGCCGCGCGCTCCAGGAGGTGGACGGCAGCCGAGCCGCGGGGATCGAGCGCGTCCGAGTCGGAGCCGACATGGAGGGTCGAGCCAGCGATGCTCTGCGGAACGAGCACGACGTGTTCGTGCGCGAGCCCACCGAAGATACGTGTCGGGTCGACGGCAGACACGGGTCCCCGCTGGTCCGCGGGTAGCCGCTTGATCACTACCTGCTTCCGCTCGCCGGACGCGAGCTCGGGGACGAAACACGCGCCCACCCCATGATCCGGGAGAATTGCCGCGACCCCATCGACGAGGGTCTCCACTACCGCGTGCTCGTCCCGGCAAAACGGCAGCTCCAGGGAAAGCGTGAGCAGTCGGTCGAGCCAGACGGAGGGAAGCCCGTCGGGGAATCCCGAGGCAGGCGTCGGTGGTTCCGGCTCGGCTTCGGGGGACCCGCATGCCGGCGCGATATTGGAAGACACCACTCCAATTCGTTTGCGGAGGGATACCTTGGGCATGACCTCTCTATTTGCCTCGCGTCGTCAGAAGGCCTTGGGCCGCGAGCGGCGACTCGACGTCTTGGTGGGTTTCCGGCTTGTCTTCTAGGCTTGGCCGCGACGCCGGCGCAGACCGATCGAGGTCGAGGATCCTCGCGTGCCCCACGTACGACTTCGTTTCGTATTTCGTGATTTTACCGATTTTGCGAACTATCTCCGCCATACGCTCCGCCTCGCTGAAGATGATCTCGGCCGCCGAATAGGACGCCGTCCCGCGCTCGAGGCGCCGCTTGAGCAGCTCCGAGTAGCCCATGACGCTCGTCAGCGGTTGATTCAGCTCGTGCGCGGCCGCTCCCGCCAGCTCCGCCACGATCGCCTGCCGCTCCTGAGCGAGGATCTGCTCCTGAGCCTGAGCGAGTCGCTGCTCCATGCGCATTTTCTCTCGAAGATCAGTGAATATCCCCACCGACCCAACGGGAACGTTTTCCTCGTAGAGCATGGCCGCCGAGAGTGACACGGGGATACGATTGCCCCTTACGTCCAGTGCTTCGGTCCGCAGTCCCTGCACGCGCCCACCTCCGGCCCTGATGAGGCGCATGATTTCGCGGGCAATCCCGTCCGGATAAAGGGCACGCACGTCGCTGCCCAGTAGCTCGGCGAGCGGCACGCCGTAGACCCGTTCCGCGGCCGGGTTCGCCAGGATGATTCTGCCACGCAGGTCGGCCGTAACGATCGCATCGACAGACGAATCGATGATGCGCTGCAGGAAGTCCTTCGTCTTGTGGAGCTCGTGCTCGACCTCGCGCTCGGACGTCACATCGCGGAAGGTGCAAAGGACCACGCCCTCCTCCCGCAGAACAGAGTTGAAGTTCACACTCAGGACGCCAACCTCACCGTTCTTTCGCTTGACGCGCACATCGACATTCTGTGGGTAACGCCCCTGGGCGAAGCTCAGGCGAAGCTCGTGCGCCAGTCCGACGTCTTCGCGTGCCACGAGATCGCCTACTCGGCGGCCTTGCAGGTCATTCTCCCCATAACCGGTGATCGCGTGAGCGCGCGGGTTCAAGAAGAGCAGATGTCCGTCGGTATCGATGACGACGATCCCGTCGGCTGCGCTTTCGAAGAAGTCGGCGTAGCGCTGCAGGGTGCGGAGTCTTCGTTCGGCCTCGAACCGCGCGACGGTCACCTGCTGGGTCTGATCCCGCAACGATTGCAGGACACGAGCGTTCCGGAGGCCGATCGCCATCGCGTTCGTGACTGTCTTGCAGAGGTCGAGCTCCTGGTGGCCAAAGGCGAACGCGTGCTTTGCGCGAAGGAACAGCACCCCCATGGGGCGACCTTCGTAAAGAATTGGAAGGATCGCGAGCGAGCTGAACGCACTCGTCCGCCCCTCGTGGCGAACGATTTCGAGCAAGGGGTGGGTGGCCATGTCGGCAATGACCAGCGGCGAGCGGCTGGTCAGCACGCGCTGTATCTCCGGATATCGCGCAAGCTCGATAGGAAGATCGCGGAGCTGCTCGTCGTCGCTCGCAGCGACGACGTAGCCGATGCCCTGCTCCTCGCGGACAAGCACGATGCTCACGCGATCGACCTTTGCGACCTCCGCGATTCGCTGCACGACGGTGAACAAAATCCCCCGGAAGTCGAGGTTCGACGCGAGCGCCTG
>JALYHV010000295.1 GCA_030776205.1 Myxococcota bacterium | reverse complement strand
GACGAAGGCCCACCATGGCAGCCATGCCCGATGGCAATCAGCGCGAAAGCCTGTGGGCGCAAGCTCACCATTCGACCTGATAGCGCGCCGGGTCCTCACCGCAGACCCTCACGACCATTCGGTCCTCCTGTAGCCGGATGACCGCGTGCGCGGCAGCCGCCCGCCCCGGTGCGTCATTGTCTAGATTCTCAATTAGACTCTGCAGTGTCACGTACGGCATGCCGGCTATGACCTCCAGGTGGTTCCAGTGAAGGTGCCCGTTGAGAACCGCGCGGACGCGACCACTCGCCTCGATGAGGTTCCGCAGACGGGAGCGCTTCTCGACTAGAGCGAGGTGAGCCCGCCCGGGCCACCAGCGCGAATCATCGAGCATCTGCTCGCTCGCCGAGTGGTGCATGAGGATGATCGTCGGCGTCGCGGCCGCGGCAAGATCACGACGCAGCCAGGCGAGCTGGGGCTCGGGGATGTGGAACGCCACTTCCTTTCGTTCGATCGCGTGCAGTGCGACGAAGTGCCAGCCACCGCGATCGAAGGAATAGTGCAACGGGCCACTGCGGCGCCAGGAAACGTTGAGATCGTCTCGGTTCAAGTGAACGAGGTCGTGGTTTCCGGCGACGTTGACCAATGGCGCATGTGCCGTCCGCAGGATGGACTGGCATTCTTCGTAGCGGACTAGATCGGCTTCGCGCGACTCGTCTTCGATGTCGTCGCCGAGATTTACGATCAGGTCGGGCTTTGTCTCGCTGTTCATGCGGCGGACGAAATCGCGAGCGAGGGGCGCGGCCTGATGGCTCATCTTTCGAAGTTTGCCCGCGAACCGTGCCTCCGGTCCGAAGTGGAGGTCGGTGACGACGCCGATGGTCATGTCCAACGCCTTGTCCATGCCGACAGGGTGCCCAAAAGAGGCGCAGCGATCGAGCGGTCCATTGACGCCGCACGAGACAATCGGCCGGATTCACGAGGTGCTCCCGGCATGTGGTACTCGTCTTGGCATGCGACCCATCGTCATAGGCGCGGGTCGGGGCAGCCGCCTCGGACCCGAGACCGATGCCCTCCCAAAAGCACTCGTCCCGGTCATGGGACGCCCTATGCTTGAGTGGGTGCTTGACGCGCTCGCCGCCGGCGGCTTCTCGCGCAAGGACGTGGTCTACGTTTGCGGCTACCGGGCTGACGTCGTGCGTGCGAGATACCCCGAGCTCACGTTCGTGGAGAATCGCGACTGGGAGCGCAACAACGTTCTCGCTTCGCTGATGTGCGCGCGGGAGCATTTTCGTGACGGCATTCTCTCGACCTACGCCGACGTCGTGTACCGCGGCTCAGTCGTGAGAAAGCTCGTCTCGTCGCCGCACGACAAGGCGCTTGCCTGCGACACCGACTGGCGGCGCCGTTACGTGGACCGCTCCCAGCACCCCGAGAGTGACGCCGAAAAGATGCGCGCAGAGGGCGAACGCGTCATCGAGCTCTCGCGACGCATCTCGTCCGAGCACGCGACGGGAGAGTTCATCGGCGTCGCCAAGCTCACGGCGGAGGGAGCGCGCGAGGTGGCGCTTGCGTTCGACGAAGCAAAGGGCTGCTGGGCGGGCAGGGTATGGCGGGAGGGACGTACGTTCGAGCGCGCATACCTCATCGATCTCTGGCAGACGATGATCGAGTCAGGCTCCTCGTTTCATCGCGTCGACACGAATGGCGGCTACATGGAAATCGACACGCGCGAGGACCTCGCCTGCGCCGAGAAGTGGTGGCGGGAATCGGCCCCCGAGTGAGATGGGCTGAATGCCGGAGCTGGATGTCTCGCTCGAGAGCGTCACGAAGACCTTTTCGCCCGAGCGGCGTGGCGGCCCGTCGTTCCTCGCGCTCGACCGCGTCAGCCTCTCGGCCCATCGTGGGGAGATCCTCGTTGTCGTTGGGCCAAGTGGTTGCGGCAAATCCACGACCCTACGCGTTATCGCGGGGCTGGAAGCGCCAGATTTCGGCGAGGTAACGATCGCCGGCCAATCGATGCAGGGCATCGCGCCGCAAGACCGCGATGTGGCCATGGTCTTCCAGGGATACGCGCGCGGATCCGACCGGACTGCCGCCCGAGCATCTCGACATCGGCGCCTACCGTGAAGTCTTCGCGACTATCGACGTGCCGCGGTACGTGGCCGTGAGCTTGGGAGTTGCGTTGGCCATCGCTGTCATTCAGGTGGGCCTCGCTGTGCCGGCGGGCTATGCGCTCGCCAAGCTCCGGTTCGTCGGCCGCCGGTTCGCGCTTGGTGTCGTGCTGGCTTGCCTGCGCTCGCTGGCACATCGTCATGGCGGGCAATGCCGTTCTCTCCGTGCCCGTTCTCGCGCTCTTCGCAATGGCACAAAGCCACCTCGTCCGCGCCGGGCGGCAAGTGACTCGTTTCCACTCGTTGCTGCGGCTGGCAACCGGGCGCCGGCGACCGCTGGAGCGGCGCTCAGCGCGCACTTCGAAACTCCACGACCCCCGCATCGACCAAACCACGGACCGCGCGAAGCGCTTCGGCACGGGGCATCGCCGAGAGCTCGACGACCGTGTCCAGATCGATCGCGCCGTCCATGAGCGACAACAAGAACCCGGCGCGGTTATCGAGCGGAAGCCGTTTTAGCTGATCGGGAACCATCGTGACGATCGGCGCGCCGATGATGCCGCGAGCCCAGGTCTCGTCCGGCACGGCGACCCCGCCAGTACCCGGGCGCGTCGGGCGTCGGCCCTCGGCGTTGGTCGCGACTGCCGGGTCCGGCGGCGCGAGCGCCTGAGCCTTCGTTCGCACACGTGCTTCGGATTCCTTCGCGTATTGGGCGACGTCGAACGAGGGGGCCATCGTTGGTCGGTCGCTCCTCCTCGCCATCACCGAGGAACTATACGGCAAATCGATGCGTAGCGCCCGCCCGCGCCGCACTGCACGCTCTCAACGCTCGATCGGTAACCCCTCGGCCTCCCACGCGAGTAGCCCGCCCTCCAGGAACGCTATTGGCATTCCCTGCGCTGCCAGCTTCTCGCTGAGCTCCTTGCTCTTGTCCCCGGACCGGCAATAGAGCACCGGCTGCCCGGTGAGCATGTGCAGCTCAGCCAATCGCGATTCGATCACATCCAAAGGCAAGTTGACTGCGCGAGGCAGCCGGGCGCGGGCGAACGCTGCTGCATCCCTCGCGTCCACCGGAACGACGGCCCCGCCGGCGAGCAGTTGAGCCAGCTCGGCCGGTTTCAACGCGCCGGCCGCGCGAGGCAGGAACGGCTCGACCATCTCCTGCATTTTCTTCCTGCGGATTGCGCCCACGGCGGCGTCTTGAATCCGACCCTCCGCGACCACCATAAAGGTGGGCACGCTCTGGACGCGGAGCTGTTGCGCGATGATGGGCGCCTTATCGACATCGACCTTCACCACCTTGGCTTTGCCAGCCATGTCTCGCGCAAAGGCTTCGACTTCGGGCGCTATGGCCTTGCACGGTTGGCACCAATCCGCCGTGAACTCAATCAGCACAGGGATTTCGCTTCGAAGCACCTCGCGCTCGAACTCCCGCTCCGTCACGTAAGGCACGCCGCCTTCGACGCGTGCCCTCCCGGCCGAGCCACCCCCAGGTCCTTTGCCGCCGGAGCCGCCGAGAATCGTCATGGTGGGGGATGTATACGCGGCTGCTTCGGTCCGTCGAGATGCGCGGGCGTCTTTTTGCTACGCTTCGTTTTTGCGTTCGCTTGGTGCCAATGTGCCAGCGGCGGTAAAACGCGCGAGACGGTGAGTCAGTGGGTGGGCGCACACGAGGCGGCCGATGAGTACGAAGGACCACGATACGGATCCGTCTACGCCGGGAGCCAAACAACGCCTGTCCGAACCGCACGTTCCGGTTGCCCCGGTTTCAGCGGAGGACGACGCGGTGCCCTCCGCAGCGGCTGAGGCCCTTCGGCAGACCGAGACGCAGGGCCTCCGTCCGGGAACGGACCCGGGTGTCGCGCCGCCGGCGCAGCCGCGTGCGCCCCCGGCGCAGCCGATGGGAATCGTAGTCCCGCCGCCTTCTGCGCCGCATGGCGCGGCGAATGACTCGGTCGATCTGCTGCTCGACGGCATTCCTGAAGACGCATTGGACCGATCGAAAAACACTCCCCAAACCGACGGCCAAGCCTCAGCCGTCTACCACACACAGCATGGTGTCCGCGCGGCGCGGACGGCGATCGTCGATGAACCCAAGGTCGTCATCCAGCGGCCGGCAAGCGTGCCGACCGTGCGCTTGCAACGGCGAAAGGCCTCGACTGCCGGCACCCAGCTCCGGGAGGAGAGCCATCCCGGCCCGCAGGACGTGACGGTCGTGACCGGCCCGCCAATGGGATCACGGCTGACGATGGCCATCGCCGCCGGGTTGCTCGTCGTCGTAGTGATCTTCGTCCTACTGAAGTCGACATCGGAAGCGCGCCTCGCCGGAGCGACGACTGCGGCTGCGCCAACCGCGATAGCCAATGCTCCGCCCGCGGCAATTCCGACGGCCAAGACAGAGGCTCGAATCCCGACGCCCACGGCTGCGCCGGTGGTCACGCTTCGGCCGATACCGGCCACAGCCACAGCGGTTCCAGAGGCGTCCCCGCTGCGCGAGGCCGGGTCTGCTAGCAGCGCCCCGACCCCGCCGCTGGCCAAAGCCGCGCCGGCGCCCGAACGTTTGCCAAAACCCCGGCCGAGGTTTGTCGCTGCGCCCGCAGCCGCGCCGTCGACCGACGCCGACCTCGGGGAATTCAAGACGTCGTTCTAAGCGATCCCCCTAAGCCACTGCGGCGCGCGTCGCTAAGGCGCTTGTTGCTGCCGATAGTGAGCAACCAGGGGTAGGAGCCGCCGAAAAGGGGGAAACGAGCATACGGGCGTTTGGTGTCAGGGCGCCCGCCCGTCATCGCGCCGACGCGCGGAGGGACCCTTTCCATGAATCATCGAGGCAGCGGGCTCCAGACCCTCGCGAGCGTTCTCGTTCTTGGTGCCGTTTGGTGTGCGTGCGCCAGCGGGAGCAGTCCAAGCACGGGGGGCTCGCCATTCTCGGGCGACACGCCCGCATTCCCTGCGCGGCCGGTCGGCACTGACGCGGCCGCCGGCGCGACGCGAGCTGACGCCTCCTTCCGAAAGCCTGACCCCCTAGACGCTCGAGACGAATATCGAACGGACGGCACCGGCGATTCTCTGGCGGAGGCAGCCCTCGACGTGCTCGTCGGCACACTCCCCGACGCGCCCCGCGAAGCGAGAGCGGACGCTCAGGCCGATAGCGCCCGCGATACGGCGACCGGCGCGACGGCGGATGCCGCGAAAGGGGCGGTCGCCGACGCCTCCGGGGCAGGACCTCCTTGCAACGGCACTGCCGATCCCAAGGACACTCCGTGTGTCATCGACGACGCGTACGGCGTCTTCGTATCGGGAAGCGGAGCCGATGGCGCGGCCGGAACGATGGCAGACCCGCTGAAAACCATCTCGGCCGGGATTGCAAGGGCCGTGAAGGTCGGCAAAACGCGCGTGTACGCATGCCGAGGGTCATATGCCGAGTCGGTGGTGCTCGACTCCGCGCACGATGGCCTCGAGATCTACGGAGGTTTCGTCTGCGTGGGCGGCTGGAGGTGGACAGGAGAAAAGGCCCAAGTGCAACCTGAGAGCGCGCCGCGCTATGCGTTACGTGTCGAATCAACGACGAAACCGACGCTGCTGCAAGACCTCGCCTTTGCATCAGGCGATCCGCGATCCTCTGTCGGGCAAAGCGTGGCCCCATCGAGCGTTGCCGCGTTCGTTCAGGGGACGAGCTTGCTTACGCTCGTCCGAGTGCAGCTGCATGCTGGAGCGGGAGCTTATGGGCAGGATGCGTTGCCGGTCGCATCGAACGTTCCTTTGGGCGTCGCCATCGACCTTGCAGGAAATGTCGGAAGCGCAGGGGGGCCGCCGGGCGCACCAAAGCGTTGCGTCTGCGCGTCGTGGGGCGAATCGACTGGAGGGGCCGGAGGTTCGCCCTCGAACACCACCGGCGGCGATGGCGCGGCCACTCCGCCGGCAGTGCCCGACCCGTCGAGCGGGAAGGACGGGCTTGGCGGTGGCGCTCTTCCTCCTCCCCTGTCGGGCTGCTTTCCGGGCGACACCGGCGCAAACGGCTCCATTCAGACGGGCGGTGGCCGAGCGGCGCAGAGCCTCGGGTCCGTCACCTTGAACG
>JALYHV010000294.1 GCA_030776205.1 Myxococcota bacterium | reverse complement strand
GTCCCGGCGTCCGCGGTGCCGCTCCCGGTCGTCGCATCCGTTGCGGCATCGCTCCCACCGCCGGCCGAACCAGCGTCGGACGTCGCGACGATGCCCGCATCGGACGTGGCGACGATGCCTGCGTCGGACGCGGTTACGATGCCCGCGTCGGAAACGCCGCCGACGATTGGCGGGGGCAGCGGCACGGCGTCGGTGCGAAACGGCGACGCCGGCAAGAGCGGCGGGGCACCCCCGTTGTACAGGCTCGCCATGGGATTGCCGGCCCACGCATAGTGCACGTTCTTCGGCGCCGTTACGGCGGGGCTGGACACGACGACCGTCGAGGTCGCGGCGTCGATGACCGCCGTGGCGGGCGAAAACACGTTGTTCGCTCCCGCGATCTCGAAGCCCGTCCCGACGTTTCCCTTGAACGTCAATCCCGTCTCAATGTGTTTGAAGAAGAGTCGAATGGAGCTGCCCTCGATCGTCATGTGATCGTAGATGGGGCCCGAGTAAGGAACGGCTTGGCCATACGTGATCGCCCGCGCGGCGAGGCCGAGCCGCAGCCCGACATCTTGCTTGTCGCCCGGATGGATGTAGGTCGGGTTGCCGATGTCGATCGTCACCGCGAGGCCGGTATTGAAGACGGTCTCGGTGGCCTGGAGCTGCGCCTCGCGAATGAACGGGAACGTTCCGCCGGGCGCGTAATTGGCTAGCTGCGTGACCAAGAACGTGAAGTCCTGCCCCCACACCTTCCTCCACGCCTGGATCTGCCCAATTTGCAAATCGCGGTACGTGTTGTCGCCCCAGGTCACCGATTCGCCTTGGTACCAGATGACGCCTCGGATCGCATAAGGCGCCAGGGGATGAATCTGGCCGTTATAACAGATGAACGGATTGTGCTGCGTCGAGACGTTCGGTGCGGTGTCGAACGTCGCCAGCTGAGCGGCGACCGACGGGATGGCCGCGATGGCATCATGCGGCACCCAGCACTGGATCGTGCTCGCGCCGAAAGAGGCGTGAATCACGCCGATGGCGACGTTCGGGAGATTCTGGTGAAGCTCGCGCGCGAAGAAATACGCCGCGGCCGAGAAGTTCGCGACCGTGGCCGGCGAGCTCACGAGCCACTGCGTCGAGACGGTGTCGACCGGCTTGAGCGACGGGGCGTAGGGCACGTTGCAAGACCGGATCAGCGGGTAATTCGAGTTGGCGATCTCCGTCGCTTCGTTATTGAGCGCGCAGCCCGCGAACGTGCAGTGGACGCGATAATCCATGTTCGACTGACCGGACGCGAGCCAGACCTCGCCGACGTAGACGTCTTGGATGGTTACCGTGGACGATCCGGTCACCGTCATGACGAACGGCCCTCCGGCGGCTTGGGCGGGAATCCGCGCCAGCCATTTGCCGTCGGCTCCTGCTTGGGCCGTCGCCTGCGCGAGACCCAGGTGGACGGTGACCATCTCGTTGGGCGTTCCCGTCCCCCAAATCGGGACCGGCATGTCCCGCTGGACCACCATGTGATCGCTGAACAGGCTCATCACGTTGACGGCTGCCCACACGGGGCGGGACGCGGCCACGCAGGCGAACGCGAGCGCGAGCGAAAGGAGAAACCGACGGAGCGTCGTCGAGCTTGCGGGCTTGTTTTTCATGGCAGGTGCCTCGTCCAATTCTGACCCAAGTTTCGCGCGATAGTACCGATCTCGGGAGCGCATCGTGCTCTTTGCGGCAGGATCCAAGATTTAAGGGGCGGGAGGGCCGTTTCCTTTCGACTTGGACCAAGACAAACGATGGCGAGGCGCCAACGGCACATCGACATAGGCCCCCGGTCAATGGCCGGCGGAGACTTTCACGCCCTTCGGTGGCTTGCCGAGGAGGAGCACCAGAGGCAGTGTGCCCAAGAAAAGCGCCGCCGTGAGCCAGAACGTGTCCGCGAACGAAAGCACCGCCGACTGCAAGTTGACTGACCCATCGAGGAGACGAATGGCGCGAGCCTGAGCGGTCGCCGCGTCGACGGCCCGAGCAAACCCGCTCGCGAGGGTGGCGACGCGCTCGAGGACCTTGGGATCCCAAGAGGCGAGTTTCTCGACGAGCACGGTGCGGTGAAATGCCTGTCGCTGAGCAAGGACGGTCGCGAGGATGGCGACCCCCGCGCTGCCGCCGAGCTGGCGCGTAAGACTGAAGAAGCCGGTCGCGGCGGCCACCTCCTTCTTTGGAATCGGCCCCAGCGTCGCCATGCTCAGCGGTAGGAACATCAGGACGGTGCCGAACGCCCGGATGATGAGTGGCCAGAAGAGATCCTCGGCTCCCATCAATGGCGTAAGTCTGGTCAACATCGCAAGCGACACGACGATCACGAGCCCGCCGACAACGATGAGCACACGAGGATCGAAGCGTTTCACCAACGCTGACGCGAAAACCATCCCGACGGCGGAGGCGATTGCTCCGGGCAGGAGCAGCATGCCGGTTTGTTGCGACGTATAGTGGAGGACGCTCTGCGCGAAGATGGGCACGGAGAAGAGTGCTCCATAGAGCCCCATTCCGATGACGACCGACAGGATGCTGCCAGCCCACATCGAGCGATAGCGCAGGATCCGCAAATCGACGACCGGGTCCGGCGAATACCAGGCTCGCCATACGAACAGCGAAAGACCGGCGGCCGCGAAGACCGAAAAGACCACGATGAACGGCGACGAGAACCAATCGTCCGACTGGCCCTCTTCGAGCACGGTCTGGAGCGAGCCAAGACCGACCGCGAGCAGGCCGATGGCGAGCCAGTCGACGGCCCCTTTGACGCCGGTCTTCACCCTGTCCTTTGGTAGCGCCGCGAGGCAAAGCAGCACGCCGGCAACGCCGACGGGTACATTGATGAAGAAAATCCATCGCCAGTTCATGTTCGTGACGATGTAGCCGCCGAGCGTCGGTCCGATCGCCGGGCCGGCGATCACGATCGCGCCGAAAAAGCCCTGCGCGAGCGCTTGTTCCTCGCGTGGAAAAGTCTCGAACAAGATCGATTGGGCTTTGGCCATCAGACCACCGCCGCCGAGCCCTTGGAGGACGCGTGCAACGATGAGCATCGCAAGTGACGTCGACACTCCGCAGAGAATCGAGGCCAGCGTGAAGGCGACGAGCGAAAATACGAAATATCGCTTCTTGCCAAATCGGTCGCCGAGCCAGGCCGTGAGCGGTAGGATGATGACGTTGGCGACGCCATAGCTCGATACGACCCAGCTGATCTGACTCAGCGTCGCGCCCAACGAGTTTTGCATCTCGTTCAATGCGACGTTCACGATGCTCGTATCGATGACCTCGAGCAACGCGCCGAGCGCGACGGCGACGGCCACGAACCATTTATTGACGGGCTCGTCCGCGGCTTCGAGGCTCATCCTCGCCACTGCTCGAGTCACCACCGATGGCTCCGGTCAGTGTCCGGTGTCGACCGTTACCGTAGCGCTCATCCCCGGTCGCAAGGCCAAGCTCTCGGGGACGTCCCGCAGGCGAATGCGAACCGGCACGCGCTGGACGACCTTGGTAAAATTGCCAGTCGCATTGTCCGGCGGTAGGAGACTGAAACGCGCCCCCGTCGCCGCCGAGAAGCTCTCCACCTCACCGTGGAGTTTGTCTCCGGGATACGCGTCGATCGCGACTTCTGCCTTCTGGCCGACGCGCATGTTGGCGAGCTGGGTTTCTTTGAAGTTGCCGGTAATCCACTCGCGTTGGGTGGGAACGAGCTGGACGACGCCCTGCCCTGGCGCCAGCATCTGCCCGACGACCACGGTCTTCCTCGACACGATGCCATCGCTGGGTGCGACGATGTTCGTATAGGCGAGGTCGAGGGCGGCGAGATCGCGCACGGCTTGCGCAGTCGCTACTTGCGCTCGAGCGCTCTGCGCCTTGGCGCGCGCCTGACGAACGAGGACGTCGACGTCGTTGACTTGTTTCAACTTCGCCCCTGCGGCCTGCACTTGGCTCCATGCCTGCTCGGTCGACGCCTTCATCGCGGCGAGACGAGCCTTCGCCTCGATGAGCGTGGCCTGCGAGCTCTCGAACGCGGTGGCGTTGCGCTCCAGCTCGGCGGTCGAAATGGATCCGCTGGCCACCAGAGCCTCGGCCCGGTCGCGATCCGCCTTCGCCTGGTCCAGCTTCACTTGGGCGGAGACCACCTGCGCCTCGGCCTCCGCGATCTGCGGCTTCGTCGCGCTGGCGCTGCTCGCAGCGCCCTGAACCTGGGCCTGCGCGACCGACTTATTGCCGACGGCGTTCGTGCCCGCCACCTCGGCCTCCGCGTCGGCGGCATCCGCGTTTGCCTTCGCCGCCTCGAGGTTTGCTTCAGCCTGGGCGAGCCGTGCTTTGGCGGGCTCGGCATCGAGCTCGACGAGAAGAGCGCCGGCCTTGATTGTCTGATTCTCGATGAAATGAACGGCGACGACGGTCGATGACGTCCGCGCGGGCACCGACACGATGTCCGCGTCGACCTGCGAGTCGTCGGTGGTCTCGAGGCCCCGTCTCCGGACGTAGTAGGTGGTGCCGACAATAGTGGCCACGACGCCTACCGACGCCATGATCATCAGCGTCTTCCGCGACTTCTGCTTGGGCGACGCCGCCGGCGCGAGGGCATTCCGAGCTGCGGCATCCATCGTAGAGGTGGCCATGTTGTTGCGCGAGTCTCTTAAAGCATCATAGATGTTGCTTTTATTCGTGGGGTTGCATTTCGCGCTGTTTTTACTCAAATCCCTATGCTTACACGCACTAACAGGCCTCGCCGGGTGGGAGGACGGAGCGCGCGCGTCCTCCACGCCGTCCTCGAGGCGACCTTGGAAGAGCTCGCTCGCGTCGGTTACGTCGCGCTGACCTTCGAAGGGGTCGCGAGCCGGGCACACGTCAACCGGACGACGATCTATCGCCGCTGGCCGAACAAGGTGGCGCTCGTGCACGCCGCGATGCTCGCGAACGCCGACACGCAGGTGACGATGCCCGACACCGGATCGATCCGGAGCGATCTCCTCTCCCTGGCGCGGCAGCGGATCGCGAGCATGTCGCTGCCACGGGTGCGGGCTATCGCGGCGGCGCTCATGAACGAGCCACCGGAGTCGGAGCTCCTCACTGGAACGGAGGTCTTCCGGGAGCGATCGCGCGCGCAAGTGGCCGAGGTGATCGGACGGGCCGCCGAGCGAGGCGAGCTGCCCCCCAACGTCGACGCCGATCTCATTCACCGCCCGCTCTATGCGGTGCTCTTCGCGGGCGTCCTTCTCAAGCGAGAGATGCCGACCGAGTCCTTCTTAACACGCCTCATCGACGCCCTGCTCGTCGGGGCCGTGCACGACGCGCGGAGTGCACGCTAGGATCAGGGGGCGGCGCTCGCGCGTCTTTCGCTTGCGTACCTCTAGACCTGTTGCTGGCAAGCGGCTGCGGAGCGCTTCCGCCGCAATCGCGCGCCGCGTGGTAGCAATCCGGCGAGGCAATGCGTAATGCGAAAGAGTCCGCAATTGACATCGGGCATTCAACGCGCCGTCGTCCGACAAATATGTAGTCGCCCGCGTCTGCGTGGCCGTGGGCCCGACTCTCCATCCGCGTTCACGGTGCTGCAAATGACGAGTCACGAAATCCCGGTGGGGTGTGTTGTTGCATATTATGCTTGCGGTTAGTCGGGCGGCGCATTACGTCCATCGCATGGGGTGGGCAAATTCGAAGGATGTGTCGTGGCGATTCTCGACCTGGACCTTTTGCGCGCTGACGACAGCGTGCGGGAGCTCGGCCGCAATCAGTACGAACGCAGCCCTTTTGCCGGCGCTCGACGCGGGCGCGAGCTCCGACGCGATGATTGCTGCGGGAGACGCCGCCGGGGATGGGACTGTTTGCTCGGTACCCGACGTCGGAGCGGTTTTGTCCTCTGAAGCCGGCGCCGTGTGGCCGAGCCCATGCCCCGCTCCTCCGGCGGCGTGCCGCATTCTTCCCTTGGGGGACTCCATCACCGACGGCTTCTCCGTTCCGGGCGGGTACCGTGTTCCACTGTTTCATCGCATCCTCTCTGTCGGACAGCACGCGACTTTCGTCGGCTCGCAAATGAACGGGCCGGCAGAGGTCGACGGAGTCCCTTTTCCCCCGGACCACGAAGGCCACGTGGGCTTTGCCATTTTCCCCTTTCCCGGCCGCGAAGGCATCTCGTCGTTCACGACGGACGCCCTCGTCAACTACAAGCCGCACATCGTCGCGCTGATGATTGGCACGAACGACCTGGACCTCAAGAACGACGTCGCCAATGCACCGCAACGATTGGGAGCGCTCCTCGACCTCATCTTTCAAAAAGCGCCGACCGTTACCGTCGTTCTGGCCCAGATTACGCCGTCGGACGACGACGCGCTCAACCAGCTCGTATCGACTTACAATCACGCGATGCCTGCCATCGTTGCGGCTCGCGTATCAGCCGGAAATCATGTTCAACTCGTCGATATGTACGGCGCGTTCACCAGCGTCCCTTGCTACCGCACGGTCTTGATGAGTGATCGGCTACACCCGAACGCAGCCGGATACGCCGTTATGGCCGACGTATGGTACGGGGCACTGGGCGCCATTCTTAAATGAGACCGCCGAGCATCTCCAGGAGCTTGAGCACCGTGTTCCAGTTGCGGGTCGTGACCGCGCCGCGCAGCTTCAATTTACCGAGCACCACCGCCAGCGGGCTACGCCCCTGTCCGTTCGGGTGCCACGTGTAGATCTCCGTGCCGGCCACTTGGAACAGCTCGGGGGCGAAGTCGCGCTCGCGAAGCGGCGCGGTTTCCGAATGGCTCGGCGCGATCGACAGGAATGTGACGCACAGATACGACGCGTTGGTGACCACTTTGTCGAAAGGGTTCGCGTCGACGATCGCGCGCATCTGCTTGTGGGTCCGCAGCGTCGTGGCGATTGGTCGACCCATGTAGAGCTCGAGCCTCTCCTCGATCGCCTTCGTCACGGCGGCGGTGGCGAGCTTCGTCGTGAACACCGCGTTCCCGCTTTGCACGTACGTCTGCACGTCGGTGCAGCCGATCGCCGTGAGCATCGCGCGGAGCTCCGCCATCGGCAGGCTGTTCTTCGTGCCAACGTTCACTCCGCGCAGGAGGAGGGCATAGCGCGTCACCGTGCTCATCGTACGCGCATCGCCCGTAAGCGCCTAAGACGGACGCATCGCCCGCCTTGACAGAGGTCCGCAGTGCCCTTTCCTAGCCCTCCTTGCGCCTCCACCCGCTCGAGCGGAATGGCGTTCTTACTGGCGAACCCATGTCGCCGTCAGCGTCTTGCACGCGGCGAGTGGCGCATCGAAGTAGTCGTGGGGACTCGGAGCCGAAGGGTACGTCCAGTCATCGCGCCCTCGGGCCCATCGACCGCACGAAGCTGGCGACCACGGCAACGAGCTCCGCCGGGTCAACCGGCTTCGCGACGTGCCGCGCGAACCCCGCATCGAGTGCCCGACGCCTATCCTCGCTGCGCGTGAAGGCCGTCAGCGCGATGGCAGGGAGCGCTCCACGAGGCATGCCGCACGAACGCACTCGCGTCATCAAGCTGTATCCGTCGTCCACCGGCATTCCGATGTCGGACACGAGCAGATCGAGGGTCTCGCTCTCGATGACGCCCATCGCCTCCGCGGCCGACGACGCCACTCGCACCGAGCAGCCGCACTCCTCGAGGATGGTGCGCACGAGAACGCGCGCGTCCTCCTCGTCGTCGACCACGAGAACGCGGAGGCCTTCGAGCTCACGAACGCGTCCTATCGCGTCGCGCTCGCCGGCGCTGCCGTCCGAATTTGCGTCCCGAGGCGAAGAGCGCGGATGGCGAGGAAGTGTGACGACGAAGGTGGCGCCGCGGCCCTCCCCTTCGCTCTTCGCCTCGATCGTCCCACCGTGGAGCTCCACGAGCTCCCGGGTGATCGCGAGGCCGAGACCGAGACCGCCGTGGCGGCGCGTAATCGTGGGGTCCGCCTGTCGGAAGGGGTCGAACACGTGGGGCAGGAAGCGAGGGTCGATTCCGCGTCCGGAGTCCGTCACCCGAATCTCGTACGCCGAGGCAGTCCCCCGCAGCCGAACGTCGACGCGTTGCGCCCTGTTCGAGAACTTCACCGCGTTGCTCAAGAGGTTCGCGACGATCTGTTCGATCCGCTTTGGGTCCGCCTGCATCGGCGCGGACCTCTCGGTCGAGACGTCGATGGTAACCCCCTTCGCCGCCGCCGCTGGCTTCGCGGACTCGGCCGTGGCCTCGAGCACCTTCTCGATGTCGACCGCCTCCACCTCCAGCCGAACCTTCCCCGAAACGATTCGGGAGACGTCGAGCAAATCCTCGATGAGACGGGCCATGGCGACGGCGTTCCGCTCGATAATCATGATGGCGCGAGCGACGCGATCCGGGTCGGCGGCGGCGACGCCGAGCATCTTTGCCCAGCCCATGATGGCGTTGAGGGGCGTCCGCAGCTCGTGGCTCACGGTCGCGAGGAACTCGTCCTTCACGCGGTTGGCCGCATCGGCGACCTGGCGCGCCTGCTGTTCTGCCGCGTAAAGGCGTGCGTTGTCGATCGCTACCGCCGCACGGCGCGCGAGGTCCTCCGCGAAGGCGACGTCTCCGGGTGTGAAGGTGCGTCCCGACTCGGCGTACACGAACGTGATAGCGCCAAGGGTTTGGCCACGTGCGGTGAGGGGGACGATCATCGCGGACCGCAAGCGAAGGTCCCGGAGCAAGCGGAGGTGCTCCTCGTCTTGCGCTGCGGCGACGAGGAGCCGGTCCGGGATCTCCGCGTAGAGCTCCGAGGCTCCGGTCCGAAGCACGTTGAACACGCCCGTCGGCCCGTTCGGGTCCGGCGGGTAGCGCTCGTTGACGTGCTGCGCCAGGCCCACCTTCAACGGATCGACGTGGGCGGTCGCGACGCGCCGCAGACCGACCTCCGGCTCGACGACGTCGACCGTGCACCAGTCTGCGATCATCGGGACGGCGAAGCCGGCGACGCGCGCGAGCGTCGCCTGGTAGTCGAGCGAGACGGCCATCACCGTGACCGCGTCCGAGAGAAAGGCGCGCCGGCGCTCGTCGAGCTTCTTGGCCGATACGTCGCGGAAGACGAGGACGACGCCCATCATGGTGTCGCTCGCCTCCCGAATCGGCGCGCCGCTGTCATCGATCGGGGTCTCCCGACCGTCCTTGGAGACGAGCACGGTGTGGTTCGCGAGCCCCACGACGCCGCCCTCCCGGAGCACGCGCTCGACGGGGCTCTCCACCACAGCGCGCGTCTCTTCGTTCACGATTCGAAAGACCTCGTGCACGGGCCGGCCGAGCGCCTCCTCCTGGGTCCAGCCCGTCAGCCGCTCGGCCACCGGATTGAGGAACGTGACCGCGCCGCTCAGGTTCGTGGCGATCACCGCGTCCCCGATGCTCCGGAGCGTCGTCTCGAGCGAGTGGCGAAGGCGCGTTTCGGACTCGAGGCGCTGTGCCCGCCGGAGGGCTTGGGCGGCGTTCTGCGCGAATGTCTCGACGAACACCCTGTCGCTCGGCGAGAACCGCCTCTCCTCGTAGAAGCCCATCGCAAGGAGGCCGATGGCGGCGCCTTCGACCATGAGCGGGACACTCCAGAAGGCCTTGACGCGGCGTTCGGGGACGCGAAGCCTGGCGAGCGAGGGGAAGCACGCGTCGTACTCGGCCGCGCTCTCGATCCAGACGGTACGACCGCTCCGCACCATTTCGGCCGAAGGGTTGGACGACCCGGCGTCGATTCGGCGAATCTTCTCGACGATGACGGGGCTACACCCGCGCTCCGCGACGAGAGCGAGCGACCCGTCTGCCTCGAGGCGGTAGAGCACGCACGTGTCGGCAGCCATTGCCAGCATGCCCCGGTCCGACACCGCCTCGGCGACATCGCGCTCGGAGAGCGTCGCGGCGAGGGTCGTCGTCAGGTCCGCAAGGGCATCGAGCTTCCTGCGGCCTTCCAGCTCCTGCTCGTACCCGAGCACGCGATCGAGCGCCTGCGCAGCCTGCACCGCGAGCGTCTCGATGAGCGCGCGATCCGACGCGGCGAAGCTCCGGCGCTCGGCGAACCGAAAAGCGACCGCCGCAACGACCTCACCTCCAACCCGAAGAGGCAGCGCCGCCGCCGCCGCCGTCGCGCTCTTCAGCGCGTCTGCGGTGTGTCCGTACCGAGCACGGAACGCGCTCTCGTCCTCCACCCACTCCGGTACGCCCGTGCGAAAGACGGCGGCTGCCGGTGACGGGGTGTCGCGGGTGAAGCTCTGGAACGACGCGACCACGTCCTCTGGAACACCGACGGCCGCCACGATTCCGAGCGCGTCGCCAACAGGGCGGACGAAGACCGCCGTCTCTGCGCCGAGCGCATCCACGCCGGCCGACATGACCGCGTGGCCGACGTCCATCACCCTGCGCGCCGCCGCCAGCGCCGCCGCCGACTCGTGGATCCTCTCGACCCGCCTCGTGGCAGCCGTCGCCTCGGTGAGGTCGCGCACGAACCCGACGAAGACCCGCTCGTCGTCGACGACCGCCAGCGTGATCGTGAGCTCCACCGGCAGCTCACGGCCGTCGGCGCGCGTCGCGGTCATCTGGAGCCGCTTGCCGATGACCGCAGAAGCTCCGGTTTCCAGGTAGCGGGCCAGGCCACGGCGGTGGGACTCCCGCAGGCGCTCGGGGATGATCACCTCGGCGAGCTCGCGGCCGAGGACGTCTTCCCGGCGAAGCCCGAACGTCGTCTCGGCAGACGCGTTGAGCTCGAGGATGCGGCCCGCCCCGCTCATGACGATCACGCCGTCGAGCGCTGCGTCGAGCAGGGGAAACGGGTTCGACGCCTGCATGCGGCCGGTCCGTCAGCGGGCCCGGGAAGAAGCGGCCCTCGTCGGCGCGACCTTTTGCATCCGCATAGGGACCGCATCGAGCTCGGTTGAGCGCATCACGCTGCAAGGCGTACCATGAGTCGGAGGGGCCAGTGCCGAAGCGTTCGTGCCGCGAGCGGCCGTGTTCGCCAAGCCGAGTCGGCGCTGCGGTCCGCACGGCTAGCGGCAGATTGTCCGGGTGGCGGCGCCCGTGGTGCTGTGAACGACGCCGCGGAGGAGAAAATTCCCATCATTGTGGTTTCCGGCGTTCGGCCGTCATGGCAGCCGCTGGCCGCGCGCAGCGGTCGTGCGGTAGGCTGTCCCGCGATGGACTACACAGGCGGACCGTGTCGCCGGGCGCTCTCGGTGGCCCTCCTGCTTGTTCTTGCTGCATGCGGTGCGGAGAACTCGCGCCAGGGCACCTCGGGGCCGGACGCCGGCGGATCGAGCGCGGCCGACAACGACGGATCGGGCGGACCTGATGCGTCGGGATCGGGCGGACCTGACGCGACGCGGGGTCCAGCCGACGCAGACGGCAGCGGGCCGGACGTCGGCGTCCAGGTGACGGGGGACGCCAGTCCGCCCGGGCGCAACGTCGCATCCATGACTGTGAGCGACCTGCGCACCGACCACCGCGTTGCGCCGCTGGGCATCGACTCGTCTGCGCCCCGATTGAGCTGGGTGCTCCACTCGAGCACGCGAGGTGACGCCCAGACCGCGTACCGCATCGTGGTGGCCTCGACCCCAGCCCTGCTTGCGGCCGATACGGGCGATCTGTGGGACAGCGGCAAGCGGGTCTCGGTGCAGCAGAACCATGTGCTCTACGTGGGCAAGGCGCTCGCCAGCTCGCAGGCGGTCTACTGGAAGGTGCGGGTCTGGGACGGCTCCGATGTGGCCTCGCCGTGGAGCACGCCGTCCACCTGGACGATGGGCATCGTCCAACCAGCCGATTGGCAAGCGAAGTGGATCACGGGAGCGCTCGACACGAACCTCTCCACGTTGTTGCGAAAGGAGTTCGCCGTGGGCGCGGGACTGACGCGCGCCGTTATCCATGTCTGCGGCCTCGGGCAATACGAGATGTCGCTGAACGGCTCGAAGGTCGGGAGCTACTTCCTCACGCCGGGTTGGACCAACTACGCGACCACCAGCCTGTACGACACTTACGACGTGACGTCCCAGCTCCAGCCCGGCGCGATCAACGCGGTTGGCCTCCTGCTCGGCAACGGGATGTACAGCAGCAGCAACACGAGCGCATCGGGCCCGCGATATGCCCTTTGGACCGGCTCCTCCGGCCCGCGCAAAGCCATCGTCCACGTCCGCTTGGAATACGCGGACGGCTCGGTTCAGATCGTCGGGAGCGATGCGACGTGGAAGGCGAGCCTCGGCCCGATCACCTTTTCGGGCATTTACGGCGGTGAGGACTACGACGCGCGCCGGGAGCAGCGCTGGGACACGCCGGGGTTCGACGCCTCGAGCTGGACGGCCGCGGCACTCTTCGCCGGCCCGAGCGGGACGCTGAAAGGAGCCTCGTACGGCGTGCTTCCGTTGACGACGCAAGACGTGTTCACGCCCATTCACGTCACGCCCTTGGGCCCCGGGGTGATCGTCTACGACTTTGGACAGAACGCGGCTCAAATACCGGAGCTCGTCGTCACGGGCCCCGCGGGAGCGAGGGTCAGGATCAAGCCTGGAGAGCTGCTCAACACCGACGGCACGGTATCGCAAGTCAGCAGCTCCCCGCAGTGGGCCCCGACGGGGCCGTCCAGCTACATGGACTTCACGCTGAAGGGCAGCGGCAACGAGACGTTTTCGCCAAAATTTTACTATTATGGATACCGCTATCTCCAATTGAACTATTTCGACGCAAACGGCGCGACGACGGGGACGCTGCCCACGCTCGTGTCGCTGAAGAGCAAGGTGGTGTCGTCCTCGTCTCCCGCGGTAGGGACCTTCACCTGCTCGAGCCCACTCTTCAACCAGATCCGGACGCTCATCAGCTGGGCGCAGCGAAGCAACACGGTCAGCATCTTCACCGATTGCCCGCACAGGGAGAAGCTCGGCTGGCTCGAAGAGACCTACCTCAACGGACCGGCGCTGCGTTACGAGCATGACCTCGCGGTTCTCTACAACAAGATTGGCAACGACATGGCCGAAGGCCAGCAGGCCAATGGAATGGTGCCGACGCTGGTGCCGCGCTTCACGACCATTTACGGCGGAGCGTTTGGGGACTCGCCCGAGTGGGGCAGCGCCATCATCCAGGACGCCTGGCAGCAATACCAAGCGGACGGGGACGTCACCGCGCTGAAGGCGCTCTACGGCAGCATGAAGAGCTACCTCGGTTACCTGACGACCAAGGCCACGGGCGGCATCGTCAACTACGGGCTCGGCGACTGGTATGACCTCGGACCCGGCACCCTGGGCGTTGCGCAGCTCACACCCGTGTCGCTGACGGACACAGCCACTTATTATTCCGACGCGCAGACCATGGCCGCGGCCGCGACGGTGCTGGGCAATACGGCGGATGCGACGACATACACCACGCTCGCCGGCCAGATCCGCACCACGTTCAACAACGCGTTCTACAACAAGGCGACCAAGAGCTACTCGACCAACAGCCAAACGGCGAACGCGATGCCGCTCGCGCTGGGCATGGTCGATCCGGGGAACGTGCCCGGCGTCGTCGACTCACTGGTGAAGGGCATCAAGAGCAATGGCTACAAGCTGACATCCGGCGATGTCGGCTACCGGTACCTCCTTCGCGCGCTGGCCGACAACAGTCGGTCCGATGTGGTCGTCGCGATGAATAACCAGTCGGACCGGCCCGGCTACGGCTTCAACATCGCCAAGGGCGCCACGTCGCTCACCGAATCCTGGACCGCCGAGGGAAGGTCCTCGCAGAACCATTTCATGCTCGGTCAGCTCATGGAATGGTTCTATAGCGACCTCGCGGGCATCCGGCAGGACCCCTCCGGTCCCGGCTACGAGAAGGTGATAATCAAGCCCGGCGTCGTGGGGGACATCACTTCGGCGAGCGCGAGCCACGATTCGGTCCGCGGCGTCATCCGCAGCGAATGGACACGTTCCGATACGCTGCTGACCATCAAGGCCGTCATCCCTCCGGGGTCCACCGCCACCCTCTACGTTCCGACGCTGAACACCTCCGCGGATCGGCTCGCGATTCGAGAGAGTGGAGCCACCATCTGGAAGAACGGCGCGCCGACCGGGGCCGGAGCGGGCATCGCGTACGACCACAGCGAGGGGACGACCGTACAGGACAGCTACATCGCGTGGAAGGTCGGCTCGGGGACATACGACCTCTCCGCGGACGTTTCCTATTGGCTTACGGACGTGACCGCGAAGACGCTCGGCCAGCAGGTCACGCTGGGCTGGACGGCGGCCAGCGGCGCCTCCGGTTACCAGATCGGGCGTGCGACCAAGAGCGGCGGACCCTACACGGCGATCGCGACGGTGACCGGCACGGCCTATACCGATGCCAACGTCACCTTCCGCACTCCCTATTATTACGTTGTTTCTGCGCAGTTCGCCGGCGGCGGATCGGTCGGTTCCGCCGAGGTCGCCGTCACGCCGTTCGATTCGCTGGCTATCGCGAACTTCGGTTTCGAGGCGCCCGCGGTCGGCACGTTTGCGTACAATCCAGCGGGCAGCGCGTGGGCGTTCTCTCCCCTGTCGGGCTCGAACGGCTCGGGCATCACCGGCAATGCCAGCACCTTCACCCTGCAGAGCTCCTCCGCGCCCGAGGGCGTGCAGGCCGCCTTCATCCAGGGGACCGGGACGATTTCGCAGGCGATCTCTGGATTCAAGCCCGGCGCCATGTACACGGTGATCTTCGCCGCGGCCGAGCGAGGAGCGGGCGCGACCTGGAATATCGCTGGCCAAACCTGGAACGTCACGCTCGATGGCGCTTCGCTGGCCAGCTATGCGCCACCGAAGTCCGCCACGGGGTACACGGACTACACTGCCACGTTCACGGCGACAGCGGCATCGCACACGATTGCTTTCGTCGGCACGAACGCGAACGGCGGAGACAATACCGTGTTCCTAGACAACGTACGGATCATCGCGGGCCCGCCACCGCCCTGACGGCTGCCGGCGGCGGGAGCACGGCTCATTTCCAGGTCGCTGAAAGCCACCCTGTCCTTCGCAAACGGGTCAGGGCCTGCTGGCCGGTCTTCTGCAATTCGAAGTTTTCGGTCGAGCCGCCGAGCCCGTGGAGCGTCGAGAACGCCCGCTCGGCGATCCACTCGGGTGCGATGTATGCGCCCGCGCCCTTCCAGAGACGCAAGCCGCCAAGGAGCGAGAACGTCGAGGTGAAGCCGCGTTCGGGCTGGGGCCAGAGCGAGTTCACGCTGCCCTTCACGTTCGTATAGGGCGCGTGCATCCGCGGCTTGTAGCTCGTGATGTACGTGAACTGGCCGTAGACGTTCCAGCGCTCGTCGCGGATGTCGTGAAGCCCGCGATGCGAGAGCTCGTTCATCCGATCGAACGACTCGTCTTCGTGCGGCGCGCGGAGGAGCACCCGCGTCGGCGCCGAATCACCATGATTGCCGCCACCGCGGCCGCGGCCCACGCGGGTGCGCTTCCGATTCTCTCGTAAAGCGTCCACCCGCGCATCCAACGCACGGTTGCCACGGTAGATGCGGGACGGTGCGACGGGAGCTCCGTCACGATGCGACCGGCCGGATCGATGATTGCGGTCAGGCCGGTATTCGTCGCGTGAACCAGAAAACGGCGGTGCTCGATGGCGCGAAGTCGAGCGAGGGCGAGATGGAGCGACGGGACCCGCGAGCGCCCGAACCAGGTGTCGCTCGTGATGTCTACCATTAGGTCGGCCCCTCCGAGGCCCACCGCTCCCCGTACACGCTCCGCAAGAATGTCCTCGTAGCAGATCAACGCCGCCACTCCGTGGCCATACAACGACAACGGCGATGACGACACCCCGGCGGAAAAGGCTCCCGCCAAAGGGAGGAGGCGCCGAAGCGACGGAAATCGCTCTTCGGCTGGGACGTACTCCCCGAATGCCACGAGATCGCGTTTGTCATAAACGCCGAGCACCTCCCCGTCCGGCGCCACGAGCACGGCGGAGTTGAACCGCTGCTTGCTGACGGTCTGCCACGACCCGTCCGGATTGATCTCGCGGACGTGCGCGGGCGATACGGGTGGAGCGCGCTCGAGCACCATTCCAGTGAGTAACGGTACGCCGAGCGACTGCGACGCAATTCGCGGAGGATCGCCCAACATGACCCGCTGCAACCTCGCCGGCAATGCGTCGAAATCGGTCACGTACGGTATGGCGGTTTCCGGCCAGACCAGCAAGTCGACAGTGCCATTCCGAAGCAGCTCCAGGCTTGCGGCGCGATAAAGGGGGACGGGGTCGCGCAGCTCGCGGGTTGGCGTCGCGAAGTCACCCTGCACGATTCCGACGGCCAGCGCCGGGGACCCGCTCACCCGCGCGTCGACGGCGTGCATCCGCGCTATGCCATAGATGGCAAAGGCACCCAGCGCGGCGGCCGATCGGACCAACGCGTGTTTGCACCGCAGCCTGCCAACACGCCTCTCCGTCCACGCCGATACGAGGCTGGCGTCGAACAGCCCTATGCAGAACGACACGAAGAGCGGTCCACCGAGATCGGCGCACTGGAGCAGCGCCGGCGCAGCCTGGACAAACAACGAGCTGCCCCAAGGAAAGCACATGGGGTACAGCCACTCCGTTCCAACGAGCGCGACCGGAAAGGCGGCAAGAACCGGCCACCCATTCTGGACAGAACGCGCCGTCACGAAGCCGATTGCGCCGAAGCGCGCTCCCTCCCAGAGAGCAAGTAGGAAACCGAGCGCACAAGACCAGCCAACGGACGTGCCGCCGCCTTCTCGCAGCGCGGCCGGAATAGCAAGAAGAGCCATCGACTGCGCGAGCGCCCCCTGAGCCCAGCCTGCGATGGCTGCGCGCCTCGGCATGCCGGCCGATGCCACGAGCGAGAGCGGAACCCAGGCGACGAGACCGACTGGCCACGCATTCGCGGGCGGTACGGCGAGAATCATCGCGGCGGCACCGGCAATCACCAGCGCTGCATCGACACACAACGAGCGGGAGGAGGAAGCGCTCATCTCACGTGGAGGCCACCATTGCACAATCCGAGGCGGGCAGTGGGAGCGCAGAATCCGCCCGCCTCAGGTGACGGGCATTTGGCGCAGGGCTGTTTTGGCCGGAAAGGCCACGCGTTGACGCCTCGATGCGCGAAGCCTATCGTTCGTCGCCAATGGCATATCGCTCTTTGGTGTGGAAACGCTCTTCCGTATTCTTCTTCGCGGCGATCATGGCGCCAAACCTGATAGCCTGCACCAGCAACGATGGCGCGAGCGGCTCGGACGCAGGGCCCGGCGGCACGTCGGACACGGGGAGCATGCAGCGGGCGGAAGCCGCGGCCCCCGGAGGCGACGCGGGTACAACGCAGGATTCGGGTGGCGCATCGGTCCCCGAGACGTCGACCGGTGCAACGGGGTGCGGGACTTACAAGAGTGGGAGCGACGTTTGCGATCAGTGCATCGCGCAGGCCAACCCGTGCTGCAACAGCGCGCTTATCTGTTCCACGCCGGACGACGGCGGCGTGGACGACGCCGGGCGAACGCCATGCGAGCAAGAGCTTAGCTGCATTTATCGGTGTGCCTCGGGGCTTTCCAACCCGAATCGCGACGCGGCGCCACCGAGCTATGCCGAGTGCACGACCCAATGCCGGGGCGGCTATTCCAATGACGTCTCTCTGAAGGTCGTTTCCATTAGTGTTTGCACGCAGGGTTTGTGCAAGGCGCAGTGCCCGTACCTTCAGTAGGGCGCGGCCTTTGAAGTTGGTGCGGGGAGTTTCACCGTTTGAGTCGTCGCGTCGCCATTCCTCGCACGTTTGCGCGAAGTGCCGCCATCCCGCGGGTTATTAATCGGGGCGACGTGCATATCACTTGACGGATGGGTGCGTGTACCGCAGTCTGCGCGCGGTTCGCAGGTTGATCGCCCCGGCATCTCGCCGAGTCGCGTGTCACTGCCTGTGACGGAGGGGGCTCGATGAGAAGGGTTGCTCGTGTACTCGCAGGCGCGCTCACGCTGATGGCGCTCGGCGCTTGTTCGTCCGGCAATGACGCTCCGTCTTCGCCTGAGGAGAGCATTCAAACCTCGCAGCAAGCCGTCACGAGCGTTCCGGGCACATATGTCTTTCATGTGACGCTGCCGAGCGGCACGTCGATCGCGAACGCCACGGTCGGCGCCGCAGGTCCGGTCAGCGTGGGATCGCGCACGACCATCTCCGGCCTCGTCGCGGCCGGAGCGGGGACGACGCAGGTCCAGGCGGATGCCGTGGTGGGGCCCTTGACGGCGGCGGGTAGCATTGCGCTCGGTGACCGCGTGAAGGTGGGCGGAGACGTGATCGCCGGTGGAACGGTGACCGTCACCAAAACCACATCCGTCAGCGGCGCGGTTCGCGCCCATGCGGATGGGACGACGAAGACGGTGTCCTGGTCCGTCACCGCGCCGAACACCTCGTCCGGAGGCATCGTCTTGGGGACGAACCAAGTCGCCGCGCCGGTCCCTGGCGTTTACGACGACGTCGTCGCCCGAGCGAGCTCCAGCCTTTACTTGAGCACTGGCACGTACTTCCTACGAAGTCTCGATTTGGAGTCGAATTCCAGCCTCGTCATCGATAGCCGTCGAGGGCCGGTGTTTCTTTACATTGCCAACACCATCATTTATCGGGGCAGGGAGCGGGCCGTTGACGCGGGTGTGCCGGACCTCTTCACAGGCTATTTCGGAACGCAGCGGGCCACGCTCGAAGCGCCGTTCACGGGCGTGTTCATCGCCCCCAACGCTCCCGTGCAGCTCCAGAATGCGAACCAGTCCGCAGCCAATTTCGCCACCTTCTACGGCACTACGTTCACTGCCGACTCCACAGAGGTCATTCGGCCCTTCGCCTTCGACTGGAGCCAAGTTCCAGGGTTCCCGCCACCACCCGGTGGTTTTGGCCACGGAAACGGGAACGGAAACGGAAGCGGCAACCCGGACGGCGGCGTAGGCGGGGGCGGCGGCGGAAACCCAGGGCTCTTCGGTCCAGTCTCGGTCACGACGACGGCGGTCCCGGCGGTGCTTCTCCACGTCGCCCTCGACCAAAACGGGGTGAGTCAAGGCGACACGAGCGGAAATACGGTCACCGCGAACCCCGCATCACCCGTTCCCTTCACACTTCCGGCCAGCTTCGAGGTCGCGGGCGAAATTGCGAATGGCACGGCCGTGCTGACGTTCACGAACGCCACAGGGACGCAGGTGACGTGTACCTTCCAGGGGCAGGCGCCGGTGGCAAATCCGGTGGCACGGCTCGACCTCGAGGCAGGCCGACTCTTGCGCTGGGTCTCCTGTACGGACGGCCTTCCCGTGAGCGCGCAGCGACTCGGGACAAAGTTCACCTTTACCGTCAATCCCGTTCCTGGATGGCCGGTCAGTGCGAACCTCCCGCTCGATGACCGGTCGTGCGCATACTCTTTCCCGCTGATCACGGGCCTACTGACTCGGACGCTTCATGACTCGTTCGATTGGAATGCGGTCAAGAAAGTCGATGCGACGAACCCGGACGGAACCCCGACGCTGTACTACGCCTGGGTTTACCTCCACGACGACAATGACCTTCTGAACCTCAAGAAGATGTACGTGCACATCCTCAGCCGGCCTCTTTTCGAGCAGGAGCTCGAGCAGTTCGGTGGCAAGTGCGGCACGTTCACGAACACCGGTGACGGCGTTGGCGCGATGGTCCCCGTTCTCATGCCGGGCACGGTCTACAACGCGCTCGTCGACGTGTTGACCGCGCCGAACATCAGCGGCAACCGCCAGATCTTCGACGCGGTCATTCTCCGCAACGGAGAGGTCCCCGCGGGCGCACGCAACGCGAACGGATCGGTGAAGCTCGATCTTCTCAGGCGCTCCGGCTTTCAGTACCTCGGATACGAGCCGCAGCCTCTCCCAAGCCAGGCGAATATCACGCTCAAAGGGGGCGCGGTGTCGACCTTGATCGACGCGGCGGCGTTCGTGCTCGATGCGGTCAAGGCTGTAGGACAAGTCATCACGAGCGCCATCGGTTCGCTCGATGGCGTCTTCGCGAACCGCATATCGTTCAACGTTCGGCTCCGCGCCCTCAACCTGAACGGGAATTTCAACTCCCTCAAGTCGATGACGCGGGCCTGGGGACCCAAGGCCGGGAGCGACCTTGGTGCCGGCGGTCTGAGCGTGACCCTGATGGAAGCGACGCTCGGAGGCTTTCTGCCGGAGACCTTCATTGCAGACACGGACGACAACGGCGACGTCTTCGTTCGGCCTGCGCAACATGACGGCACCTTCGTTCGTGGATCGGGCATCTGCATTCAGATGAGCAACGATTCTGCGCGCCTGAACGGCTTCCTGATGGCCAACGATCTGTGCGATTTCAGTGCCTATCCAGTGCCGCAAGGTCAGCCGGTTCCCGCTCAAACCGCGCCGAAACCATTTCGGATCACCAGCTTCAACAGCGACCAGGACTTCGAGCTTCGCATTGCCGACCCCGGCCTCTCGATGATGTACCAGAGCGACGATGTGTATCGTTACGATTCGGACGTCATCGGCAAGACCGTCACCACGGCGCACATCCTGACCGGAACGTGGGCAGACGTCGTGACGGCCACGAACAGCCAGAAGCCGTTCACGATGTGCTTTCACCTGCGAAACTCGAACGGCAACACCCTCGCTCAGCTACTCGGTGGGTGGTACGCAACGCTGGGCCTCCCGAACATCGTCGATGTGATCAGCGCGACCTTCGGGCCGCTGGCCAACAACGACATCATCATGCCGGACAAGCTCGTGTGGAGGTACCGCGAGGTCGCTTCACACGAGTACGGCCATTACACTCTGTGCAACTATCTTCACGAGGAAGACATCAAGGCCATCGATAAATTGATTATCAATACGCTTAATAGCAACGGCAACAGTCTGGCGTATCCCACTCGGTACATCAACGAGGCCTTCGCTGACTTGATTTCAGGGCAGGTGGCGAGCATTGCGAACTACGGATGGGTGAGTTCCAATCAGCCTGAGAACAACAAAGTGTGCTCGATACTAGTCGGCGCAGATGGGGGTGCCGGCACCCCAGGCCCGTGCTTCGACCAGAACTTTAATACGGCCTCGAGCGACGACAAAAATAAGGATAATATCGCGCGGATCGCATCAATGATACATGATGCGTTCGACGGCCACCCCGATGCGGACTTGAAACACCAGCGCGTCCCTGGCAACGCAGATGCATGGCAGGTCACGAGCGTAAACTCCACCGATGGCGGCGCGGTATTTGAATATAGTTTTACGCCGAAGCAGTGGGGGGACTTCGACAGCACGAAGAATGGTGCGCCGCTGGAGACGGTTGCACTTGACGGTCCGTCCATCCGCGCGTTCGCACAAAACCTCGCCCGTTTTCCTGCCGGCGGAGGCCCCGCGAGCGGCTACCTGGACGATTCCAGTGTCATCTCGGCATTGGATCTAACGATGTCGCAGGCGGGTGTTAACTGGTGCCGGCGATGCCCCGTCTTCGAGCTGCATTCCCTGGGCAATGCCAACGCGACCACCTTGGCGCTCCACGACCTGCTCGACCAATGCAACGGGAAGGATACCTTCGTCAACAGCTTCATCGGTCCGTCGCCCGTCGACCCCACCAACCTTCGGATCGACGGCCAAACCTGCGTGCAGTGCCCCGACAATTTCACGTCGGACGGCAACGCCGTCTGCCAGCCGTGCACCGGGACGGTCATTGGCAACACCTGCTCCCAATGCACTCCGGACGTGGTTATCGACGGCACGGTCGACCCGATCGGCCCGGCTGGTACCAGCTTCGTGACGACGACGGTTGGGCCCAATCAGAACTGTCCGGGGTGGTTCTGGTTGGAGGTTCTCCATCCCGATGCGTTCTTCAGCCGCGGAGCGACGTCGCTTACGGCCTCTCTCGACGCGGAGCCCGTGACGCAGCCGGTTTGTGAGCAGACGTATCAGCTGACCGTGGCGCCACAGATTGGTGGGAGTTACGTTTCGCCTGGGCCGATCATCGGCAAGGGCCTTTTCCAAGGCTGCTCCGGATCGAATATTTGTTTCGCCACGTGTACAGGCTTGCCGACGAAGACGTTTGCCAGCGCCGGCGCGCTCCCGATGGATGGTTTGATCCCCGCGACCCTCCACATCGGAATTCCAAGCCAGGCGGGTGTGAATCTCCATTTCGTCGCGTTCCTTGCGCCGCCGCCCCCAAAGTAGGGCCCAGCCGTGTCATCGCGGCGGATGACGGTCGATCGACTCACGTGATCTCCAGCGGCGTTTCCTGGCAACAGACGTTAGACTCGAAGCGATGGCCGACGTGACCAATTCGTACCGACGCCTGCTTGCCCTCCTCGTTGTGGTCGTTGCGGGCGTGGTGCTCAATTGCTCGGGGCCGGATTCCGCCCCCTGCTACGGCGTGGCCATTGGTAACAAGCTCGACATCACCATCGTCGATACCTACGATACGAACTCCCAGTATTCCTGGACCGGGAGGTACCCTGCCGAGTGCGGCTTCGGCTTTGACCTTACCCAAGGACAGGTTCTCCACGCGACCGTCGTATCGGCCCGCGCCGGCGACAATACAGGATGCCAGGTTGGCTTTCCCGAGTTCACCCCTTTCGACGGATGGACATGGGCGCGGACCCCGCCCGGCCAAAGCCCAACGGGCGGCACGATGCTAGACGGCGCTTATTGGGCGACGCGCGGATCGTGCAGCTCGGCGCTTGGTGCCGTTGTCGAAGTGGTTCAGTCGGGCGACCCCTTTCAGCCCTCGGTACCGGGGCAGCGTCCGCGCGTCGTCCTCAAGCGTGTGTTCAACGGTGGTCAGGACGCGACCACCTGTCCCGGGTGCCTCGGGCATTTCGTGGTCGACGTAAAGAAGCTGTAGTGATGCAAGACGCGGAGCTTCGCCGGAGCAGCGAGTAACCTGACGCGATGGCCCGTACTGGTAAGCCGTTCCGACGCGTACTTATCGTCCTCGGCGCGGCGGCCGCCACCGTGATCCTCAATTGCTCGAGCTCGAATTCATCCCCCTGCTACGGCATCGTCGTAGGGGACAAGCTCGACATCACGATCGTCGACACCTACGACACGAACTCGCAGTTTTTCCTGGCCTGGGTCTAACGCGGTCGAGTGCGGCTTCGGCTTCGACCTCACACAAGGACAGGTGCTGCACGCGACCGTCGTGTCGGCACACGCGCCAACGAAAGTACGAACTGCCAGGTGGCTTTTCCTGAGTTCGCTTCCTTCGACGGGTGAGTGTGGACGCCAACGCCAGCCGGAGAGGGACCCCCGGGTACCATGATGGTGGATGGCTCCTATTGGGCGACGCACGGATCGTGCAGCTCCGCCCTGGGGATCGCCGTGGAGGTGCTGCGATCGAGCGATCCCTTTCAACCTGCCGTCCCCGGGCAGTGGCCCCACGTTGTTCTCAAACGTACGTTCAATGGTGGAACGACCTGTCCCGGGTGCCTCGGGCACTTCGTGGTCAACGTAAAGAAGCTATAGTGGATGCAAGACGCGGAGCCACGCCGCAACAGCGAGTAACCTGGCGCGATGGCCCGTACTGGGAAACCGTCCCAACGCGCACTTACCCTCCTGGGAGCGGCCATCGCAGGCGCGATCCTCAATTGCTCGGGGCCAGATTCCGCCCCCGGCTACAGCGTGGCCGTAGGGGACAAGCTCGACATCACGATCGTCGACACCTACGACACGAACTCGCAGTGAAGCGGACCCCCTTCGCCGCAGCCTCGCTGTCCGCGATGGTCGCCTGCCATTCCGAGACGCCGTCCCCAGTCCCACGCGCCCAGACGGGCACCGGCGCCTTCGTCCGATGGGACGCGGACGTGCTGAATCTCGAGCCAATCCTTCCCGCGGCCGAGAGCGGCGTCACAGCCGACGATCTGATTCAGGCGCTTCAAAGCGCCGCGCGAGCCTGGAACGAGTCACTCGAGACCTGCGCCGTCCCCCGCCTTCGCATTCGAATGCCCGCGCTCGGCGGTGCTGCCCGCGTGGACGGACGAAGCGTCGTCGTCATCCGCTCCGATGCCTGGTGCCCGACGGACAGG
>JALYHV010000293.1 GCA_030776205.1 Myxococcota bacterium | reverse complement strand
CCCCTTGAGCGCCGCAGGTGTGACGCTAGTCTTTGTACGCGCCGTTCGTGTTCGCTTCGGCGTCACGGCGGCCACTCAGCCGGAGCAGCAACGTGGGCAAGCAACGACCATCCCGACCTCCTTTCGTGGAGCGAGCCTGAAAGCGAGAATTGGCTGATGGTGTCCGCTGCCGCGTCGGCGCCGAGCGTGTTGCTCGTCGATGACACCCCTGGGAACCTCGTCGCTCTCAACGCGGTTCTGCAGCCACTCCAGGTACGTTTGGTGGAGGTTCGGTCCGGGATGGAGGCGATTCGTTGCGTCGCCGAGGAGACGTTCGCCGTCGTTCTGCTCGACGTGCAAATGCCGATCCTCGACGGGTTCGAGACCGCGGCACGGATTCGCGCGCTGCCGAACGGGCGGGATGTGCCGATTATTTTCTTGACGGCCATCCTCCGCGACGAGGAATACGCCAAACGCGGTTACGCGAGCGGCGCGGCGGATTTCATTGCCAAACCGTTCGACATCGACGTACTTCGAGCGCGCGTCAAAGCGTTCGTCGACCTCTTCCGCCAGCGGGAGGAGGCGCACCGCACGCGGTTCGAGGCGCGGACGCGCGAGCTCGATGAGGCGCAACGGCGACTCGCGGCGTTCGAACGCATCTCGACCGCAGCGCTGGAAACCGACGACCTCGAGCCATTCCTGCACACGCTGCTGACGGTTTTTCTCGGCGCAGCCGACACGGCGGACACGGCGACGGTGCTCCTTCGTCGCGGTGACGAGCTGCACACCTGCGCCTCCATTGGCCTCTCGGAGGACGTGGAGACACAGCTCAAGATGCCGGTCGGCGCCGGATTCGCTGGCAAGATTGCCGCCACCGGTCGCCCGCTCTTCATGGCGGAAGAGGATTTGCAGCAGAGCGGGCAAAGCCCGGCTCTTCGACGGCGGCAGGTCCGTGCGCTCTACGGTGTGCCGCTCGTCCACGACGGCGACGTCATCGGCGTTGCCCACATCGGGTCGACGACCGCCACCACCTTTTCGGACGCCGAGAAGCGGCTTTTCGCGGCGATGGCTGAGAGGGCTGCGTGGGTGGTTTCGCGGCGGCGTGCACGCGAGCGACTCTACGAGGTGCTCCATTCTGCCCCGGCGCTCATTTCGGTGTGGCGCGCCCCGGATTACACGTGCGAGTTCGCCAACGCGGCCTACCGCCGCCAGTTCGATGCCGGCGAGGGCAGCGGCGGGGATGGTGCGCGGCGGTCATGGGTCACGCCTGCAATGCGCGAGCTATTCGATCGTGTGCTGAAGAATGGCGAAAATATATGTGTGGACGAATACGTGAGCACCGAGGGGTCTGCGCGCGCGCCCGACCAGCGGTTTCTTGCTCTCAGTCTGCACCCGCTCCGCAAAGCGTCCGGGGAGCCGGAGGCCGTACTGGCATTCGCGGTCGACCTCACTCCGCAGGTGAGGGCGCGTCGTGCGCTAGAAAGGAGCGAGCGAGAGCGCGCGCATTTGTTGGAGCTCGAGCGTGGGGCGCGAAAGGAGGCGGAGGTGGCGAGTCGCGCCAAGGACGAGTTTCTCGCCACGGCGTCGCACGAGCTTCGCACCCCACTGAACGCGATCTTGGGCTGGACGGCCAGCGCCCGCCGCGGTGTGGTGAAGGACGTCGAGCGGGCACTGACAATCATCGAACGCAACGCGCGCGCGCAGGCGCGGATCATCGACGACGTGCTCGACTTTGCTCGTATCGGCAGCGGCAAACTGCGACTCGACATCGTGCCTATCGAGATCGCTCACGCCCTCTTGGGCGCGGTCGAAGCGGTGCGGCCTGCTGCGGACGCAAAGGGCGTCGTGCTCGAGTCTTTGGTCAATTCCGACCTTGGTATCGTCGGCGCGGACATCGATCGCATCCAGCAGATCGTGTGGAACCTCCTCTCGAACGCCGTGAAATTCACGGCCCGTGGGGGGCGGGTGGATCTCATCGCCGAACGCACGGATACCAGCATCGTCATCCGCGTAACGGATACCGGGCAGGGGATAACGCTTGATTTCTTGCCGCACGTCTTCGAGCCCTTCCGCCAGGCGGACGGATCGACGACGCGCCCTCACGGCGGTCTGGGATTGGGCCTCGCCATCGTGAAGCAGCTCGTGCACGCGCACGGGGGCACCATCCGCGCCGAGAGCGCCGGCGAGGGAAGTGGGGCATCGTTCACCGTCGTTCTTCCCGCGCGCGTAGTCGCACCCTTCGGCCGCTCCTCCGCGGACGACTCCGCGCCCGTGACAATGGAATTGCCCATTGCGAGGCTCGATCGCTTTCGAATCCTGGTAGTCGATGACGATGAGGATTCGCGTTCGCTCGTGCGGGAGGTACTCGCGAGCAACGGCGCCACGATCGAGCTGGCGCGTTCTGCGGAGGATGCGTTGCAAAAGGTGAAAATCTTCAAGCCCCACGTTCTGGTCACCGACATTGGAATGCCCAAGCAGGACGGCTACGCGCTGCTCCGCAATGTGCGAGCTCTCCCTTCGGAGCTCGGCGGGACCATTCCGGCCATTGCGCTGACCGCATACGCTCGGGACGAAGACAAGGAGCGCGCCGCGCTCGCAGGCTTCGAGATGCACATTTCGAAGCCAGTAGATCCGTCGCAGCTCGTGGCGTTGGTTGCCGAACTGGCCTCACGCGTCATGGCAACTCCGCCTTGAGCGGCGGCGCTACGAAGCCCGCGTATCAACGTCCGCGCCCGCCATCCCGCCTGCGGCTGTTTGCCACCTTATCTCATCGCACCCCGAACGCGTGCTTCCAGGTCCATGTAGTAACTGACGAGATCCCGCTCTCGATGGCCCAACGCGACGAAGCGGTACACGCGGCCAATGGGCCAGCACCGCGCGGCAGCCGGCATGACCATCGCCCAGTAGCCCGGTTCCGTGGGCGCGATGTCTACCCACTCGCCCCCGAGCGCCCGAGCAAGGATTTCGCTCAGAAGCGCCCCGTGCCGCAAGAGCTCGTCGGCCGTCTTCGGGTCGGCGAGCGAGGCGCCCGCAAAGCGCTGGGTCAGGTGTCGTTGCATTGCGTCGACGGAAAGAACGTTGCAACGAAGCGTGGTTCCGTACCAAAGCCGGTAGTCGCGCCCGAGGCTACGCGCGAGCCGCGTCATCGCCGTGCGCGCCTGGATTGCAGTGGTTGGGCG
>JALYHV010000292.1 GCA_030776205.1 Myxococcota bacterium | reverse complement strand
CGCGTCGGGTGCGCGACGATCGTCCACCGGCGATCGACGCGCTGCTCCAATCGCGGGATCCGCTCATGCGAGCCCACGTTGCGCGCGGGCTCGGCCTCGGCATGGCGGCAACGTCAATCGGCCGGCTGGCGCAAGCCTACCGATGGGAAACCAACCTGCAGGTGCGGCGCGCGATCATAACGGCGCTCGCCACGCGGGAGGCAGCCGCCGACCCGGCGAAGCCGCCAAGCGAGATGCTGGCCTTCGCAAGGGACCTCGATCCCGATACGACCGTCCGACGCACCGCCGCGGAAGGCCGGTCCGGGCTTGCGCGTCCGATAGCCGGCGTATCCCCCGAGGTGGCGTGGATCCGGCTCCTCCCGGCCGCCGGCGCCGCCCCCCCGGCGAGCGTGACGGCCACGCTAGTTTCCAGTGACGGACTCGCAATTCCGATCGCGTTCGATGATGACGGCTTCGCGCTCGTACCGGGTGTCCCACCAGGACCGGCCACGGTGCGACTTGCGCCACTCGTCCCCTCGTACCAGCCTTCGCCCCGATGAACAGACGCACGCCTGCCTTCGCCTCCGCGGCCCTGCCGGCGGACGCCCCCTCGTTCGAGGCGGCGATGAAACGCCTCACCGAGATTGTGCAAACACTCGAACGCGGTGAAATGCCGCTCGAGGAGTCGCTGCAGCTGTTCGAGGAGGGCGTAAGGCTTTCCCGGGTATCGCAGCAACGACTCGACTCGGCGGAGAAGCGCGTTGAACACCTCCTCGCCGTCGATGAACGAGGGAACCCTCGTACTGAGCCGTTCGCAACCGAGTCCGCTGAATTGGGTTCTGAGAACGACGACCGCGGCCCCGTGTGACCGCCGCGTACCGGCTCCGTCGCATGCGCCGGAGGGCAATCAGCGACCGACGGCGCCCCGGAACACCCAGCCGTCGCTCGAAAAACCCTCTCCGAATTTAACCGGATACCAGCCGTCCTTCGACGGGCCGAGTCGAACGGGCGTGCCGCGCTGCAACCGGGCAACGATTTTCCCGGTCTTCGGGGCGTCCCGGACGAGCGCCACATCCCATACGACTTCGGACAACCCCTCTGCGGCCGCGCTCCCTCCGAGCGCCAGGGGGCGCGGAGCAGATGGCACGGTGACGCTGGCGGCTGTGCTCACCGGTCCCGGGGCTAGAGTGTAGGCGACCGCGTAGCTCAGGTGTTCGTGAGCGAGCCCTTGGAGGGTAGCTCCGGAGAGGCTCGTCCGAATGCACGCCAGCAGCGCCTCCGGTGCGTCGGGCCCCTGACTTCGCCCGAACTCTGCCGTGAGCGCTCCTCTGCCGAAGTCGGCGTGGACAACCAAATGGGCCTTGCCGGTGAGGCCGGAGCCGGGAGACATGGCCGTTGCCGCGCATTCCTCGATGGACCGCAGTCTTGGCTGCACAATGGCGTCGAGACCGGGAAGCTTCCCGCATTGGCCTCCTTTGAGCGACTCGCCGTCGGAGCTCTTGCACGCAAAGACGAAACCGCGGCTGATTGCAAAACCCGTGGAAGGTGTCTCGGTCGTGACCCCGGACGGCGGCGTTGACGTGAGCGCGACTGCCGCGGCGGGTGCCGATCCGGGGGCGGAGATCGGCACGGTACGCTGCGGCGACGGCGCGACGGGAGTAGGCACCACGGTTTCCGGGCCTGCGGAGGACATGGCCGTGCTGGATGATGCGGAGGAAGCCGCTTCCGGCGCGCTCGGGCCGAGCCGTACGCCGGCGACCCTCGGCCACCCCACCCCGACGACGAAGCCGATGGCCGCCAGAACCGCGACCTTCGCCCAAGAGGGGCGGTCCTCCCCGGACGCGGGGACACGAATGGTCAGCGGGTCATCCGGTGTGCGGCCGGAACGGCGAGAAAACATGACTTGCCGTCGTTATCACACCGCGACCGGTGTACACGAAAACCTGGGCGCAAAAGCCTCGGCGCGAATGCGACAGCAACTGCGCGATCGGGTTACCCGGGGCGGACGACGAACTCCAGAAAGAGTGTTCCGCCCTGGAAACTCTGACCACCTACGAAGAAGGGCTCACTCGCGCCGGTCGTCACTTCCAGCAACTTAAGAAAGGCCTTTCGCCCGGGGTCGTCAATCTCTGCCCGGACGTGATAGCGCTTCCCCGTTTTGTCGTCGCTGACGTCCATGAGTGTGATTTTGAGTGTGCGCCCGTTGATCAGCAGGTCTGTGAGCGGCCTTCCCACGTCCAGCGGAAACGACGAGCGATCTAGGAGTCTGTAGAGGTTGTAGCGGACGAAGGGCTGGTCGCGCGTGAGCTGGGACACGTCACGGAGGCGTGGATCGACGGAGCCGCCCCCGTCAGTCCGTGTCGCGTGGATGACGCTGATCTCGACGGTCGACCGCGGATCCGCCCATGCCGAATGCCGGCTGCCACCGAGCACGGCCAGCGCAATGACGAATCCCGCGAGACACGAGCGCGGACTCACTTCGCCCCCGGCTCGTCTTCGATCCAGATCACTACGCGGGGCGAGCCCGAAGCCTTGGCCGCCGCGCCCGCTGCGCCGACGGGGATCTCGAAGACGGACACATCGTGCGAGGGGGAGTCGACCTCATTGACTTCGACCCCGCCGCTCTCTGGCGCGTCGATCGACGCAAGGGCGCTCGCGGCTGGCGATAGCACCGGAATCCGCGAAGAACCGGCCATCCCGACCGGCAGCGGCTCGTGGTCGGCGCGCAGCCCGGAGCGGACGTACGCGGCGACGCCCGCCGCCAGGGCCAGCGCTGAGCCAGCTACCGCAATGGCAGCGCGATTCCAGCCCCGTGCGCGTGTAGCGGAAAGAGCAACTGCGGATCGCGGGAACGGGTCCGCCAGCTTCTCCATCACCGCGTCCGCTATGCCATCCGCGCCTGAAGCTCGAGCATCCGTCGCGGCAACTAGCCAAGCCCCGATGTGCGGCGCACGCATCGTCTCGAGCACCCGGCGCGCATCGACGCTGTCGGCGAGCACCTTTTCGGCGTGCGTTTTCGCGTCGCCGTCGAGCTCACCGTCCGCGAGCGCCATCAGCTCCAGTACTGTTTCGCGCGCCAGCCTCATGGCTCACGTTTTCCTTCACTCAATGAATGCGCCACAACCGAGGGCGCGCGACCCGGGACGGACCCGGGCGCCGGGTCCACGGTGCCGAGTTGCTCGCCGTAACAGTCCGCAAGGGTACGCTGGAGCTTCTGACGGGCATGAAACAGACGACTCATGACGGTTCCTTTGGAGACGCCCATGACCTCCGCTATTTCCTCGTAGCTGAGTCCATCAATTTCGCGCAGCACGATCACTGCGCGGTGGTAGCTCGGCAACGCGTCGAGCGCGGTCTGCAGGCGGGCCGCAATTTCGCGGCGTCGCACTATCTCGGAGGGGTCCGAGCCTTCGAGGTGACCAATAAATGGGGTGTCGAGGTCGGCGCTCTCTTCCGCGTCGAGCCGCTCCTCGAAGAGCTCGCTCGTTGCGCGTGATGGCTTGCGGATCAGGTCAATACTAAGATTAGTCGTGATTCGGTAGAGCCAGGTAAAAAAGCTTGAGTCTCCCTGAAACGTGGGCAGGCCTTTGAATACGCGGACGAACGCGTCCTGGACGATGTCGCGCGCATCGTTCTCGTCGCGCACCAGTGCGAGCGCGAGGGAATAGGCCCGTCGCTGATGGCGCTCGACAAGAGCGCGAAAGGCGCTCTTGTCACCCGCCTGCGCTCTCGCGATCAGCGCACGATCCTCCTCTGACTCTCGAGCTCTCTCACGTTTGCGGTTGGACGCGGCCAGAGGTGCCGTATTCACGGGCGAGGGCGGAACGCCGGGTGACCGCGAGAGCACGCCCTTGGCGGACTCCCTTTCGGCCGCGCCATCGACCGCGTCGAGCGTGCCGGGCTGCGCACGTCCCGCTGATGGTTGGCTCCGCACCTCGCCTACGGTAATACGAGTCCCGGCGGCTAGCGAGGGACAGCCGGCGGCTGCTCGGTTAGACGGGACAGCGTGACCTTTGTCTCGAACACCTTGCCCGCACGCTGAATCCGCAGTGTGACCGGGCGACCCACCCCGGCGGTGCTGGCCAGCCACTGTAGCTCGGTCGACCGATCGATGCGGTGACCGTCGAACGCGAGGATGATGTCGCCCGGCTGCAGCCCTGCCGCGTTAGCGGGACCTCCGGCGGTGACTGCCTCGATGACAGCACCTGAGATCTTGACGCCCTTGGCGAGCTTCAACGCGTCGCGGTCTTCATTGGTCAGCTCGCGAACATCCGCGATGTGAATACCAAGCGCACTGCGCGTGACGTGTCCGTCGCGGAGCAGCATGGGCAAGAGTTGCTTCATCATGTTGATAGGAATGGCGAACCCGATACCCTGCGCCCCGCCACCGCGAACGGCCGAGTTCATCCCGACGACTTCGCCCTTGAGGTTCAAGAGCGGCCCCCCCGAGTTGCCGGGGTTGATCGATGCGTCCGTCTGCAGAAAGTCGTAATAGCCCGCGGGATCGAGTGGTACATCTTGCCGCGTCCTGCCTTTCGCACTGATGATCCCGGCGCTCACGGTGTGCGACAACCCGTACGGATTGCCGATCGCCACCACCCAATCGCCAACCTCGATGAGATCCGAGTCGCCGAGTGGCAGCGGGCGTAAGTCCTTCGTGTCAATGCGGACCACGGCGATGTCCGTCGCGGGATCGGTGCCCACGACGGTCCCGGGAAAGTCCCTATCGTCGGACAGCTTGACCTGTATGGCTGAGGCTCCCTCGACCACGTGATTGTTGGTCAAGATGACGCCGCTCTTGTCGAAGACGAACCCGGTACCGAGCCCCCGTGTGGTGCGCGGCCGGCCATGATGCGTGAAGGGGGACTCCTCAACCTCCTCGCCGACTGTGTTGATCGTCACGACGCTGGGGTCAGCGGCGTGGACGATCGGGGCGAAGCTGACGGGCTCGGCGCGGACCGAAACCCCTCCCGTGACCACCGACTGCGATGGAGGCGGCGGCGCGGCAGGATGTTCCTGTGACGTCGCGAGCGGAGTGGCCCCCGGCGGCAACGCGGCTCCGGCGTCGTCACCGAAAAAGCTGAATGTGCGAACCTGGCACGCGGTGCTCGGCAGAAGCGCCGGCAACACCACGCAAAAGAGGAGTGCCGACTGCAGCGCTCCCCGACGGGACAGCCGACGTGCCGCCATCACTTCGATTTCGAGAGCTCGACGAATCGCATTCGGAGATCGAAGAGTATCTGACCGACGAGGCGCTCCTCGTCCCCGGTCAAATTCCCCCTCGTCTTCTCTTCCAGCATCGAGATGAGATCGATCGTCTGGCGCGCCAGGGGGAGGTTCATTTCGCTCCGTCCAGTGTCCGGATCGGGCGCTTCACCAAGATGGACCAGCGCCGAGTGGCTCAGCGATAGGACGAATGTGGCGAAGTCGAGCCGCGGCAGCCCCTCGGCCGTTCTATCCATTTCGTCCAGGGACGACATTTCGTCCGTGCTCAGGGCTCGCGCCCGCCGAGCGCGGGTTGCGGGAGCGTGATGGACTCCGCCTGGTCTCCCGCATCGGGGAGCTGCGAGAGATGCCGCTCAACGTCTTTGTCGTCGAACACACCCTTGCGCAGGTTGCGGTCGCGCACGCGCACGTCCCACTCCCAGGAGTTGATTGTCTTGGTGTTACCGGTGGCCATTGTCGCTTCTTTCTTCCGACGCTCCCGACCAGCGGGAGACGCCGAGGTGAAGGGTGAGGTTCAGCTGGCGTCGCGCTTGCTCGACCCGAGCGCGACGGGCTCATGGGAATGATCGCAATCGGGACCGTGCTCGTGCTCGTGCGCCTCGTCCAGGTCTGCCGCCGCCTTTTCGATTTCTTCATCGGTTGCCTCGCGGACGAATCGCACCTTGACGCTGTACCTCAGCGTCATCCCGGCCAACGGATGGTTTGCATCGACGACGATGGTGTTGCCACGCACCTCCACCACGTTCATGGCGAGCTCCTCTCCGTCGGGCGACTCGGCCACGAACTCATCCCCCACGGTCACCGCATCTGGGTTGGGGAACTCGTTGCGCGCGATCTCGAGGACCAGGGAGTCGTCGTAATCGCCGTAACCCTCCTCGGACGGCACTACGATGTCGCGCTCCTCACCGGCCTTCAATCCCACAAGGGCGGCCTCGAGACCGGGCACGAGCATGCCGTACCCGTGCACGTACCGAATGGGCTCGTCAGCCTCGCCTTCGACGGAGCTCTCGCTGGAATCGAGAAGCTCTCCATCGTCGTCGCGAAGCTCGTAATCGAGCGTCACGTGCGTATTGGGTTGGATGGTCAGGTCGGTCACGGCGAGGACGAAGAACTAGCGCGGGAACGGGCAGCGGTCGAGGGGGAGACTTGCCGTGCGGCGCGGGACGCCTGACCCGGTCGACTTGGAGGCACGACGAGCCGACGCTGCCTCAAATATCTTCGGGCCCAGCGATGTGGCCGGCTACCGCGCTGGCCGCCACTACGAATGGACTGGCCAGATACACCTGTCCTGGGCCACTTCGTCCGGGGAAATTGCGGTTCTGAGCGCTTACGGTGACCTGACTCGCGGAGTCGCTCGAACCTGGACCCGCCTTGATGCACGCCCCACAAGACGGATCGACCAGCTCGGCGCCGGCGCTCTCGAATAGCGCGAGGTAACCTTTCGCTGCTGCGTATCGGCGAATTGCTTGCGAGCCGAATTGCAAGTAGAAGCGCACCCCCGGTGCGACACGCTTTCCCTTCGCGAGCGCCGCTCCGAGAACGGTGGCGTACATGTCCATGTCCGCCTTCTTGCCACCTGTGCACGAGCCTCCGTACGCGATGTCAATTGCCACATCGCCACCGAGCTCGGTGAGCGGGATTCCATTGCGCGGATCGCCGGGGGTTGCGACCATCGGTGTCAGCCGCGCGAGATCGATCTCGAACGTCACGCAATAGGAAGCGCCAGGGTCAGCACGCACGATGCGGTCGCGCATCTGGGCGGCCACGGCGCCGCGCTGCGTGACCAGGTACTCGACGACAGCCTCGTCGGCCTCGATGATCCCCGTAAAGCCCCCCGCCTCGACGGCCATGTTCGTCAAGGTGGCGCGCTCGTCCAGCGCGAGGCTTGCCACGCCCTCCCCGCCGAACTCGAGGACCTTGCCGATTCCATCACCCGACCTGAAAAACGGCCGACTGAGCACGTACAGCATTAAGTCCTTCGCGCACACGCCGGGTAACAGCCGGTTGTGCAAGACGAACCGGGCCGTCTCCGGCACGGTGATTCGGACGTCACGCGTCATCCACGCGTTGGCCATGTCCGTCGAGCCTACTCCGAAGGCGAAGCAGCCCAACGCGCCCGCCATGCAGGTGTGGCTATCAGTGCCGACCACAAGCTGCCCGGGAAGGGCGAGATCCTCGATGACCTTGTTGTGGCAGATGGCCTCGGAGCCCACCAGCTCTCCGGCGCGCCACACTTCGCCATAAAGCGTGATGCCGGTTTTCACGGCAAACTCCTCCTGAACCGTCGCGAGCTTTCGTGCCTGGACGTCTAGTCCCAGGTCGCGATGCTCCTTCGAGATGACGCGATCGAGGAACGTCAGATGGTCGCGAAAAGCGAATACGCTCTCCGTTTCGCTTACCACCGCGTCGGGCCCGAATCCTTGGCGAAACAATGCCTCCGCCATGGCGGTGACGTACTCGTGCGAAAAGCGAACGTCTGCCCGGGCGAAGAAGGCGTCGCCTGGTTTCACGGCCGAGATCCCGACGGTGCCCATGCGCGCGTCAATGACGGCGTGGGATGCCAGAATTTTTTCGCAAACGTTCATCGGGCGCATGGCGGTTGTGATCGCCGGAGGCGACGCCTCGCCGGCAAAACGAGCCCGATTGTATGCGAACAGCCCTCCGTGACGGACGACCGCCGCGCTGATGGGATCGAGCCCCTTGGTGAACTCGTCGATGGGGATCGATTCACCGCGCGCTAGCCGCGAAATCAGGCCGAAGTCGGTGCTGGTAAGCAGACCGATGTTCTGCGCGTTTTGACGGTAAATCTTCTCAATGCTTTTGGCGATGACCACCTCGATCCCCGCTGCAGCTTCGCTGAAAGGGGCCGTTTCGCGCGAGGAGCCGCACCCCTTCGAGCTCCCGCTGACGATCACCGAAAAGCCGCCTCTCTTTATTGCGTCCGGCTTCACGTGACCGCCGCGGAGCCCCACGAGGCAATAGCGACCCAGCGTCTCGTCGTAGTGGTAGCAGACCCACCCCGGCGTTATTTCGTCAGTCGAAATGTTAGAGGCGAGTGGCCGTTCCGGGTCGAATTCCAGATCGAGCCCGGCAAGCTGAGCTTGTAGGAGAGCCACTTCTTCGGTGACGTAGAGAACCCGCCCACGGACGCGGACGTGTCGCGCGGGGCTCATCTTTTCTCCTTAGCACCCGAGTCGTTTCGAGCGAATCTCCCTCGTAATGACTGGCCCGCCTCGCACAACCGGCGCACAACCAGCTTCACGCGTCGCCATCGTCACCACGAGCTGGCCAAGGTACGACGACGACGCGGCCGGCCATTTCGTGCGCACCGAAGCCCTGCAGCTCGAGCGCGCCGGCCACGAGCTGGTGGTCCTCGCGGCGCCTTCGGGAGGTTGCGGCGACGCGTTCGGTTGGCCGGGTGTGGCTACCCGCCTTCGCGAGCGGCCCACCCGAGCAATTGGTGCCGCGTACTGGGTCATGAGCACGCGCACGCGCCTGGCCCGCCTCGAGGTCGCCCGAGTCGTAGCGCACTGGGCGGTCCCCTCTGCCTGGCCGATCGGCGTGGTAACGCGAGGCTCGATCGAGGTTGTCTCACACGGCGGAGACGTGCGTCTGCTGGCGGCGTCGCCGAGGGCGCTGCGTCGTCACGTCGTGCTGGCTATCGCATCGCGCGCCGACCGGTGGCGGTTCGTCTCGCAACCACTCCTCTTGGACCTACTTCGCACGCTTGACCGCGACGTGTGCTCTCGCGTCGAGCAAATCGCGACCGTCCAGCCCGCGGCGATTGAGATGCCGGACGTGAGTAACGCCATTAGCCAGCGTCGTCGCTCTTTCGGCGGCGCGCGCGTGGCAGTGAGCGTGGCTCGCCTGATCAAGAGCAAGCGCGTAGACCGGGCGATAGACCACCTCGCCGAAAGCGGCGAGTTCGACGTGCTGGTGATCGTGGGCGATGGGCCGGAGCGCTCACGGCTCGAGCGGCTCGCGCACTCCCGCCGGGTGGACGCGCGCTTCATTGGCATGGTCTCGCGGCGAGATAGCTTGGCATGGATCGGCGCCGCCGATGCGCTGCTCCACGCGTCGAGCGCGGAGGGATCGAGCACGGTTTTACGCGAGGCGGAAGCACTCGGAACGGCCATACGGCGGCTGGACTGCCGCTGATGGAACTCGAGTCTATTGGGTCAGCGCTGCTTGCGCTGGAAGGCGGGGACGTCCCAATCGTGGTCGAGAGCGGGAAAAGTGTCCTGCGACATGCGCGCCGCCGAGCCGGCGGCAGGCGCCGAGCGAGGCGGATGCGAAACTGCCGGCGCGCGGTCATCGGCACGCGCGAACGGAGAGGGGCCGTGCATGTTGCGGCGAGCGCTGAGTGCGGCCGCGGTCTCGACGGTGGGCCGGGCCGATGCGGGGGAAGAGAAGGGCCGGGCCAAGGGAGCTGGCTGAGGCGCGAGTGTGGGCCGCGCGGCAGACACCTCGATGACAGCGTCCCGCTCCGCCGCATCGAAGCCCGTGGCGATCACGGTCACCTTAACATTTTCGCCCAGCGTCTCGTCGATGCTTGCGCCGAAGATGATGTTCGCGTCCTCGTGCGCCTGCTCCTGCACGAGGCTCGCCGCCTCCTGGATTTCCTTCATCTTTAGATCCGGCCCCCCCACGATGTTGATGAGAACACCGGTCGCCCCTTCGACGCTGATGTCGTCGAGCAGCGGTGAGGTAACCGCCATCTCTGCGGCGAGGCGAGCGCGGTTTTGTCCCTTCGCCGTCCCGGTCCCCATGAGCGCGCGGCCCATATGACTCATCACGGTCTTCACGTCTGCGAAGTCCACGTTTACGATGCCGTTCTGAGTGATGAGATCACTGATCCCTTTCACCGCCTGGAAGAGGACCTCATCGGCCTTGCGGCAGGCGTCGATGAATGTCAAATCGTCATCTCCTAGCAATAACAGCTTCTGATTCGGAATCGTTATCAGTGTATCGACGTGCTCGGAGAGCATGGCCAGCCCGATTTCCGCACGGCGAGCCCGCTGGCGTCCTTCGAAGAGGAAGGGCTTCGTGACCACCGCAACCGTAAGGGCACCCTCCTCGCGGGCAATCTGCGCGATGATGGGCGCGGCTCCAGTCCCGGTGCCACCGCCCATTCCGGCGGTGACGAACACCATGTCGGCGCCGCTGATGAGCTCCTTTATTCGCTGAACGTCTTCCAGCGCCGCCTTGCGCCCCTTTTCCGGATCGGCCCCGGCGCCGAGGCCCCGTGTGATGTTCGAGCCTATCGGAAGCTTGGTAGGCGCTGCATTCGAGTTGAGGGCCTGCGCGTCCGTGTTCACGACCACGAACTCAACCCCCTCAAGGCCGAAGTTGATCATGGTGTTGACGGCGTTGCCGCCGGATCCACCGACCCCCACCACCTTGATCCGGGCCTCGTACTGTTGTGTTTCGTCGGCAAACTCGATCGAGAAACTCATGGGCGTGGTCCTCCAAGCGGTCTTTCGACTCAGCGAAAGCCGCACGCAATCACGTGCTCAGAATGCGGCCTTGATCCAATCCCAAAAACCAGACCTTCGAGGGTCCCCTGCCTCGGCTTGGGAAGGCGCTCTCACACGCGACGGCGGCAGCGAGACCGACCCGTGCGAACGCCACTGGGAGGTTTCGGCCACCACCTGCGCGCCGAATCTGACCAGCCCGACTCCCGTCGCGTACTCCGGGCCGTGCACCAGCTGCGTTATTCCCTTGATGCCCGTCGGCATCCCGATCCGCACCGGCATCCCAACGATCTCCTCCGCAAACTCGCTCATCCCCTCGAGCAGCACCGCCCCCCCAGTGAGCACGACCCCCGCACTCAGCTGCTCGAGCATTCCGGTATCCTCGATGCGCTTTCGGACCACGGCGAAGATCTCCTCCACGCGTGGCTCGATGATGTCCGAAAGCACTCTTCGCGCCGTTTTGCGCGGCGCGTGACCGCCCACCCCGGGGACCTCGATCTCCTCGTCGTCCGCGACCATCCGTCCCAAGGCGCAGCCCGACAACCTCTTGAGCCGGTCGGCCTCGGCCATGGGCGTCCGCAGTCCGGCTGCGATGTCGCTGGTGATGTTGTTTCCGCCAACCGGAATGACGCTGGTATGAGCGATTCCGCCGTCCGCGTAAAGGAGCAGGTCCGTCGTTCCGCCGCCGATGTCTACCACCGCGACGCCGATTTCTTTCTCATCCTCACTCAGAACGGCCTCGGCGCTCGCGAGCGGCTGTAAGACTACGTCCGCCACGCTGAGGCCGCAGCGCTCGGCGCAACGGATGACGTTCTGAACGCAGCTCGTCGCTGCGGTGACGAGGTTGACCTTCACCCCCAGGCGCACACCAGCCATCCCGATGGGATCGCGGATGCCGTCCTGGCTGTCGACCGTGTACTCGCGCGGCAGCACATGGAGGATCTGCCGGTCGGCGTCAACCGGAATCGCGCGCGCGCCCTCGTGGACACGCTCCACGTCGCCCCGCGTAACCTCGCCGCCCGCGATCGCGGCGACGCCGTCGGATGCCGACGAGCGCACGTGGCTGCCGCCGATGCCGGCATAAATCGTACGAATCTCGACGCCGGCCATTGTCTGGGCGCTCTCGATGGCCTCCTTGATGGAGCGCACAGTCCAGTCAATGTTGGCGACGATCCCCTTCCGGAGCCCCCGGCAGGCGACCATCCCGACACCGAGGATCGTGATCCCGTCATCGCCGACCTCGGCGACGACTGCGCACACCTTAGTGGTGCCGATGTCGAGGCCCACGACAATCTCGCCCTGCGATGCTCCGGAGCTCATCTCTTCCCCGCAATCGCACGGTCGGAGACAGAGGGCCAAATCTTCAGCGCATTCGAACGACAACGCGCTCGGGGCGAATGTCGCTGTCGAGCAGGATGGCGTCTGCCCTCGAACCACGTCGGTCGAGCTCGGTCATTACGCGGAACGCCTCGTCGAGCTTGCGGCGAAAGGGTGGCCGGCCAAGCGCTACCTGAATCGCCGGGCGCCCAATCATCAGAGTGAACGTCCCCTCCACGTCGACATGAACCTCTTGGAGCGAGGCGTGGCTGGCGATGGGGCCTCGCTCGTACTCCGCCGCGAGGTCGATGGCGCGACGAATGGCGCGGACGCTCCCCTCCCGATCCTCGGCCACACTCTCCGGCCGTAGCCCCGTGATGAGCGGCAGATCGACGGGATCGCCTGGTTCTAACCTCTTGAACGGCTCGCCGCGGGCGTCAGCGAGCAACGTCTCACCGAGCGCGACGACCGCGGCGGCCCGGCGCTCCGTCAGCGCGATGACAACGGTGCCCGGCAAGCGCCTGGCGAGCGCCGCGTCCGCGATCCACGGGTCGGATAGCAGCCTGGCCCGTGCAGCATCAAGGTCTACCAAAAAGATGTTTTCGCCGAGGGACACACCGCTCTCGGCCGCGACCATTTGGCTTGATCGCCGCTCGTTGCCAGAGACGAGCACGCTCGTCGTCGCAAACCGGCTGCTTGTCGTGACATGCCTTCGCGCTGCGTAAGCGACTGCGACCGCAGCACCCAGTACGAGCGTTACCCCCAGCGCGGCGCGAACGACCGACAGAAACCGCGACACGGCCGCCGGGAGCACGGCGGAGCGCGGTGTGAGGGGCTGCGGCAGTGGCGGCGTCCTCGCCGACTCGAGCGGCAACTGCGGGGCTCTCACTCGGCGATTGCCCGGGGTCATGATCGAGAATCTTTGGCGAGGAGCGCGTGCAGCTCGCGCGCGCTGGCGTTGATGTCCCCAGCGCCTAAAGCGATGACCATGTCCCCGGGCTGAACGACGTTCAGCAGCGCGCGCGCGACTTGCCTCTTATCGGCGACGAACGAGACCGCCCGGTGACCGTGGGCACGTATTGCTTCGGTGAGGGCGTGACCGCTGGCCCCCGCGATCGGCGCCTCGCCCGCGGGGTAGACGTCGGTCACGAGGAGCACGTCGGCCTTGTTGAAGGCACGCGTGAACTCGTCAAATAGTAGCTTGGTACGCGTGTAACGATGGGGCTGGAACGCAACGACTACGCGACGATCGAAGCCGCGCTGTGCCGCGTCGAGCGTGGCTTCTATCTCGGCGGGGTGGTGGCCGTAGTCGTCGATGATCATCACGTCCCCCTGCTTACCGTGGCGAAAATAGGAGGGCTGTCCGATCACAGTGAAGCGTCGTTGCACGCCGTGGAAGGCGGCGACGGCTTCGCGCGTCACATCGAGCGGCACCTCGAGTTCGTCGGCCACAGCGATGGCCGCCAGCGCGTTTAGGACGTTGTGCGCACCAGGCATGTGAACGACGAATTCGCCCAACCGCTCGTCGCGACGGAAGGCTTCGAAATGCGTGGCAAGGCCAGCGTACCGCGCGTTTTTCGCGCGGTAGTCCGCCTGGCGGGAGACGCCGTAGGTTAGGTGACGTCGCTCAATGCGCGGGAGGATCTCCTGCACGCTCGGGTGATCGACGCACAGGACGCAAAGGCCGTAGAAAGGCACCCGATTGACGTGCTGGACGAACGCCTCTTTCACCGCCTCGTGTGTTCCGTAGTAGTCGAGGTGCTCGGCGTCGATGTTGGTCACCACCGCGATGGTCGGAGTCAGCTTAAGAAAGGAGCCGTCGCTCTCGTCCGCCTCGGCGACGAACAGGTCCCCTTCGCCGAGCCGCGCGTTGGATCCTAGCGCGTTCACCTTGCCGCCGACGACGACCGTCGGATCCAACCCGGCCGCCCTCAGTACCGTGGCCACAAGCGATGTGGTCGTCGTCTTACCGTGCGACCCAGCGATGGTGACCGCGTATCGTACACGCATCAATTCGGCAAGCATCTCCGCGCGAGGTATGATGGGAATCTCCAGCGCACGCGCGTGTGCTATCTCGGGGTTGTTCGAGTCTATGGCGCTGGAGTAGACGACCACGTCGGCCCCCGTCACGTTGTCCGTAACGTGGCCGAGGAAGACGCGGACGCCCAGGCTCTCCAAGCGCCGCGTGTTCTCGTTCGGCTTCAGGTCGGAACCGCTCACGTCGAATTCCAGCGTGCGTAGGATCTCGGCCAGACCGCTCATGCCGATGCCGCCAATGCCCACGAAGTGAACGTGGCGGACCCGTCCGCGGAACATCAGAGCTCCCCCCGAACAGTGGCTGCAGGCGGGTCGAGCAGACCAACCTCCGTCGGGCGAGAGCGGAGCGGCACACCCGCGAGCTCGAGGAGGTCCACGGCGATGTGCCGCGCCGCCTGAGGACGACCGAACAACCGCGCGGCGTCGGCCATTGCCGTGCGTGCCTCATGGTCCGATAGCAGGCGAGCCATCTCGCTCGCCAGGCGCTCCGCGCCGGCCACCTCTTGCCGAAGGCATACCGCGGCACCCCTTCGCGACAGCGCTTCCGCGTTCTTGCCCTGGTGATCGTCGGCCGCGTGTGGAAGCGGGACCAGGATGGCCGCCCGTCCGACGGCAGTCAGCTCTGCGATTGTGACCGCACCGGCGCGCGCGACGATCAGGTCCGCATCGGCCATTTCGCGGGCCACATCGTTCAGGAACGGTACTACGGTCACACCGTCAATCTCGTTCCGGGTATATGCGGCTCGCACGTCCTCATCGCGATCCCGTCCTGCTTGATGGAGCACGCGCACGTGGGGGAACCGGTTACACCTCAGCCAGGCAATCGCTTCCGGCATGCGCTCGTTCAGCGGGGCCGCTCCCTGGCTGCCTCCGAGCACGAGGATGTTGGCGCTGCCGTTTGACGTGTAGCTGCGCGGCGCGAAGCCGCTGCGTAGGGGAACGCCGAAGGCACGGCGGGCCCCCGATGGAAACTGCCTGCCGGTCTCGTCCCATGCCACATAGGCCCGCCGCGCAAACGGTGCGATCAGGCGATTGGTCAATCCGACGACGCGGTTGGGCTCGAGTACAGCAACCGGCACGCCGAGAATGACCGCCGCCAATGTCACCGGCCCCGCCGCGTAGCCGCCGACGCTCATCACGGCACGCGGACCTACCTTGCGCAATACGCGCAAAGCGGTGGTAGTGGCGCGCGCAGCGACGAACGCCGCCCGGATGGCGCGGAGAACACCGACCCGCTTGATGGGCTCGACATGCAGAAGCTCGAGTTCCCAGCCGTGACCCGGAATCGTGCGGCCCTCGATGCCGCGCCGCGTCCCGCAGAACACGACGTCCACATCGGCGAGCTGCTGCATCGCCTCCGCGACCGCGACCGCGGGAAAAACGTGTCCGCCCGTGCCCCCACCGGCGAGCAGTATTTTCGCGCGTGTCACGCCTCCGCCTCCTCCGCCGGACGCGGCGCGCGAGCATGAGCAAAGGCCGCCTGCTGCTTCGTGCTCTCGTCGGGGTGGGCCGCCTGGCCGCACTGCCGTGAAATGTTGAGGAGGACGCCCGCAGAGACGGCGTTCACCAGCAAGGACGATCCTCCGAAGCTCACGAAGGGCAGTGTCAGACCCTTGGTCGGAAGAATCGCGAGCGCAACGGCGAGGTTGACGAGCGCTTGGACGCCAAACATCGTCGATAGGCCAAAGGCGAGGAACGTCCCGAAGTCGTCCGGCGCCCGCAACGCGGCGCGAACGCCCCTTGATACGAGCAGAAGGTAAGCCCCGCAAAGCAGCAGGACGCCGACGAAGCCCAGCTCCTCGCCGACTATGGCAGCGATGAAATCGGTGTGCGCTTCAGGCAAATACAGGGTCTGGAGCCCACGGCCGACGCCCAAGCCGGAAGGACCGCCGGAGCCGAAGGACATCACGCTCTGGAAAGGCTGATAGGCGAGATCCTGCCGATGCTCGTTCATGTGCAACCAGGCGAGGTAGCGCTCGTACCGGTACTCGCGAAACCGAATGGCCGCCGCGCCAAACGCGCCGCCGACGAGCGACGCACCGAGGATGTACCCCACCTTTGCGCCCGCCACGAAAAGCATCGTGAACGTCAGTAGGAGCAGGACGACCGCGCTGCCGAAGTCGGGCTGGCGAAGGCACAAGAGCATGAAAACGCCAGCCACCAAGAGATGGGGCAGGAAGCCGACGGTGAACGTCTTGACGCGCTCTGCCTTCTTGGCAAGCGAATACGCCAGCCAGATGACGAGGGCGGTCTTGGCCATTTCGGCGGGTTGTATGTGCACCGGGCCGACAGCGAGCCATCGCGCGGCACCGCCGCCCGAATGTCCAAAGCCGGCCACGCAAAGAACGAGGAGCGCGCCCACGACCGCAAGGACCGGGTATGTGAGCCTGTACAGCCGGTGGTAATCGATGCGGCTGGAGGCCCACATGAGGATCAGCCCGGCCACCGCGTACAGGGCCTGGCGCTTTAGAAAAAACTGCGGGTCGTGGTACTGCACCGTCGCCTGGACCGCGCTGGCCGTATAAACCATGACCACGCCAAAGCCGATGAGGCCGACAATCACTGCGGCGAGGACGGGGTCGACCGCGCGCGATGATCGCGCCGGGTCCGGCTTCGCATCGAGGGGAGCCGCGATCCCCAGGCCAACCCTCCGCCGAATGTTCTTGGGCTCGAGGTGCGGAACCTGCGGCGCGATTTGGCTGCCGCTCGCCGGCGCGTGGTTCGCGGCTCGCGCGCTCACCGGGCCTCGCTCTTCAGATCGCGAACGGCGCTCACGAACTCTTCTGCGCGGTGCTTGTAGTCGCGGAACATGTCGAAGCTGGAACACGCTGGCGACATGAGGACTGCGTCGCCGGCCATCGCTAGCGACGCGCCGAGACGCACGGCTTCCTTCATCGATCCGGCGCGACGCACCGGCACGCGATCGCCCACGGCGCGCCCAATCGCTTCGGAGGCTTCCCCGATCAGTACAACAGCACGGCCCTTCCTGGCCAACGCCTCCGCCAGACGGGCGTAGCTTCCTCCCTTGTCGCGCCCGCCAGCCAGCAGCACTGCCTTGCTCTCACGCAGCCCGTCGAGCGCGGCGACCGCCGCCCCGACGTTCGTCCCCTTCGAATCGTCGTAAAAGCGAACGCCGCCAATCTCAGCGACGAACGCAGTTCGGTGCGGCAAGCCTTGGAACGAGCGAAGGACGTGCCGTACGGTGACGGGCGAGAGACGGAACGGCCCCACGCATGCGATCGCCGCGGCGATGTTGAGCGCATTGTGCGCGCCTGCAAGCGCGATATCCGCGCGACGGAACGACTCGCCGGTCCGTCGGTCGACGATCGCATCCGCTATCACATCTACCGTGCCGCCCGGTCCGAACGTCACGATGCTCGCGCCACCGCGCCCAGCCTGGCGCAGGCAAATCGGATCACCGCAGGGAACGACGGCCCAGTCGTCGGCGGTCTGCCGCGCGAAAGCGTTGCCCTTGGCGCGCGCGTAGTCCTCGAAACCTTCGTAGCGATCGAGGTGATCGTCCGTCACGTTGAGGAGGGCGCTCACGTGCGGGCGAAACACATCGACGTTCTCCATCTGGAAACTCGAGACCTCCAGGACGATTACGTCGAAGCACTCGTCCGCGTGGTCGGCGAGCGGCTCGCCGAGATTACCCCCGACGAAGGTGCGGATCCCGTGCGCATCCAGTAATGCGCCCACAAGAGAAGTGGTGGTGCTCTTGCCGTTGGTGCCGCCGATCGCAACGACTGGGACGGGACGGAATAAAGAACGGACGGCGAGCTCGACTTCTCCCCAAATCGGCACACCCCTGGCACGCGCAATCTCCACCTCTGCCAGGCGCGGAACACCGGGCGAGACGACGACGACGTCCGCCTCGTCAATCCCAGCTTCCGCATGGTTGCCCGCGACCAGTTTGGCGCCCAGCTCCTCCAGCGCCCGCGCGGCAGAAGAGAGGGCCTCGAGCGATTTGCCATCATTTGCGACGACTTCAGCCCCTTTGCGCAGGCAAAGGCGGGCGGCGGCGACCCCGCTCGCACCCAGGCCGACTACGACGACTTTCTTCCCGGACAGCTCCAACACGCCGTTGCCTCCGGCAGGGCTTCGATTCCGACCTTCGTCGGCCCACGGCCCGCGCCTAACGTAACTTCAAGCTCGAAAGGCTGAAGAGTGCCAAGAGAATGGAGATGATCCAGAAACGAACGATGATTTTTGGCTCGGCCCAGCCTTTCTTTTCGAAATGGTGGTGGATGGGCGCCATCAGGAAAATACGCCTGCCGGTAAGCTTGAAGCTGGTCACTTGAACGACGACGCTGACGGCCTCCAGAAAGAAGATGCCGCCCAGGATCACCGACAGGAGCTCGTTCTTTGTGAAGACGGCGCACATTCCCAGTCCACCGCCCAGCGCCAGCGATCCAACGTCCCCCATGAACACCTGGGCGGGGTAGGTGTTGTACCAAAGGAAGCCGATGCCCGCCCCGATGGTGGCTCCGCAATAAATCGACAGCTCGCCCGCGCTGGCGATGAACGGAATATCCAGGTAGCGAGCCACGACGAAGCGTTGCGCGACATGGGCTATGCCGAACGTTGCCCCGGCGAGGTACGCCCACACCAGGTAAGTCCCGGCGTTTATCATGACCGGACCGATGGCGAGCCCATCAAGGCCATCCGTCAGGTTGACGGCATTCGACGTCCAGACGACGACAGTGATTGCAAAAGGCAAGTAAAGCCAGCCGGGTAAGACGATGGGGTGCTTGGAGAACGCCAGGAATGGGATGCCCAGGTCGAAACGAATATCCAGCCAGTCCGCTGGGAGGTGGTCGCGTGCGAGGAACGCGTACGAAAGAACGGCACCCCCGATCGCGAACTGGCCGAGAAGCTTGTAGCGCCCTGGGACTCCACGCGAGTTTTTGAGCTTTATTTTGAGGTAATCGTCGAGGTAGCCGATGACGCCGTACCCCGCCGTCACCGCAGTCGTCGCCCAGACGAAGACGTTGCGAGGATCGCACCAGAGAATGGTAGGCACGACGACGCTGAGCAGAATCAGCGCGCCGCCCATGGTGGGCGTCCCGCTCTTGATCTGGTGCTCCGCCGGCCCGTCGGCGCGAATCACCTGGCCAATTTGCTTTCGCTGGAGCTCGCGAATGAACCACGGTGATAGCGCAAAGGCGAACAGCATGGCCGTCACCGTCGATGCGATGGTCCGAAATGGCACATAGCGAAGGACGTTCAACCATCCGAGCCAGTCGGCGTCGTGCCGCAGAGGAAAAAGGAGCTCGAACAGCATCAGCCGGACCCCTCTGCCGGTTGCCCGTGCTTCCGCGCGAGGGCTTCTACCACCCGGTCGGCGCCCACGCTGCGCGAAGCCTTCACGAGGACGATGTCGCCCGATCGTACTCGCTCGATCGCGGCGCGCGCAGCGCCTTCTGCGTTGGGCGCCATGACCACCTCCGTGCCCCGTTGCGCCGCGCGCGCAATCGTGTCTGAGAGGCCTCCGCAGGAGATCAGCAGCGCAACGCCTGCGCTGGCCACAGCGGCCGCGAGCGCTTCGTGCTCCTCCTCCGCGCAGGCGCCTAGTTCCTTCATCTCACCAAGCACCGCGACGCGACGTCCCCCGCCGAGCTCCGCCAGGGTTTGCAGGGCGGCGCGCATGCTGGCAGGATTCGCATTGTACGCATCGTCGAGCACCAAGATATCGTGGCCAAGTCGCCGCGGGCGCATGCGACCATCGAGGGGCGGCAAGCTTTGGAGAGACCAGGCGATCGCGTCATACGCGAGGCGATCGCCCACGGCTGCCTCCGCGGCGGCAAGAGCCGCGAGGAAATCGAGAGCCGCTGCGTGACCGGGTATGGGCACCCTCACTACGAAGGAGTCGCCGTCCCGTGCCGCGGTTCCGAGGCGCCGCACCACGACGGCGCGCGATCCCTCCGCCCCGAGGGCAAGCCGTTCCGCGAGCGCGTAGTCGAGCCCCACCGCGGCGCCGAACGTGACGCTGCGCGCCGAGTTAGCGCGCACGAGCTGGCCCATGACCACCGGATCGTCGCCATTCGCGACCGCGACGCCGCCTGGCCGGAGAGCCGCGAAAAGGGCGCCCTTTTCGCGGCCAACGTCGGAAAGGCAACCGCCAACGCCCGCGGCGTGGGCAAGGGCGACGTTGGTGATGACGGCGACGTCGGGCTCCACGATGGATGCGAGCGTGGCGATCTCCCCCTTGATGCTCATGCCCAGCTCGAACACGGCGTAGCGGTGGCGCGCGTCCAGCTGGAGAGCGACGGCAGGCACCCCCACCCTGTTGTTCAGATTTCCGTGCGTCGCATGGCATTCGCTTGAGCCATTCAACAGCGCCGCACACAATTCCTTCGTCGTCGTCTTGCCTGCGCTTCCGGTAATGGCGACCACTCGCCTGTCCGGGTGGGCCGCTCTCCAGGAGCGCACGTGGGCGCGGGCCAACGCACCCCACGCCGAAAGTGTGTCATCGACCTCGACGACATCCGCGCGGTCCGTCTCAGTAGCCCGACCTCGCGCCACGACGACGAGAACAGCGCCGGCCTCAATCGCCGCCTCGACATAAGAGTGGCCGTCATGCCGGGCGCCCTGAAGCGCGACGAACGCACAGCCCGCTGTTACCGCGCGGCTATCGGTAACCACGCCGACTGCCTGCCGCGCGGCGCCCAGCCGAACCACACGTCCACCAGTCACCTCGGCAACGGAGCGCGCGTCGAGCGGCGCGCGATTCGCTGGAATGGCAGTCGGCAAGTCACACCTCTCCAAGAGCGCGCCGAGCTTCGAGTGCCCGCCGGGCCTCTAATCGGTCGTCGAACGGAAGCTTCGCGCTGCCTACAATCTGGTAGTTCTCATGGCCTTTGCCGGCGATGAGCACGAGGTCGCCTTCGGAGGCAAAACGCACTGCCGCCGCGATTGCCTTCCTGCGATCGAGCTCGATCGCGGGCTCGAGACCCCCCGCACGCACGGCGGCCGCGACGACCTCCGCGATCGCTCTCGGGTCCTCGCCGCGCGGGTTGTCGGTGGTCACGATTGCGAAATCGGCACGACGTCCGACGGCTTCCCCCATTGCCACGCGTTTCGACGGGTCGCGATCTCCCCCGCAGCCGAAGACGCACCCCAGGCGCCCGGTTCCGACGATGCGCACTGCATCGAGAGCGCGCGCTAGCGCGTCGGGCGTGTGGGCGTAGTCGACGACGACGACGATGTCGTCCTGCGAAGTGTCGCAACGCTCGAGCCTGCCGGGAGCGCCGGGTTCGGCCGACAAAGCCGCGGCAGCACGGTCGAGATCGAGCTCAAGAGCGTGCGCCACACCCAGCGCGAGCAGCAGATTCTCGAGGTTGTGCCTTCCCATGAGACGGGAAACGAGCGGTACATCACCCGATGGCGTGGTCACCGTCGCCGTCACCCCGCGGGCGTCCCACGAGGCGTCGCGCGGGGCGATCTCAGCGTCCGCGCCGACGCAAGCGCTCACCCGCACGCACCGCGCGCGGATGTGTGTCGATAAGTCGCGGCCAAAAGCGTCATCGACGTTAAGCACCGCGGCCCCGGGGCCGAGCTCGGTGAAGAGGCGGGCTTTCGCCCTGGCGTAAGCGGCCATCGTCCCATGAAAATCGAGGTGGTCTTGAGTGAGGTTGGTCAGCGCGGCGACCCGAAAGCGCACCGCGCGCACCCGCTCGAGCTCCAGCGCGTGGGAGGAGACCTCCATGGCCACGTGCGTTGCGCCCCGCACGCGCATATCCGCCATTGTCCGGGATAGCAAATCGGCTTCCGGCGTCGTGTGCTCGGCCGGAACGTGCCAGTCGCCGAACGAGTACCCGACCGTGCCGAGCACGCCGCAGCTCGGACGGCCGAGCGCCCCGTCGACCGCCGCACGCACGAGGTGCGTCGTCGTTGTCTTGCCATTGGTGCCCGTTATGCCGACGACGTCGAGCGCGAACGACGGCTGCCCATAAATGGCGGCGGCGGCGTAGGCGAGCGCGGTGGCAGGGTCTTCCACCAGGATGACTGGCACTCCCATTGCGCGGGGATCCACCGCGCCTCGCCCGGCCATAATCGCGGCGGCGCCTCGCGCGACCGCATCGGCGGCGAAGCGCACACCATCGACCTTGCCGCCCTTCCTAGCCACGAACAGCTCGCCGCCCTCGATAGCGCGTGAGTCCTGGCGGACGCCGTGAACTATCACACCGCCGTATCCTACGATCTCCGCGACACCCGGGAGCTCGCGCAGCAGCTCATCGAGGCGGAGTCCAGTCCGGGATCGCTCGCGTTCCACAGCCTCCATCATGACGCGGGTTCGAGCACGACGCGCACCGAGGTCCCCTTTGCGGCGCCGCTCCCCGGCGCGGGGCTCTGACGGACCGCGCGGCCCCACCCGTCGAGTCGCGGGACGAATCCCGCTTTCGTCAGCGCGATGACCACATCGTGCGCACCGAGACCCACTGCGTCCGGCACCCGCAGGCTGCCCGGTGAAAGGGGAACGGACAGCGCATCGCCCTTCGCCATAGCGGCTGCCTCCATACTGGTCGCTGGCGACTTGGGAGCAGTTGCACCCGGTGGAAAGCTGTCCCGCTTTCTGTCGCCGATGTGGACCGACGGGAGCGAGGGGGCGACCCCGAGGTAGCGCAAGCTCGTCTCGGCAACCCTGCGGAAAACCGGTCCGGCCAAATCCCCTCCGTACCGCCCGATCATTGGCTCATCGAGGACGACTGCTACGACGATCCTCGGGTGATCGACGGGTACGAAGCCCACAAAGACGGCCGTGTACTTTTCAACCGAGTAACGCCCAGTCGTGGGGTCCACTTTTTGCGCCGTGGACGTCTTGCCGGCCACACGGAAGCCCGGAATGGCCGCCTCCACGGCGGTGCCACCCTCCTCCGTCACGGCCGTGAGCATCTCCGCAAGTATCTTCGCGACACTCGGCGGAACCACCTCACGCCGGACTTTGGGGACCGACTCGCGCAGCGAAGCACCGCGGCCATCGGTGACCTTCTTGACCAGAATGGGCTCGAGGAGCTTGCCGTCATTGGCGATGGCGGCCATCGCCATGGCGAGCTGAAGAGTCGTGACGCTGATGCCTTGTCCGAAGCTCGCGCTGGCCGTCTCTGCGTCGTACCACGAGCGCGACCGCGGACGGAGCACCCCTGCCGCCTCGCCCGGCAAGGGAACACCCGTCGGCTCACCGAACCCGAAGCGACGGAGCGCCGCGTAGAGACCGCTTTCACCGAGCTGCAGCCCGATCTTCAGTGCCCCGATGTTGGAGCTCCGAGCCAGTATCTGCGTCGGCGAAAGGATGCCGTTCGAATGCGTGTCGTGGACAGTGATGCCCCCGACCCTGTAGACGCCGTGCTCACAATCGATCGCATCCGTTGGCCTGAGGGTGCCTGCGGCGAGGGCGCCGGCGAGGGTAAACGTCTTCATCACGGAACCCGGTTCGAACCGATCCGTCACCGCACGGTCCCGCCGCGCATCAGCCTGGCTGTCCGTGTAGTCGTTGGGGTTGTAGCCGGGAACGTCTGCCATCGCGAGAATGTCGCCCGTCGACGGCTCGACCACGACGAGCGAAGCGCCGCGCGTCTCATAGGTACGCATCGCTGCGTCCAGCTCGCGCTCGGCCGCGCGTTGGATTCCTTCGTCGATGGAAAGCACCACGTCGTTGCCTTGTAACGCATGCTCGCCGTTGGCCTCGTCGAAGATAAGGCGCCCGCCGCGATCACGAAGACCGCGGATCGCTTCGGCCTTGCCGCGCAATTCTTCGTCCAGGGCGAGCTCTATGCCATCCTTTCCCTGACCATCCGGAGCCACGAAGCCAAGCACGGCACCCCCAAGCTCGCGGCCGGGGTAGTACCTGTGCCCCTCGCCGTCGATGGAGAGGCCGCGAATGGCGCCCGCTGACTTCCTCGCATCGCTCAGCTCGCGAACGGCCAGCACCTCGTCGCTCGTTATGCGTCGTTTAATCCAAACAAAGCGATGCCTAGGCTCCAGCCTGGCGAAGACCTCCGCCGGCGGAAGAGAGAGGGCCTGCCCTAGACGGACCGCTGCTTCTCGCAACAGTGCATCTTGGGCCACCTTACCCTCAATGCCTCGCAGCATCTCTACGACGTCGGCGCTCACGCTGGGAACCTCGACGCTGACCGCAAGGGGTGTTCCGTTGCGATCCTGAATCGTACCTCGCTTGGGCTCGATGTGGAGCCGCCGCTGCCGCTGTTTCTCCGCCGTCTCGCGCCATTCACGGCCGTCTTCGACCTGAATCCGCCATGCGCTCGACACGACGCCGCCCAGCGCCAGACCCATGATGCCGCAGAGCAAGCCCATGCGCATCTGGATCCACCGAGCCCGGGCGGGCGCGAGGTTCTTCACGGTGGCCTCTCGAATCGTACAGCCGCCAGGTTGTCATCTGCGCGGCTATCGACGTAGGGCGGCATGACGACGATGCGTTCCGGCGGCGGCGGCTCCATCCCCAGGAGCGTGCGCGCCACGATTTCGACGCGTTCCGGCGTCTTGTAGCTCGCCGACTCGAGCTGGAGCACCCGCTTCATTTCGCGGAGCCTCGCCTGCTCCTGCCTCTCGTGGCCGAGCTCGTACCCGAGTTGCATCGTCCTGCCCCGCAGCGCCAGGTGCAAGACGAAGGCGCTTACCGTCGCCGCCACGACGGTGGTCCACACCGGGAGAAAGGCCCTTCCCGCCCTGCTCACTCGTCGGGCTCCAAAGGAGTCACACGGCGGGCGGCGCGGAGCTTGGCGCTGCGAGCGCGTGGGTTCTGCAAACACTCTTCGTCCGTGGCCACCTGAGGCTTCTTGGTGAGCCGTGCCCAGCATTGGCCTGCAAAGACTCGTTTAACCAGGCGATCCTCCAGTGAGTGAAAAGCGATGATCGCCGCGACGCCGCCTTCGGCAACGACGTCTTGCAGCGAAGTGAGAAGGCTCTCCAGCTCGTCGAGCTCACGGTTCACAGCGATGCGGAGGGCCTGGAAGGTGCGCGTTGCCGGGTCCACGCCCCCGATGCGAGCGGGGCCCACGGCGCGCACGATGGCGCGCCGCAGGTCGAGGGTGGTGCGCAGCTCACCCGCAGCGAGTGCCTTCTTGATGCTACGTGCAATGCGCCGGGATCGGCGCTCCTCGCCGTAGTGGAAAACTACGTTTGCTAGCTCGTCGTCGTCCAGCCGTTCGATGAGCTCGAGCGCTGTCTCCCGGTCCTCGGGATTCATGCGCATATCGATGGGGCCTTCGCGCCGAAAGCTCATACCGCGGGCGGGATCGTCAAGCTGGGGCGAGCTCACGCCAAGGTCGGCCACGAGACCGTCGACCCGGTCGATCCCAAGTGCATCCAAGCGTTCGCGCACCGTCGAAAAAGATGCGTGCACGACGACGATTCGGTCCGCGACGAGCGCCATCCGTTCTTCGGCGGCGGCCGTCGCTGCGGGATCGCGATCGATTCCGATGATCCGCGCCTTTGGTTCGGACTCCAGCAGAGCCACGGTGTGGCCGCCGGCGCCGAGCGTGGCGTCAACGTAAATGCCCCCGGGCCGCGGGGCGAGCGCACGTACGACCTCGTCGCGTAACACCGTGGTGTGCTCGAAGCGCTTCACGTCGGTCACCTCGTCGAAGTGGTCGCTCCAGACCCACTCGTCGGCCAGTTCGGTCGATAGGACACCGGGCAGCGCGAGCTGCAGGTTGCTCATAGCCCGAGCTCCGCAAGCCGTCTGGCGATGTCTCGCTTTTCGTCTTCGGTGGTGTCGAAGTGCCGCTGCCATTCGTGCTTGTCCCACAGCTCGGCATAGCGACCCGAGCCGGCCCAGAGAACGTCCTTCGCCAGGCGCGCGTGGTCTCGCAACGTGGGCGGCACGAGCACGCGGCCAACCTCATCGATCTCGCACTCAACCGCGCCTGAAACGTAGATCCGTTTCAGCTTCTGAACGGCCCTATCAAAGTGGGGCAGCTTGGCCAACCGCTCTTCGAAGGCGCTCCACTCCGCCGGACTGTACGCAATGAGGCACGGGTCGAGCGCGCTGGTCAGCACGATCCGTCGCTCCCCGGCGGCGGCCAAAACGTCGCGGTAACGCGCCGGAACGCTGGTGCGTCCCTTCGCGTCGATCGTGTGCTCGTACCGCCCGCGAAACATCGACGCGTTCTTGCCTCTCGAGTGCGGCTACGTGGCTTGACACTTCTTGCCACGATTTCCCACGTTGAAGAGGGACGGTATGGACAGCCGCTTCGACTGTCAATGATTCTTGGTCCCCAACGCCAGTTCGTCGGGAGCCATTGCTGCACGTCCGCGCAGGTGTTCGTCGCTCGTGGTGTTCACGGGCGGGCGCCGTCGATTCCGACAATGCCGAATCGCTGCTGCCGAAATACCTAAAGACGGAGCTCGCGAATCTCAGGAACGGAGCAAGTGTTTGGCGATGACACTGCGCTGGATTTCGCTAGTCCCCTCGCCGATTTCGCACAGCTTGGCGTCGCGAAGATGGCGCTCCACATCGAACTCGCGGACATACCCGTACCCGCCGTGCACCTGTATCGCGCTGTTACAAGCCCGGGTCGCGGCTTCGCTCGCGAACAGCTTCGCCATGGACGCTTCATTCGAATGGGGGCGACCTCGGTCCGCGAGCCATGCAGCGCGATACGTGAGGAGCGAAGCGGCATCGAGCTCGGTCTTTGCGTCGGCGAGCAACCACTGGATCGCCTGGTGCTGCCCGATGGGCTTCCCGAACGCCTGGCGCTCTTTCGCATAACGCGTCGCCAAACCCAATGCGCCGTACCCTAGCCCCAAAGCCATCGCCGCGATGGAGATGCGCCCCCCGTCCAGAATGCGCATCGTGTCGGCGAACCCGGAGTCTACCTCCCCAAGTCGCTGCGAGTCCGGCACGACGACGCCGTCGAGCACGAGCTCGGCCGTATCACTCGCGCGGCAACCCAACTTGAGCAGATGCTTCGAAGCCGTGAATCCGGGAGTGCCGCGGTCTACTACGAAGGCCGTGATGCCCCTCTGCTTGCGGACGTCCGCACGGGTCCGCGCAAGCACGACGCAGAACCCGCCTACGGAGCCCTGAGTGATGAACGTCTTAGTCCCGTGAAGCACCCAGTTGTCGCCGTTGCGCCGGGCAGTGGTCCTAAGCGCGGCGGCGTCGCTGCCGCTCCCGGGCTCGGTGAGCGCCCACGCGGCCAAGCATTCGCCTGACGCGGCCCGCGGCAGGTAGCGGCGCTTCAACGCCTCGGAGCCAAACGCCAGCACGTGGCCGCTGCCCAGCCCGTTGTGCGATGCGACGGTGAGCGCAATGGCCCCATCAACCCGGGCGACCTCTTCCACGCAGATGGCGTAGGCGGTCACCCCCATGCCTGAACCGCCGTATTCCTGAGGAATACGAATTCCGAGCAGCCCCATCTGCGCCAGCTTCGGCACAAGCTCGATCGGGAAACGCTCTTCCGAGTCCCAACGCTGCGCGTGCGGTGCGATCTCGGCATGGACGAAATCGCGAACGCTTTGCCTTAGAAGCTGCTGATCGGTGGAGAAGTCGAAGTTCATTGCCTTCGAATCCCGGGGAACGCCCGCCCCGCCGCGCACGAGCATCGAATGACCTGTCCGCCACCTTGTCAGCGCCGCAGAGACGGCGCAAGTGTGGCCTGCGCATCAACGTCTGGCGCATACCCACACCGCATCCTGGCTCCTGCGACAGACAAAGCGGGACGGGCAGCGGTCGTGCGGGTCACATGTGCGCGAGCAATATTGCGCGTCCGTAGAGGTTAGACAAACTCCGGCCGCGCAGTCGGCCGCGGACGCGCACATGGAGCCCATATCGACGGGCCCCTTCCTGGTCCGCAGCATCGATCCGCCCTTCGCGGGAACACTGCCTTGCGCCAGCGCCTCGGCAACCAGGGCGAGATACACATCCGACCGCGTGTAGACCGCCGCCCCGCTGCCGCCGTCGCAGCTCGTGCCGTCGTCGCGCGCGGACACTCCGACCACCTCTCCGGTCAATTCGCTTAATGCTGGTCCGCCCATGGCGCGGTCGCAAACGGACTCCGCGAGGACGAGTTCTTCGGACCCAGAATCCAGCACCTGGACATGGTCGCGCACAATTTTCTCGATCGACTGCCGAGAAGTGAACCGGCCGTAAGCGATCGTGCGAACGCGGTCACCCTGCGCGGCCCCGGTCGTTCGCACGGGCAGCGGCCGGATGTCATCGATGGTCGCGTCGAGAACGACCAGCGCGATATCCGCCGCACAAACCAGATCTGCCGCGGGAGAGATAATCCGGCGACCCCGCGCCCGCTCGACCGCGGAGCTTAGGTCGTCGCCGACCAGGATGCGCAGCGAACGCGGGTCGCGCGCCGAAAGGGCCTGTGCGATCACGGATCGGCACTGCAGGGCCAACGGATCGCCCACCGTGGCCGCGACACAGCTGCGCGATGTCAGCACCACGTCCGGTGCAACCAGCGCGCCCGTGCACAGCCGGCCATCGCCCGCGTCGACGGCTACCACCGCAGGGTCGGCACCGCGATCGAGAACGCCCCGAGGTGGTGCCAGCACGTCCGCGAGCTGGCCTGGCGACGTTCGGTCGAGCGAAGGCCCCCCGCACGCACCGGCGCCTGCCGCGAGGGCTCCGGCCGATGTGAGCGCGAGTGCGACCTTAATGCACGGGGACAAGTCATGGACAAGCGCAGAACCGAGCATGGGAATACCTCCAGGCGGGGACTGCACCCGCACTGAGCCGCGATTGCGACTGACGTGCCGGTAGCCGAACTGCAAAAACCCCGTAATCCGAGCGCCCACGAACTGTCCTGGACGCCATGCGTGGCTGCTCGGTCGGTGCTCCCAGCCCTTCCCGGCGACGGCGGACCGTGCGACCTCGTGGGGAGGGCGGTCCCAGGCTGCCCAGCGACAGCCCGTCTTCTACGGCAGAGTTATGTCGCGCGAGACCCGACCTGGGCTACCCTCTCCGCCTCAACTATGGCCAACCACTCAGCCGTCGCAACGTTCAGCCCCGCCGAACCAGTCGCTGACGCTTCCACTATCCGCAGAGTTATCGTGGCCGCGTCGCTCGGCACCCTCTTCGAATGGTACGATTTCTACCTGTACGGCAGCCTTGCTGTCTTCTTCAGCGGGCTTTTTTTCCCGCCGGGGAACGAAACGGCTCAGCTCCTGGCGAGCCTCGCAACGTTCGGCGCGGGGTTCGGCGTCAGACCCCTTGGTGCGCTCGTTTTCGGGCACATCGGTGACCTCGTCGGACGCAAGTACACGTTCCTCGTGACGATGGCGACCATGGGCCTGAGCACCGCTCTCGTTGGCTTCCTCCCGACATACGAGAAGTGGGGGCTGCTTGCGACGTTCATGCTCGTTTTCCTGCGCTTGCTCCAAGGGCTAGCGCTCGGCGGTGAGTATGGCGGCGCCGCAACATACGTCGCCGAGCACGTGCCGGACGCGAAGCGCGGCTTTTACACGAGCTTTATCCAGACGACGGCCACGCTCGGCTTTTTCCTGAGCATGGGAATCATCGCCACGACCCGGATCAATGTCGGTGAGCAAGCGTTCCGTGCGTGGGGTTGGCGAGTGCCTTTTTTGATGTCGTTCATCCTGCTGGCGGTCTCGTTCTACATACGACTTAGAATGCGGGAGTCGCCTCTTTTTTCCAAGATAAAGGCCACTGGGCACCTGTCGAAGAACCCGCTCAAGGAGAGCTTCACCAACCCGGTCAACCTTCGCTACGTCATCCTTGCGCTTTTCGGCGCGACGGCGGGACAGGGCGTCGTCTGGTACACGGGCCAGTTCTACGCGCTCACTTTCTTGCAGGCGGCGTTAAAGCTCGACTGGAAGACCGCCTACCTCCTCGTCTCGATCGCCCTCGTTGTGGGCACGCCATGCATCGTGCTCTTCGGCGGGCTTTCGGATCGCATAGGGCGTAAGAGGATCATGCTGCTCGGCTGCGCCTTGGCCGCCATCACGTATATCCCAATCTATAGCGCAATGAGGCATTTCGCGACGCCTCCCACCGCCCCAAACCACTTCGCTCTCGTCTTGCTGCTGTCGCTGCAGATGGTCTACGTCGCGATGGTTTATGGGCCGATTGCGGCTTTTCTCGTCGAGCTCTTCCCAACTAAGATTCGGTACACGTCGATGTCGCTGCCCTACCACCTCGGAAATGGGTGGTTCGGCGGCTTCTTGCCGCTCATCGCGACGGCGGTGACCACGTCCTCATGGGCGAAATCGTTCGGGCCAAATGCCATCTACATGGGCCTCATCTATCCCATTGTCGTTTGCATCGTGACGGTGACCGTCGGCGGGCTGTTCATCAAGGAAACGCGAACGCGAAGGATCGACTCCGAACCAGTTGCAGGCATGGGCTGAAGGAGCCCGGCCGCCCCGCCAGTGGTACGTTGCAAAAAGGTGGCGGCGTGGCGAATTGGCTGAGTCCGGCCCGTCGCGCCGTCCTAGAGACGGATGGCGCGACCCGCCTAGATGGGCGGATTAGCTGTATTTGCGCAGGACGGAGATGCAGGCACGGACCTCGCAGAGTGGGTCGGTGAGTTGACGGACCCTAAGCACTGGTGAACCGGGCCTCGTCTGCGGGGAACACTACCGCGGGCATGCGCCTAAACCTCTGAACACCTCGGGAGACGACCATGAAATACGGCCTTCTTTGGTTCCTGGGCATTCCGATCCCTGTACTGATTGTTCTCTACCTCATGTTTCATTGAGCAATCGCGCAACTCCGTCGCGCGACGAAGCTGGGAAGCGGGCCCCTTATTCGGCTACTTTCCGGCTTCGGTCTTGGTTTCCCCGGCCGCAGCATCCTTTTCGCCGGAATGCCTCCGCGGGTGGACGCCGCTCATCGCGACGACGGCGAGGCACGCGCCCACCACCGGGCCTACCAAATAAATCCACTGTTCGCTTAGGCAACCTCCGACGAGCGCGGCGGAAATCGAGCGCGCAGGGTTCATGGATGCGCCGCTTATTGGCCGCGAGAAGAGCGAGCAAAGCGCCACTGCTCCGCCAGAGGCGAGAGCGGCGTTGGCCCCGACAACGCGATGGCGTGTGGCCGTTCCAAGCACCACGCATACGAGCAGAAAGGTGAGCGCGATCTCGAAACGACGCCGCGAAAGGCGCCGAAGTGCGGGTGGGTGGCACCAAGCTGTTCTGTCGTTCCGAAGAGCGCCCGTAACAGCGTCGCCCCTGCGAGACCGCCGAGCAGCTGTGCCGCTACGTACACAGGCACGCGCGACCATGGGAACGCGCGCCGAAGCGCGAAGGCTAATGTAACCGCCGGATTGAAGTGTGCCCCCGAGACGTCGCCCATCGTGTAGATGAGCGACATGATCAGTAAGCCGGTGGCCAGGGAGCGGCCGACCGAGGTCACCTCGTCCGGGGCGAGCGATCCAACTATTGCACCGCCGCAGTCGACGAACACGAGCGCGCTGGTGCCGAGCGTTTCGGCGAGAAGGCGCGGAAAGAGCAGATTGAGCCGCGCCGGCGCGAAGGGGTCCGCGTGTGGATCGCCGGGGGAGTGCGCCCCGCTCCTGTGAGAGTTCCCTGGCTCATGGCCGTCGCTCACGGCGAGCGCCGACCCGAGTCGAACGTGCGCTGCGCTTCGCGAATCAGCTTTTCCGCGGTCTTGGGCCCTTCCCAACCTTCGACCCGGACGCCTTTGCCCTCGAAACAAACGACGTTGCGGAAGAACTGTTCCAGCTCGTCACGGACCCGCCCGTGCAGGTTACGCGCGTCGTCGTAGCGAGGCTCGTCGAGGGGAACTGCGATGATCCGATCGTTGCGCTCGCGTCCTTTCTTCGACTTTTGCGACAGGCGAACTACGCCGATGGGCTTGCACGGAATGACGACTCCCGGAAAAGTCGTCGCGTCGTGATAAATCATCACGTCGAGGGGATCCCCGTCCGCTGCGCGCGTGCTCGGGAAAAACCCCCAATCATACGGATAGCTGACGCCGAGAACGAGCGGCCGGGAGCAAACGAATGCGTTCAGTTCCTCGTCGAACTTGATCTTCACACAGGAGGCTCGCGGCGTCTCGACGACGGCGCGCAAATTACCGTCGTTGTCACGAGCGGGGATGTTCGCCAGATTGGCCATTGCGACTTTTTATCACGTGCTGCTCACCCGTCCTTTACCGTTTCGCCGCCCGGTAAGGCGCCCGTCACCTGCGTCGACGCCGCGCCAAGCCGCGGACGGACATTGTCCCGGACCCACTGGACGATGGTCTGGAGAGAGGCGCCCGGCGTGAAGACGCCCGTTATGCCCGCCGATTTGAGCGGCTCGAAGTCCACCTCGGGGATGATGCCCCCGCCGAAGACCACCACGTCGTGAGCGCCGCGCTTGTGCAGTTCCCCTACGACTGCCGGGAAAAGCGTGTTGTGCGCGCCGCTCATTATCGAGAGCCCGACCGCGTCCACGTCCTCTTGCACGGCGGCCGACGCGATCATCTCCGGCGTTTGGTGAAGCCCCGTGTAGACGACCTCGAAGCCGGCGTCACGCAGCGCGCGCGCGATGACCTTGGCGCCGCGGTCGTGGCCGTCTAGACCCGGCTTCGCGATGAGGATCCGAAGCGAGCGCGTCGTCGGAGCCGCGGCGGTCATGCTCCTGATGCGTTACTCACCCCACGCCGCGTCGTAAAGGGCGGTAGCGTTCCCGACATGATCCGACCTGCCCTCTCGAGCGACCTCCCCGTGATCTGGCGTCTGGTGAGAGAGCTTGCGCGGTATGAACGGCTGGAGCACGAGGTAGTGGGGACCGAGGACGACTTCCGCGTGCATGTCTTCGGCGAAAGCCCGCGCGCTGAGGTCCTGCTTGCGATCGAGACGGACGCGACAGTGGTCGGGATGGCGATGTACTTCCACACGTTCTCGAGCTTTCTCGCTCGCCCGGGGATCCACGTGGAGGACCTCTTCGTTTTGCCGGAGCACCGCCGACGAGGCTGGGGGCGAGCGCTTCTCCACGCGGTCGCGGGGTTAGCCCTAAGCCGTGGATGCGGGCGCGTCGAATGGTCGGTCCTGCACTGGAACGACCCGGCGCGGAACTTCTACAAGAAGCTTGGAGCGGCGACGATGGATGATTGGAGGCTCTGCCGTGTGGCGGGCGAGGCGCTGGCGCGACTGGGTTCGGAGCCGTCATTGTAGGAACCCGTCGCCAAGCCAGCGTCATGCACGCACGGCGACGTTCCGGCGCACTCACCTACTCCGTAGCAACCCGAGGGAGCTGCACCATGACAGCGACGACTTGCCCGTCGCGCAAGATCGTCGCAGGCGCATTGCGGCGACCGGAGCCGAGGGCGGATTTCGCTACAACCGTTCCATCGTCGAGCGTGGGGGTCGGGTGCCCATCTAGCGACGTGACGATGTCACCCTCACGAAGACCAAGACCGAGCGCCTGAACGCCCGACAGCCGAACGCCTATCGGATGGCCGTTCGCGTCCACAGCGTCGACCCCTCGAATACGCCCCAGCTGCGATGCCGTGAGGCGCGACAAGCGTTCGACCGGCAGGACGATGGCAGGTGGCAATGACGCCAAGCGCGACGAGATGCGCCAGCGAACGGGGGCCGTGCTCGTCGGAACAGGAGGTTGCAATGGCGGCGCGGGTGCCGCGTCATCGGGCCGGGCGTCGTCCGCGCGCGACGCCGGGGCAACGCCGCGCACAACCGAGCCTACAACGGCGAACCGATGCGCAATGAGGTCACCCAAGTGCGGAACGATCCCGCGCGTGCTGAGCGCCACAGCTACGAACGGCGCCAATGCCAACATCCCGAAGCTAGTTCGAGCTACCGCCCTCGAGCTTGCTCTCTCCTTGTGCCTGTCCCTCACCTTCACCCTCACCGTCGTCCTCGTCGTCCTCGTCGTCCTCGTCGTCGTCATCGTCCGGGTCATCTGGGAGGTCGATCGAAGACGGTGGCGGGGGCATCGGACGCCCCTCCTTCTCGGCCAGCTGACGTGCCTTTTCCTGGGCGGCTCGCAGCTGCGCGACCCGCTGCATGACGGCTGGTTTCGGCGCGACGATGATGGACATCGCCCGCGCCTCCATCATGGGCCGTGTCTCCACGTTCGAGACGTCGTCAATGCCCTTAAGGATTACATCGAGCTGCTCGTGCGCTTTCTCCGGATGGGTGATCTCGCGGCCGCGAAAACGGACTGTGAATTTCACCTTGTGGCCGGCCTCCAAAAACCGCCGGGCCGCCCGGATCTTGAAGTTGATGTCGTGATCGTCGGTCTTCGGCCGAAGCTTCACCTCCTTGATCTCGACGACGGCTTGATTGCGCCGTGCCTGCGCAGCCTTCTTCTTCTCCTCGTACTTGTACTTGCCGAAGTCGAGGATCTTGCAGACCGGTGGATCGGCCTTGGGATTGATCTCGACGAGATCCAGCCCCTGCTCCTGAGCCATGCGAAGTGCGTCATGAGTTTGCAGCACGCCAAGTTTATTTCCGTCCGGTCCAATGACGAGCACCTCTGGAACGCGGATGCGGTGATTGACTCGGATCTGATAACCGCGCTGCTGCTGACGCGGATCGAACCGCGGATGACCCAATGCCATTTTTACTGTGTGACCTCGGTGTTGCTACGTGGGACTCGAACGACGCGACGAGACGGCGCATCCGCCCCCGTGTCTGGTGAGGCAAGTTTCGGCGCGAAGCTGCGCGCACGTCAATGCACGACTGCTCAGGGGGATGCGCTCTCCCCGACGAGGCGTTCCGCGAATTCGTCGACCTTCATCGAACCGAGCTCCCCGGCGTCGCGTGAGCGCGCTCCGACCGAATCGCCCTCCGCCTCCTTCGGGCCTACGACGAGCATGTACGGATAGCGCAGGAGACGGGCGTTGCGGATTTTGGCGCCGAGCTTGTCGGCCGAGAGGTCGAGATCGATGCGCAGCCCTCGAGCGAGGAGACGCTCGACGACGCGCCGCGCATATTCGTCGCTTTTTTCACTCACGGTGAGCACGATGGCCTGCTTTGGCGCGATCCATGGCGGAAAATTCCCGCCGCAATGTTCAAGGTACACACCGAAGAACCGCTCGAGCGAACCAAATACCGCGCGGTGGAGCATCACCGGATGGTGCAAGTGCCCGTCCTCGCCGACGTACCCGAGCTCGAAGCGAGTGGGCATGTTCCAGTCGTACTGGATAGTACCCAGCTGCCAGGACCGCTTCAGCGCATCCTGCACGTGAAACTCGACCTTCGGTCCGTAGAACGCGCCCTCGCCGGGCGAGACCTCGTAGGGCAACCCCGCGCGCTCGAGCCCAGTTGCTAGGGCGGTCTCGGATTTGTCCCAATCCGCGTCGCTGCCGAAACGTTGGTCCGGGGCGGGTCGCGTGGCCAGCTTGATGTCAAGCCGTTCAAAGCGGAACGCGCGGTACACGTCCTTCAGAAAGCCGATGAATTTCTCGATTTCTTCGGCGACCTGACTCTCGGTGCAGAATACGTGGGCGTCGTCCTGCGAAAAGCTGCGCACCCGCGCGAGGCCGTGAACGACGCCTCCTCGTTCGTAGCGATGCAGGCGTCCGAAATCTGCCACGCGCCACGGGAGCTCCCGGTAGCTGCGACGCTTGCTGCCGAAAATAACGCAATGGCTCGGGCAGTTCATCGGCTTCAATGCGAACGACCCGGCCTGAAGGCCGGTCTTCAGCGCGTCGCCCGCTCCCTCGAGGGCGTCCTCTGTCCAGAGCCGGTACATGTTCTCGTTGTAGTGCCCCAGGTGGCCGCTTTGGCGGAAGAGGCGGGGATCGAACGCGAGCGGGGTGATGACCTCCTCGTATCCGTGGCGAGGATAGAGGCCACGAAGGAATTCGATCATCTTGTTGTAGACGAACGTGCCTCGCGGCAGAAAGAACGGCATCGCGGGCGCGACCTCGTCGAACATGAAAAGCTCGAGCTCCTTGCCGAGCTTCCGATGATCGCGCTGCTTGGCCTGTTCGACTAGCTTGAGGTGTTCCTCCAGCGATGCCGCGCTCGCAAAAGCGGTCCCGTATATCCGCTGGAGCATTGGGTTGCGCTCGTCGCCGCGCCAGTATGCGCCGGCGACGTGGGTCAGCTTGATGGCGGTCAGGTGGCCGGTGGACGGGACGTGCGGCCCTTCGCACACGTCGACCCACTCACTCGTGGCATTCGTGGCATTCGCCGCGCTGGCCCCATGCGGGGTGGCCGACGGCCCACCGTGCTTGTAGAGGCTCACCTCTTCGTCGGGAGGTATGGCATCGATGATCTCGACTTTGTACGTCTCGCCCATCGCAGCAAACATCCGCTTCGCTTCGTCGCGCGTGACAACGACCCGTCGGAAGGGCGTGTCCTTCTTGATGATTTCGAGCATGACCTGCTCGATCCGGAGAAGGTCCTCGTCGCTGAAGCCTGCCCCCGGCTTCTCGAAATCGTAGTAAAAGCCGCTGTCTATAGCCGGTCCGATGGTCACCTTTGTTCCGGGAAACAGGCGCTGCACCGCGTCGGCCATCACGTGTGCCGCCGAGTGTCGAATCACTGCAAGACCATCGCGGTCGGTTGCGCGAACCGGCATGAGCTCGCCCGACCCGGCGTCGACTGGCGTGTGCAGGTCGACGAGGCGGCCCGCGTGCTTCACAGCAACTACGTCTTTGTCGAGCTTTCCGGCGGCGGCGAGGATCTCGCGCGGGGTCTTGCGTTCGGGCATCGGCCGGGGCCTTATAGCCCACATGGAGCGAGGAAGCTCTGGGTGAGTGGCGCCGACTCACGCTTGACGTGTCTCGTTGCGATGCCTACCCACCCCCGGACCCATGCATGTGCTCGCGCTACTCGCTCTGCTGGCCTTGGTGTCGTGTCATCGGTCGGACGAGGCAGCGGCCTCCGAGGGATTGCGGGATGCCGCTCGGCCATTGCGTGTCACCACGGCCACCGTGGTCGATCGGCGGGTGCCGCAGTACCTGACCCTTACGGGGACGCTTCACGCCAGCGCCGTGTCCGAAGTCGCCGCGGACGTAAGCGGAACCGTCGTGCAGACCTACATTGAACGGGGCCAACCCGTGAAGCGGGGGCAGGTGCTCATCGTCGTCGACCCACGGTCGGCAGCCCTCGCAGCGACCGCAGCCGAAGCCCAGTCCAAAGGGGCACAGAGCCAGCTAGAGCAGGCTCAGCGCGAGTGCGACCGCGTAAAGCACCTGCTCGAAACCGCGGCCATCTCGCAGGCGGAGTACGACCGGCAAACAGCGCAATGCGCCTCGCAACAATGGTCGGCCGTGGCCGCCGAGGCGCAGCGGCGAACCGCGACCAAAATCCTCAGCGATACGACCATCCGAGCGCCTTTCGATGGCGTCATCGGCGAGCGCTATGCAACGGCGGGTCAATACGTGCAGCCCAGTACCCGAGTGGCGTCGATCTACGTTCCCGACCCGCTTCGCTTGGAGCTCACCGTGCCGGAGGCGAAGATCTCCGTCGTCAAACCCGAGTTGCCGGTCACCTTCACGGTGAGCGCCTACGCAGACGAGCGCTTCGGCGGAACCGTGAGGTACATCAGCCCGAACGTTCGCGAGGCGACTCGGGACCTGGTCGTCGAGGCCGTCGTTCCCAACCCCGATGGCCGGCTGAAATCGGGCATGTTTGCCACCACGCGCGTGCTCATCGGCGACCGGGTGAGGCCTGTCGTCAGCACGAAAGCCATCGTTCACGACGAGCTTGGCGCGCGGGCGTTCGCGGTCGTATCGAGGCAGATCCAGGAACGCATCGTGCAGCTCGGTGAAACGCTGGACGACGACACCGTCGAGGTCTCGGCCGGCCTCGAGCGCGGGGAAATCGTGGTCCTTCAGCCGGGACCAGATGTGCGCGACGGCGCGCGCGTGGAGTGAGCGCATGCAATGGCTGGCTGCGCTCTGTGTCCGACGGCCGATCTTCGCGTCGGTCCTCATCCTTGTGCTCTGCGTCATTGGCGTCGCTGGTTACGTGCAGCTCGGGGTCGATCAGTTCCCCAACGTGGACCTGCCCATCATCGTGGTCGTTACGAACCAGCCGGGCGCCGCGCCAGAGGACATCGAGAGCGAGATCACCGACAAGATCGAGCAGGCCGTCAATACCATCAGTGGAATCGACGAGCTTCGTTCGGTGACCACCGAGGGCGTGTCTCAGGTCATCATCAGCTTCATCATCGAGAAGGACGTCAACGTTGCGGCGCAGGAAGTGCGCGACCGGCTCAACACGGTTCTCCGTGATTTGCCGAAGGACATCGATCAGCCGGTGGTCCAGAAGCTCGACCCCGACGCGCAGCCCATCCTCTACTTTTCCTTGCAGTCGCAGGGCCACTCGATCCGTGAGGCTACGGAGCTCGCGGACAAGCGCGTGCGGCGCTCGTTGGAATCGATCAACGGCGTCGGGCAGGTGCAGCTGCTAGGCGGTCGCAAGCGACAGATCAACGTTCTCATCGATCCCATTCGCCTGCGCGGCGAAGCCATCACCGTTCTGGATGTTCAGCGCGCCATCGCTTCCCAAAATCTGGCCACGCCCGGCGGGCGGGTCGATGCCGGGCCGAAGGAGCTCACCCTGCGCGTCCATGGGCGCGTGACGGATCCCGCGCAGATCGGCAGTCTCGTCGTCAAGCAGCAGGCGGGGCATTCGACGCTCGTCCGCGACGTGGCAGAGGTCGTGGACGGAGAGGAGGAGCCGGAGAATGCTGCGCTGCTCGACGGCCAACCCACCGTGCTCCTGGCCTTGCGAAAGCAGTCGGGCTCGAACACCGTGCAGGTGGCCGACGCGGTGAAGGCGCGCGTCGAGGAAATTCGAAAGACGCTACCTGCCGGATTCACCATCGAGGTCGTTCGCGACGAGTCCGGCGTGATCCGTACGAGTGTCAACTCGGTCAAGGAGCACCTCGTGCTCGGGGCGCTTTTCGCCGCGGTAATCGTCTTTCTGTTCCTCGGAAATGTGCGCAGCACGATCATCGCGGCGATCGCGATCCCGACCAGCATCATCGGGACGTTCGCCACGATGTGGTGGGTCGGTTACACCCTAAATACCATCACGCTGCTCGCCCTCGCGCTTGCCGTAGGCATCGTCATCGACGACGCCATCGTCGTGCTGGAAAACATCTTCAGGCACATCGAAGAAAAGAAAGAACAGCCGACGATCGCCGCCGTCGAGGCGACCAAGGAGATCGGCCTGGCTGTCGTCGCCACGACGCTGTCGCTGATCGCCGTCTTCCTCCCGGTGGCGTTCATGGGTGGGATCCCGGGGCGGTTCCTCCGAAGCTTCGGGGTCACCATGGCCTTCTCGATCGCGGTCTCGATGCTGGTCAGCTTCACGCTGACGCCCATGATGGCGTCACGCTGGTTGAAGCCCCAGGTCGGCGACCACAAGTCGGTGGGCCAGCGGCTCGTCGACGGGTTCTATGGTCCCATCGAGCGCCTCTACGGCAAGGCCCTGCGGTTCGTCATGGCGCGCAGATGGGTGGTAGTCTCCGCGTCGGCGCTGACCCTCGCTTCTTGCATTCCGCTGGCGGGAGCGGCTAACAAGGGCTTTTTGCCCGTCAACGACGACGCGCGCTTTCAGGTGCAGGTGCGGGCGCCGGAGGGTACGAGCCTGGACGAGACGCGTATCATCGGCGCACGTATCGCGCGCGCGATTCGAGCGCATGCCAGTGCGCGCCTGACCATCACCACCGTCGCCGAAGACAACGCACGAACCCACAACCTCGCGACAATTTACGTGGGAATGACGGACCCGGCGAAGCGCGAAGAGACCCAGAACCAGATGATGGACTGGGTCCGCCGTGAGGTGATCGCCAAGCAGTTTCCCGATCTGCGGATTACCGTGAGCGAGGTATCCGCCTTCGGGGGCGGCGGCTTCTCGAATCAGCGGAATCAATACAGCATTCGCGGTCCGGACCTGAGGAGATTGGAGCGGATCGCAGGCGACGTGACGGACAAGCTGAAAAGAACGGCCGGCGCGGTAGATGTCGACTCTTCACTCATCGTCGGAAAGCCGGAGATAGGCCTCTACATCGACCGTGCGCGAGCGTCCGATATGGGCGTGCAGCCGAGCGACATAGCGGCGGCGCTTCGCCTCTTGGTGCAGGGTGATCAGGTGTCGACGTACGAGGAGCACGGGGAAGAATACGAGGTGCACATCCGCGCGGCGTCCCGCTACCGGGCGGACGAGGAGGGCATGCGCCTGCTCACCGTCCCTTCGCAGCGCGTCGGCTTCGTCGCGTTGGCGGACGTCGTGCAGATGCAGAACGGGACGGGCCCGTCGCGCATCGACCGCCTCAACCGGGAGCGGACGGTAACCATCCTTGCCAACGCCGCTCCGGGCTACGGCGACGGCGCGATTTCACAGGCCATGAAGAAGCTCATCGACGACGAGCACCTGCCCGCCGGCTACACGGCGTCGCCGAATGGACAGACCAAAGAGATGGGTCGCGTATTTGTGGCGTTCGTGGCGGCGCTCGTCCTCTCGTTCGTCTTCATGTACCTCGTTCTGGCGGCGCAATTCGAGTCGTGGCTCCATCCGATCACCATCCTGCTTTCATTGCCATTGACTCTTCCATTCGCGTTCTTGAGCGTGATCCTCTTCAAGCAGGCGATCGACATCTATTCGATCCTCGGCATTCTCGTGCTCTTCGGAGTGGTCAAAAAGAATGCCATTTTGCAGATCGATCACACGAACCAGCTCCGCGCCGGCGGAATGCCGAGGCTCGAAGCCATCTTGCAAGCGAACCACGACCGCCTGCGTCCCATCTTGATGACCACCGCCGCCTTCGTTGCCGGGATGATTCCGCTCGTTTTGTCGCGTGGCATAGGGGCCGGCTTCAACCGCGCGACGGCCGGCGTGGTCGTGGGAGGACAGCTCCTGTCCTTGTCGCTGACGCTCCTCGCGACGCCCGTCGCGTATTCGCTCTTCGACGACGCCTCGCAAAAGCTCGGACACTTGTTCAGGAACCGGCGCACGCCCACGCCGAATCCGTTACCGGCCGCGCCGCTCCGCACGGTCGGCGAGTAGCGCGTGAGCGCAACGGAGCTGTCGCTGCGGGCGTTCGCCGTCGCGGCGACGTTGCAGCCTCGGTCCGTGGAGGCGCTGTTCGGCACCCATGCGAAACGGTGCAAGCTCACGAAGACCGCCGCCGTGGCGAGCTACGGGCCGACATCGTGGGTGGCGGCTTACGACTTCGGCGCCGTGGTCTTCATCGGAGTCGAGGAGAATCAGCGCCGGCGCATCATCCGCGATCTCGTCGACCAGTTGGGGACAGAGCCACGCGCGCCCCTCGAGGAAACGTTTGCCGTCGAGATCGATCGCGGTGCGACACCGGCCGTGCGTTTCGATCGCGCGATCGTGCGTGAGCTCGACGTGCGGGTGGTGGAGATCGTCTCGCTGGTCGTCGCTCAATCGGTCGCAATGGAATATTACGAGGGGGACGTCGACGCGCTGATCGGCGCGCTGGAAGCGCTCTCCAAGAAGCTCGCGCTGCACGGCGCTCTCCGCACCAGCCCCCGTGAGATGCTGCGCTTCATCGGACGCGGTATGATGGCCCGAACGCAGGTGGTCCGCACGCTATCGCTCCTCGAGTCCCCCGTGGCGACGTGGGATGACGAGGCGCTCGACCGGCTTTATCGCGGTCTGCGAAGCTCCTTCGAAATCGAGGAGCGTTACCGCGCGCTCGACCACGAGCTCCGGGTCGTTCAGGACAATCTTGTGCTGATGGTCGATCTCGTCCATCAGCGACGGTTCATCTTGCTCGAGATTGCCGTCACCATCTTCGTCGCCGCCGAGCTCGTCATTCTGTTAGGGCAGGTCGCGCTGGGTTGGAAGGCCGGCCCCTGAGACGAATCGCTCCATCGCTGCCGTCCGCGTCGCCTTCGACCTAGAACATGAGACCGTCCGACACATAGAGCCCCAGCGGAAACCCCGGGTTCTCATCGACGGCATCGGGTGAATACGCGGCCTCGACCCGGAAGATGGCGGCTTCTCCCCACTGCAGGAACGCGCCGCCTCCCACGCCGAACTTGACCCCGACCGACCGGCCGTCGGCTGGCGAAATCACGCGGTAGCCCTCCCAAACGCGACCCGCATCGAAAAAAGTCGTCGTTCCAATGCGGAAGCTCTGTCCGAGGATTCGGAAACGAGGAAACGGCGTGCTGCGAATTTCGGTGTTGCTGACCATTTTTACTAGCCCCGCGTAGCGACCTTGAGGGACGCCCCGCACTCCGGTCTCGCCACCGAGCAGGTACTGAGGCTCGAACGTTCCCCCCTGCTGAAGGTCGTAGAAAGGCACCCTGCCGAATTCGATGCTCGCGACGAAGCGGCTGGCGAAGGAGAACGGCCCGCCAAGACCCGCGTAGTGCGCCAGAACGACGGAGGCGTTGCCGTAGTTGACGCGATCGGCGGACCCGACCGTCCACCCGACGCCCGCCTGGTAGAACACCCCACGCGTGGTCACGAACTCGTTGTCGCGCGTGTCGACTATCAGGCCAGCGGCGATCCCCCCGAGCAGCGCGGCCGTCGCACCGAGAACCGGATTCATCGCAGCGGTGTCCTCCGCGAGTCGCGATTCCGAGTAACGTTCCGGCGCTTCGTAACGTAACGACGCACCCATCGCGATGTCGAACCGAGTGCCTGTGTGCAGCCGCGCGATGCCGCGAAGCCTGGCCTCCTGCTGCACGTATTGATAGCGCCGGCCTACCTCACCCGGCGCGACGGATGTGGCGTTGCCGATGCCGTAGTAGCCAGCGTTGATCGTGCGCTGGAAGCTCGCTCTCGAGTCGAGGCGCAGGCGCCCACCAAACAACGCGGGCGCGTCCAGGCGCACAACGTGACTCTGCTGCACGAGGCGAAGCCCGTTCTGGTCCTTGAGGCTGCCTGAAATAAGAAGGTCGATGTTCCAGAGATAAGGCCTCGCCTCGTCGTAGAAACGGGTGAGCGTGGTGGCGGCTCCGAACTGCACGCCGATGTCGCTGTTTCCGCCGAGCACCGGGAAGCCGGCCAGCTCGTATCGCCTGGGCTCGAGTGCTCGAGCGACAGCCGGCGAGGGCGCGACCACTGGCGGCGCCGCAAGGGCCGCGGGAACCGCGAATGACATGACCCACGCGAACGCGGCGACGCAGGCGACGCGTGGCAAATTCGCGCGCCGAGACAAGCTCACGTCAGTCGCGGCACGAATCGCGTGCCTCTGTGTGCTCCGCGCGCTCACGGGACGGACGCCACGGCGAGGGCGGTCAAGGCCGCACGACGTATTCAAGAAGCGCGCCTTCCTCCGGCGTGCGCAGCTCGCGCACAACACGAACAGTCCGGGGTGAGTGGGTTCGCCGCATGCCTCTTGCGCTTTTGCGGGCGCTCGGCTTCCCTAGGCTCGCTTGTTGCCGTTCCAAGTGGTTTCCGAGGTCCCGTGACGTTGCAATCGGTCCTGCTTCGAGTTCTCCCTTTACCTCCTCCGGGGCGAGCTTTGGCGGATTGCGAGTGGCGCACGCTGGTTGCGATCGCCGAGGTTCTCTACCCCGGACCGGACCGAGAGGTATCGCCAACCGAGATCGCCGACAACGTGGAGCGCTTTCTCGTGCGCGGCCGATCGAAGCGCGCGTGGCGAATTCGAGCCTTGCTCCAGCTCGTCGAGTGGGTGCCAGTTGCTGCCCTCGGCAAGCCGCTGACCAAGCTGCGGCTCGAGGACCGACGCCGGATCGTCGAGGAGCATTACGTCGAAGGCCGCGGCCTCTGGGCCATTTGCGCCAAGATCCGGTACATGGTCTTGCTGGGGGCGTACGGAGACCCGCGCATGCATGGGCCCACAAGCTACGTGCCAGTCCCCAAGAGGCGTCGCTTCCTGATTGCCGAGCGCAACGGCAGGACCACGGTGGTTTCGTGAGAACGCACGAGTGCGACGTCTGCGTGATTGGCTCGGGGGCGGGCGGCAGCGTAATCGCATGCCGCGCGGCGCAGCGGGGCTTCTCGGTCATCGTATTGGAAGCGGGCCCGTACGTGCGTCCAGCACAGATGAACGATGCCGAAATCGATATGATCCCGACCCTTTACAAGGACGGCGGGCTGCAGATGAACTCGCAAATGGACATGTTCATCTTGCAGGGCGCGTGTGTGGGCGGTTCGACGACGCTTTCGAACATGGTGATGATGCGAGCCCCGCCTGCGGTGCTCGAGGACTGGCAGCGTCTCGGCGCTGAGATCGACGCGCGGGCCCTCGCGCGCTCGTACGACACCGTTGAACGGGAGCTCGGGACGACGGAGGCGGACGCATCCACCTTCTCCGGGAGCACCCGGCGCTTCGTCGAGGGCGCGCGGACGATCGGCCTCTCGCCACAGCGGATGCGAAAGGCGCTCGGCAACTGCCGGGGGTGCGGCAACTGCAACATCGGGTGTTCATTCGATGCCAAGCGGAGCGCCCTCTCGACCTACGTGCCATGGGCGGAGGCTGCCGGCGCGCGCGTGCTCCCGGAAACCCGGGTGGACCGCATCGAAACGCGCAAACGCCGGGCGGTCTCCGTGCGCGCCCGATCGGGGCATACGCGCGAAGAGATACGCATTTTCGCCAAACAGGTGGTCGTCGCCGGCGGCGCGATTGGATCGAGCTCGCTCCTCCTGGAGAGCGGCATCAAGAAGAACGTCGGTACGCGCGTTTCATTCAATGCCGGGTCCATGATGGTGGCCGAGTTCGACGAGCCGCTCGACGGGTACGACGCTGACCAGATGACGTGGTGCGTTCATGGTGACGGGTACATCATCGAGCCGACCCATAACCCGCTCATGAGCGCCGCGCTCACCACTCCAGGCTGGATGGAGCAGCACCGCGAAATGATGCGCCGCCAGCGTCACCTCGCCTACGCAGGCTCCCTGGTCTCGACCGAGGCGACGGGACGCGTCGTACAGAGCCGCTTCTGGGGTCACGAGGAGACGCGCTTCGCCGCGAGCGACGGCGTTCTCGCGAACGTGAAACGCGGACTGAAAGTGATCACCGAAGTGTTCTTTGCCGCGGGCGCCAAGCGCGTGATTTTGCCCACGCATCGTTTCCGCGACATCACGTCGGCTCGCGAGACGTCCGCGATCGAGGAGCATGTCGTGGATACACGCAAGATCTCCTTCGGCTCGGCTCATCCGCAAGGGGGCAATCCGCTTTCCTGCGATCGAGGCATCGGCGTGGTCGACGCGGATTTCGCCGTCCACGGCATGGACAACCTCTTCGTCTGCGATGCCTCGGTGTTCCCGAGCTCCGTGGGAGTCAACCCGATCGCGACGATCATGGCCATGGCCGACTACGCTGCCCCTCGCGTGTTCGCGCGCGCATGAGCACTTGAGTTTCGGCCCCAAAAAACACTATGACGACCCCGGTGAGCGAAATTTCGGAGCACGCTCCGCCCCGTGCGCAGGCGCCGCACCCGGCATTAGGGTTCGATCGCGGCGTGCCGCGTCGCGTGCGCTCGCCCTACCCGCGCGTCGTCGGGCGTGCGTTCCGGCAGCTCGCCGAAATCGAGATCGCGCGCTGGGACAGTGCCCTTCGCAACCAGCGCCGCGTTCAGGAGAAGACGCTCGCTTCGATCATCCGTCACGCGAGGGCCACCGAGTTCGGCGAGGCGCACGGCTTCGCGGGCATTCGCAACTACGAGGACTTCGCGCGTCGCGTGCCTGTGGGGGATTACGACGCCTTTTCGCCCTTCATCGAACGCATGCGCGCAGGGGAGCGCAACCTTCTCGTGCCCGAGTTCGTACGGTACTTCGGGAACTCGTCGGGGAGCTCCAACCACGGCCAGTCGAAGTTTTTGCCCATCACCGCGCGGCAAATACGTCTGCAGCAGCGCGCGGGGACCGATGTCGTAATGCGGTATCTTCGTTGGTCGGGCGACGAAGAAATGTTTTGTGGCTTCACTCTTGGCCTGTTTCCCGCGACGACGATGCGGCGAGAAGGCCAAGTGCTCGTCACGTCGAACCCCGCTCTGATGATGACCAAGATGCCCCTCGTGTCGCGGCCCGTGTATCTGCCGGAGGCTGACGTTCGCGCGATGGCGAACTACGACGAGAAGCTCAACGTCATCGCCGAGCGCTACCTCGACCACGACGTGCGAGCCATCGCCGGGACGACTTGCTGGTTCACGCTCCTGTTCGAAAAGGTGCTCGCGTCCGCTCGCGCTCGCGGGCGAAGCGCACGATCCATCGCCGACGTGTGGCCGAACCTCCGCGTGCTGTTCGGCGGCGGCGTGGCGGCGGCCCCGTATGTCCCCGTGATTCGAGCGCTCGCCGGCCGGGACGACGTAACGCTGGTCGACACGTACAATGCCACCGAGGGCGGCGTGTACGCAACGTCCGACTTCAGCGACGCCCCCGGGTTGCTGATGCTTCCTCATCGAGGCACGTTCTTCGAATTCGTGCCGCTCGAGGAGCGCGAGCGCCCTTCGCCGTCGCGCGTCCCCCTCTGGGCCGTCGAGCGCGATCGCCCATATGCGATCGTCGTCACGACCACGTCAGGCCTATACGCATACGAGCTCGGCGACATCGTCTGCTTTCCGTCGATCGACCCACCCCGGATCGAGTTCATGGGACGCCTGTCGGGCTGCCTTTCACTGACGCAAGAGCTCACGACCCACATCGAGATCGAGCGCGCGGTCGAGTACGCCGTCCGGCAGGTTCCGTGCACCACGGTCGAATTTGGCGCCGCTGCGGACGTTGGCGTGCACGGAACCGCGAAATCGCGCTACGTCCTGTTCGTCGAATTCCAAGAGGGCGCCGCACCTGTCGACTTGACCGCTTTCGCGTCCGCATTCGATCAAGGATTGTCCCAACAAAACCGTGTCTACCGAGAGCACAGAGGGGGCAGCGTCGCGCTGCTGCCCCCCCGCGTCGTCGTGCTCGCGAATGGGGGCGCACGCGGCTTCCTCGAAGAGGTCACGCGCGGCAACGTGCAGGGAAAGTTTCCGCGCATCATCGACGACAACAAGAAGAACCTGCTTTGGAAGCATGCGGTCGAAGACCGTTAGCTCGCCGGAGCTCTACGCCATCGAGAAAGCTTGCCATGAATCGCATCGGGGTCGCCATCGTAGGAGTCAACGGGGCCGTCGCATCAACGGTGATCGCCGGCGTCGAGCTGATGAAACGCGGCCTGGCGCCGCGCATCGGCATGGTCACGGAACGAAACGAGGCCCGGATCGCCGAATCGATCACGGAGTTACTCGATTTCGTTCCGCTCGAGGGGCTCGTGTTCGGCGGTTGGGATTTGCAGTTCGCAAACGCCTACCAAGGGGCGCTGCACCACCGGGTGCTTCCCGCGCATGTGCTCGAAAAAGTGCAACCCGAGCTGGAGCGGATCCAGCCGTGGCCTGCGGTCTTCGCGAAGTCGTACGTGGAGAAGCTGAGCGGCGACAACGTCGTGCGCGTGAACGGTTACCGCGACCAGATTGCGATGCTCGAACGGGACCTCGAGGCTTTCAAGAAAACGAACGGCCTCGACCGCGTCATCATGGTGAACCTCGCGTCGACGGAGCGCTTCCTCGAAGAGCTCCCCGTGCATCGGGACCTCCGAGCATTCGAGGCGGGCATCGACGCAAACGATCCCGGAATCACCCCGGCAATGCGGTACTTTTATGTGGCGAACAAGCTGCACATTCCGTACTGCAACTTCACACCGAGCCTGACCAACGTTCCCGCGCTGGCCGAGCAGGCCAACGAGATGGGCACTCCGTTCTGCGGAATGGACGGAAAGACCGGACAGACTCTGGTAAAGACGGCGCTCGCGTCGATGTTTCGTGCACGCCGGCTCCTCATCGATGGGTGGTATTCGACGAACGTACTGGGCAACAGCGACGGACTGGTCCTCGAGGCTCCCGGGTCCAACAAGACCAAGGTCATGAGCAAGGCGGCCGTCCTCGACTCAATCGTGGGCTACCACGTGGAAAACCACCAAGTGCACATCCACTATTACAAGCCACGCGGTGACTCGAAGGAGGCGTGGGACAACATCGACATCGTCGGATTCGCCGGTGTCCCGATGCAGATCAAGGTGAACTTTCTCTGCCAGGATTCTGCGCTTGCTGCACCGCTCGTGCTCGACCTCGTGCGGCTTCTCGACGTGGCCAAGCGCGCCGGGGAGCGCGGCATCCAGCGCCAGCTGTCGATGTTCTTCAAGTCGCCGTACCACACGCCCGGGGAGACGCCCGTGCACGATCTCTTCAAGCAGGAGAAGCTCTTGATCGAGTGGGCCCGCGCGCATGCGACCGTGAAGCCGCAAGCGCACACGAACGGCGTCAAGAGCCACGCCGAGCCAACGCCATGAGCGGAGCGGACGAGCTGGCCCTTTTCGGCGGGGCGCCCGTCCTTTCTAGGCAATCGCATCGTCTCTGGCCCGTCGTCGGCGACGAGGAACGGGCCGCGGTGGCACGTGTCCTCGACCGAGGCGTGCTGTCGGGGCCGTTCGCGCCTGAGGCCGTTGCACTGGAACAGGAGTTCGCTCGCTTCGTCGGCGCGAAACACTGTCTGCTCACGCACTGCGGGACGAGCGCGCTCACCATCGCGCTCGCCGGCGCCGGCGTGGGTCCGGGCGACGAGGTGATCGTCCCGGCGTACAGCTTCGTGGCCACGCCCCTCTCCGTGATGCAGGTCGGTGCGATCCCGGTCTTCGTCGACGTGGATTCCGCGACGGGGTGCATCGATCCAAGCGGCGTCGAAGCGGCAATCACCTCGCTCACGCGGGCTATCATGCCCGTCCACATGCACGGTTGCCCCGCCGACATGCGAGCGCTGAACGACACCGCGCGCCGGCACGGTCTCCGCGTGATCGAAGATGCCGCTCAGGCACACGGCGCAACCTTCGACGGCCGGCCCGTTGGTGCCCTGGGCGCAGCGGGCGGATTTTCGCTGCAGTCGAGCAAGAACCTCGCCGCAGGTGAGGGCGGGCTGTTCGTCACGAATGACGACGCGATCGCGATGGAAGCCGCGAGTGTGCGCAACTTCGGACAGGACATCGGCTTGGCAGGGGCGAACGAGTACGACCTTGCGCGCCCGTTGGACGGCACACGCGCGCTCGAGTCCCGCCGCTCGGGTTCGATGTACCGCGGCAACGAGATGATGGCGGCCTTCGCGAGGGCCCAGCTGGCCAGGCTCGCTGAGCGCACGGCAGCATGCCAGCGGAAAGCCGAGCGACTGGCGCACGCGCTCTCCGAGTTCCCCGGCGTCACACCGCCACGTACTCCGCCGGGCGCACGCGCAGTTCATCACAAATTCCCCGTGCACATTGATCCCAAACAGGCAGGCGTGTCGCTCCCGCCCGAGCGACTGCGTGATGCGGTCATGCAAGCGCTCCGTGCAGAGGGGCTGGAGGTCGTTCTCTGGCAGCACGCGCCCCTCCCTGCCCAGGCGATCTTTCAGCGGGCCGCAGGTTCGCGGCGCCATGCCGTTGGTCGAATGGACGACTCAGGCGTGGGCGGCACGGACCTGTCTTTGAACTACCAGCCGGCTCGCTACCCTCGCACCAAGGGACTGCTCGATGGCACGCTAATGCTCTTTTCCCAGTCGTGTCCTCTGATCGCGCAGCCCGACGACGTCGTCGATCGGTACGCTCAAGCGTTCGAACGCGTGTGGCGCCATCGCTCGGAGCTGGCGACGTGGTCGGAACGCCTCCGGTGACCCGCACATGGCGCATTCTCGGGCGCACGCTCCTCGTGGTCTTGGGAATTGGTGTGATCGCGTTTCTGGTGCGCGAGGCGGGGCCAAAACGCGTGGCGACGGTGCTCTGGTCGGCAGGGCCATGGCTTCCCGTCATTCTGTTGCTGGAGCTGGTCCAGCTCGGGTCGGACTTCTTCGCGCTGCGATCCATTCTCGGCTCACACTGGAGAGAGGTGCCGGCGGCGACTTGGCTGCGGGCGTCCGCCCTCGCATACGGAATGATGATCGTGCTCCCGGCCGGTCGCGCGGCGGGGGAGGTCACGCGAGCGACGCTCTTTTCCAAGCACGTAGGCGCGGCGCGCGCAGCGTCCGCCAGCATGCAACTCCAGGCCGCGTACGTTTTCGCGAACGGTTTCATCTCGGCCGTCGATTGTGTGGTCATCGCCGCCTGGGCGGCGTCGACTGGCGCGGGCTCGACGCTGCCGCTGCTCCTCGCGGCGAACGCGCTGCTGATGTGCGGTTCCGCCGCCGGGTTGCTTGCGATCCTGTGGAACGGCCGGCTCGGAATATGGCTCGATCGACAGCGCCGCCGCTTGTCACACTTGCCTTCCGTTCCTCCGCCGGGAGACCGGCCGGGTAACCACCCGGTGCCCTACGGAGCGGCCGCCATCTGCTGCGCCAGCCGTGGCGCGCAGGTGCTGCAGTATGGGGTCATCCTCGGCGCCGTAGGCGGCATCGTGACCGTGCGGGGCGCGGTCGTGGCGCACGGAATTCATCTCGTCGGGAGCACCATGGGAGACCTGATTCCCAATCAGCTTGGCGTTGTCGACGGTGCATACCGAACGTTCGCAGCGGCGGTCGGCTTTGGCGACTCGCCGGCCCGCGCCCTCTCCATCGCATTTCTCGCGCGGATCGGGCAGCTCGTCATTGCCACCGCATGCGTCGTCGTCGCCGGATTGACGCGCCGTGCCGTGTCGCATGAACGAGCATCGCCACCATCCGTGGATGCAAGCGCCCGTTCGTAGCGAGCACATTGCCGGACGTGACGAACCGATGCCCACCGTCCGGCTCGCTGACCCGTCCTCCCGCCTCACGGACCAGCAGGGCCCCGGCCGCGAGATCCCAGGGGGCCAGACCCAGCTCGAAGAAAGCGGCGAACCGGCCTGCCGCAACGTAGGCGAGATCGAGCGCCGCTGCCGCATACCGGCGAATACCGGCCGCCTCACGCATCGCGGCGGCGAGCATCTCCAAGTAGCGCTCGTGCCGTGGCAACCCATTCGAGTGCGGTATGCCAGTCGCCACGAGGGCGGAGGAAAGATCGCTATCCTCGGAAACTCGCAATCGCCGGCCGTCAAGCCATGCGCCGCGCCCTAGCTCCGCGACGAAGAGCTCGCCCTTGGCCGGATCGTGGACGACCGCCGCAACGACTTCACCGGCGCTCTCCAGTGCGATCGCGATCGCGAAGTGCGGCAGCCCATGAAGAAAGTTCGTCGTGCCGTCCAGGGGATCGACGATGAAGCGGGCCGCGCCGTCACCCAAACGGGGGGCGTTCTCCTCCGATAGGAACCCATGGCGCGGGTAGGCACCGGACAGCACGGCCTCGATCGTGCGTTGCGATTCGAGGTCGGCCGCGGAGACGAAGTCGGCCGGACCTTTCAGCGCGAACTCCACCTCCGACAGCGCGGCAAATCGACGCATCAACGCAGCGCCTGAAGCAAGCGCGGCTTCGATCATGGTCTGCAGCTCGGCCGAAGGGTCGCGCATCGCGCCATCCTAACGCGTGCCGCCCGCGATCGCGTTGCTGTCGCGCCAAATGGCTTGGACGAGAGGGCGCAGCGGGACGACCGCGGCGGTGGCGCCGCCGGTGTGCTTGCTGCTAATCACGCAGTGGCGACGGGTTCACAACGGTGAGCCACGGATGCGAGACAATCCGACCAGAGGTCCTCGATGAACGGCCACAGCCTCCTCGTTTTCCCCGCATCGATCGCCTTCGCGCTCTCCGCATGCGCTACGCGCGAAGGAGCGCCCACGCATCCACCGCCTCCGGCGTCCGCGCCCACGCTCGTCGCGAGCGCTCCAACGACGGCCCCCCCGGCTCCGGACGAGAGCTCGGCCCCTACGCACAGCGCCGCCACGAAACAGAGCCCAGCGGAGCCCACCGCATTGATGGCACGGCCGCTTGCGTTGCCGGGTGCTGTGGCCCCCGTGACGCTCGATTACATCGTCCAGGAAAAGCCCGGGCGAGACAGTGCACATGAACGCATCTGGATTCCCGTAGGCGATACCGGTAGCGTCGACGTGCTGGATGTGACCGACGGCACGTTCGCACGCGTCGACGGCTTCAAGACCCAGCAGCGCGAGGTCCGCGGAAAGACACGCGTCATGGGCCCAAGCGCCGCCGCCGTAGGAGACGGCGTTGTCTACGTCGGAAACCGCGCGACGAGCGAGGTGTGCGTTGTCGATGCCAAGACGCTGAAGCTCGGGATGTGCCTTCGCTTGCCGACACCCACGGACGGCGTCGCATACGTCAGCTCGGCCAAAGAGGTCTGGGTAACGACTCCCCGCGACAAGACGTTGACGGTGCTCGACGCCGCAAAGCCCGAGATCCTCCGGGAAAAGACCGTCATCAAGCTCGACGGAGCGCCTGAGGGCTATGCCGTCGATGGTCCGCGCGGACTCTTCTTCACGAACCTGGAGGACACGGATCGGACCTTGGCCATCGACGTGAAGACACACAAAGTGCTGGCAACCTGGAAGCCGGAATGCGAAGCGGACGGCCCGCGCGGGATCGCGACGGACACGTCGACGGGGCTCGTCTTCGTCGCCTGCACCGATCATGTGCAGGTCCTCGACGGCAGGCACGACGGCGCGTCCGTGTCGCGATTTGAAACGGGCGCGGGCGTCGACAACATCGAGTGGTCGGACGCTCGTCGGCTTCTCTACGTCGCGGCGGGCAAGGCCGCGATGCTCGTAGTGCTACAGATCGACGAAAAGGGGCACGCGACATTGGCTGCCCGCGGGACAACCGCGGAGGGAGCCAGAAACGCCGTCTGCGATTCGAAAGGCAACGCATATGTCGCGGATCCCCTGCACGCGCGCGTGCTGCAGCTCCCGCTTTCCCCGTAACCCCCCCGGGTTGTGTAGGTGTGTCCGCGTACAGCATGGGTACATAATTGTTTCCGTACCGTAGGAGACGCAATTTGTTTGCTCACTTCGCGTGCAGTCACTCGTCTCCTTTGACATCCTTTTGACTCCAACGCGTCAGGAGGCACATGAGCGCCGAAGGCAACTTTTGGTACGTAAAACTCCCGAACGGCGATGTTCATCGCATCACGTTGGACGAGCTCGATGCAGCGTACCAGTCCGGTCACGTCGACGAGAGCACGATGGTGCTTGCAGCAGGGTCCGACCAGTGGGCCAAGCTTGGCGACCTTGCCGGAGGGGACGACCCGACCGACGTCGGTCAGAGCGCAAACGCTTCCGCAGAGAGCACGAGTCACGCGGCGCTCGAGCAAGCCCCGTCCCCTGCGCTCGCCGCCGCCGCGCTGCCCGTAATGGCTCCGGCGCCGACCGCACCGAGAGTCGCCGCATCTGCCGCGCCCTATCCGCAACCCGCCGCGGCGGCTCCGTCGCGCGTAGCTGCGCCCGCCCCCAAGGCCCCGCCTGCGTATGCTCCTCACGCGACGAGCCTTCGTCCGCTCAGCGTTGACCTCACGGACGCCGGTGATCTGGAGTATCCGAAACCGCGCCGCGGACGCTGGGTCGTTGCTACGGCGGCGGCCCTCGTGGCCGTCGGTGGTGTGGGGTTTGCCGTTCAGCGCACGGCGTTGAGCTCGCCAAATTCGCACGAGACCGCGGCCGCCATGCAGCTCCCGCCTGCCGCTCCGCCGGCCACACCCGATCCGACCCCGACCGTCGCGCCGGTGGCGCCCGAAGTGGTCACGGCCCAGCACCTGCCCGATGATTTGAAGAGCAAGCTGCTCGAGGCGGACAAGCAGCGTGACGCAAAGTCCAAGCTCCACAAGCCGCATGCAGGTGGCGAGTCGCACGCCACGGCGTCGCCGAAGTACAAGGCTTCTCCCGTCTTCACGACGGGCGGTAATAAATACGATCCCCTGAACAGCAACCTCTGAGGGACAGGCGCTGACGAGCGTGTTGCTTCGGCGGCATCGCGTGCCTCCGCTGCCCGTTATTGCTTGGCCCACACGGCCCAGTGGTCGCCACGATAAACGACGTGAAAGGTCCCGGCCGGCGGCTGAAAACCGGCGCCGCGCGTCAAGACGTAGTCATAGTACGGATAAATCTCACTGAGGGGCACCGCTTCGGGCGTCCACTCCCAGCGCATGCGAGCTGGGCCGCCCGGCGGGGGGTACTTGTCGCGCTGAAAGTCGATGGGCCAGTGCAGGTAACCCGCGTACGTGAACATGACCACCCCGCCCTTTTCCACCTGGTAATACGAGCCGAAGTGCAGGAACGGCTGGTTATTCACAATGGCCGAGGCCTTGTCGTAAATCAGAGCGCACACGCGGCGCCTCGGTTGCATCGCAGCAATTGCGTCGTCGATGTCGCCGACCTCGTCGATTTCGAATCGAATGAAGTGCTTGCACGTATTCACGACGGAGGCGGCGCCCACGGCGGCGGCGAGGGCCGTGACCGCCCAACCGCGGGCCCCTCGCGGCATGCGCAGCAGCGGAATGGCGGTCATCGCGAAGAGGATCGGGAAGCGTTGCGCGATGAGCCATATGTAGCCGTGGGCCTCCGGCAGTGCGAAGTAGAGGACCACGCAGGACATCGGCAGCAGGACATAGGCGCGGGCCGAACGCGTCCCCTGGTCGTGGTCGCCTAACGAGAGACCCAGAGAAGCCAGAACGACGAGTGCCAACGCGACGATCACGACCTCGTCGGTCGTGTCGCGAAACACGTTGGCGAACCAGTTGGGCGCATCGAGGATAGCCGCGTCCATCGGTCGGTGCGGATCGGCTCCGCTGTCCGTGGCGGCGCCGCGCGCGAGGCGGCCTGCGGCGGTCAAGAAGGTCCACCACAAGAACACCGCCAGCGCGGGGACGGTGGGCGCGCCGCAGCGTAACCAGCGCGACGGCCGTGTCCACGGGAACATCGCGACGAAGCCGATACAGAAAATACCAAACGGAAAAACGTGCGAGTAAAAGAGGGCAAGGGCGAGGCCGCCCAGCAGCGCGCCACCCCTCAGCGTCGGCCTCTCGAAGTGCAGCGCTGCCCTCGCCAGCGCCCACAGCATCATGGGAATTCCGAGCAGAAACGGGAATAGCCCGTACGCGAACATCGTGTTCACCAGCAGAGGAACGACGAGCAGACAGAGGCGTTCGTCGCGTCCCAGTGCGCGGAGCAGCGCGCGCAACGCCAGAACGGTGCCCCCGAGGTAAAGCGACAGAAGCGTCACATTCGCCGCTTTGACACCCATCACCAACGCGAGCGCTGCGCCGGCGATGTAATAAAGGACGTATTGCGTGCGCCCGAGCGCCAGCACGAAGCTCTCTTGAAAACCGAAGGCCGGGTCGTGAAAGCTCTTGATGATCCGGATGGTCGCGAGGTGAATCGGCATGTCCTGGAGCGGCGGATGCTTGACGATCCAAGCTGGCGCGGACGCGAGGACCGCGACCAAGAGGTAGGCGAGCGTGCTCGCCCTAGGGCGCACAAACGGCTGTCGCACGGCCGGAACGTACACGAAGCACCGCCCGTGACGAGCAGTAACGCGGCGTGTAAGCTGCGCGCGCCTTGAGCGGCGAGCCGAGCAACCTTGGGCGATCGGTGCGCGCATTTCACGCCCTAAAGAAGTGGGCTTTCGTCGCGATCCCGGCGATAGGAGCGCTCGAGTTGGCTGCGCATGTCGCGCAGACGCACGCCGTCGAGCGCGACGACGATTGGTTTCGCGCGCGCGACTACGTCGCGTCCCATGCCGGGCCGGAAGACCTCGTCGCCTTCGCCCCTGCGTGGGCGGACCCGCTTGGACGCCGCTATTTTGGGCGTGACATCGCAACAGTGGAGCGAGAAGCACGGCCCGACGAAACGCGCTTTCCGCGCGCGTTCGAGGTCTCGCTTCGCGGCGCCCATCTGAGCTCGGTGGCGCAATGGCGAAGGCAGGAGACGACGCGCTTCGGCGGGGTGACCGTGACGGTCTTGCAGAACCCGGATCCGGTGCTGGTGCTGGAGGACCTCGTGTCCATGGTGAACCCCTCGCGAATGCGCGCGTCGCGCGTGGACGGCTCACGCGAGGTGGACTGCCCCTTCGGCCACGGGGCCATTGAGAGCGGAGGGCTCGGCTACGGCCCAGCCGTCGGAAGCAGCCGATTCGTATGCCCCGGCGGCGGCTTCGTCACCGAGAGCGTGGTGGCCGACCTCGACTACCGCCCGCACCGCTGCATCTATGCGCCACCGGTAGGCGGCATGTTGCGTCTCCGATTCATCGGCGTTCGCTTCGGACGATTTCTCCACGGGCACCACGGGCTTTACGTCGAAGCGGAACGCGGTGGCTCCGGAGCGCCGGTGACCATCGCGTTCAAGGTCGGCGACTCCAACCTGGGGAGCGTCTCGCACAGAGATGGCGATGGTTGGAAGCCGTTCGAGCTTGGGACCGAGGCGCTCGCCGGTCAGCGAGTAGACCTCATCGCCGAGATCGCTTCCAACGGCGACCGTCGCATGTACTGCTTCGAAGCGGACACTCGATGACATTTTCCTCGCTGCAGCGAATGACGAAACGCGCCGCAAGCAGGTTTGCTTCGCTACCTGCCGCTGTCGGATGGCGCGATCACGCCATTGGTCTGGGGCTGTCAACGGCCTATTTCGTATGGCTTTTCGTAACCGCCCGGTCGCTGGGGTTTCCGCGCGACGAGGCGCTCTATTTTCGCGCCGGCAGCGCGTACGCGCTCTGGTGGCGGAGCCTGTTCGAGCACGGACAAGACGCGCTCAAGCAAAATGCAATCGACGCCGCGTGGTCGATCAATCACGAGCACCCTGCGCTGATGAAGACGTTGTTCGGGCTTTCGTGTTGGTTGTTTCACGAAAAATGGCACGTCGTGTCCGACGCGAGCACCGCGTATCGCTTGCCCGCGATGGCGATGGCAGCCATCACCGTATGGACGACGTACCTCTTCGGCGCGCGCGCCTGGAGTCGACGGGCGGGAGGGGCGGGAGCGCTCCTCTTCGCCCTCATGCCGCGCGTCTTTTTTCATTCGCACCTCGCGTGTTTCGACGTGCCCATCACAGCGATGTGGATCGTCTGCCTTTACGTGCACTGGCGAGCGCAGGAGCGACGGCGACTCTGGTGGGCTATCGCCACCGGGCTCGTCTTCGGGCTCGCCCTCGAGACGAAGCACAACGCGTGGATGCTGCCCGCCGCCCTCGTGCCTCATGCGCTATTCGTGCATCGCCGCGCAATCTGGCGAGGCCTTCGTGCTGGTCGGGTGTCGTTGCCTTCGAGCCTCGTTTCGATGGCCGTCGTTGGTCCCGTCGTCTTCTACGCGCTGTGGCCTTACTTGTGGAACGATACGATCGAGCGGCTTCAGTGGTACGTCAATTTTCATCTGAATCACGAGTATTACAATCTCGAATTCTTGGGCAAAAACTACTTCGGTCCTCCGTCGCCAAAGAGCTACTTGCCCGTCATGGTGCTCGCCACGGTACCGGCGGTGACGCTCGTCCTCTTCGCCGTGGGCGCGGTGGAGCGCGCGACCATAGCCACGGGTCGCGCACGCGCATGGGTGACGCATCGCCTGGGAAAGCAGACCGACGCGCAGAGCCGATGGCCAAGCGCTCCGCGCGATCCGCGCGCGACGGACCTGCTGCTTGCGCTGTCGCTGGTGGTTGCAATCGGACCCTTCTTTCTGCCCAAAACGCCTATCTTTGGCGGGACCAAACACTGGTTGCCTGCCTACCCCGTCTTGGCGCTCCTCGCGGGTCGCGGCTTCGATCGGGCGGTCGCGGCCATGCGGCAGGCTATGCCCGTGCGCTTCGGAGCTTCGGCGTGGCGGTCGCGGCTGTTCGAAGTGGGGCTCCTGGCCAGCGTCGTCGTCGGACCGCTGGCCATCACAATCCACTCCCATCCATTTGGGCTCTCGACGTATGTGCCACTCGTCGGCGGAACCGCAGGTGGCGCAGACCTCGGGCTCAATCGGCAGTTCTGGGGGTACACGAGCCAGAGCGCCGCCGAGGAGTACCTGAACGCGAGCGCGCCGCGCGCAGCCACCGTCTTCATTCATGACACCACCTGGGACGCGTGGGCGCGCATGCAAGAAGAGGGGCGTGTCCGAAGCGATCTGCGCGCCGTAGGCACGCCGGCCGAGGCAGCGATAGCTCTCGTCGAGCACGAGCTCCACATGAACGAGGTCGACTATTCTATTTGGGTGGCCGATGGCACGGACGCGCCGGTGTACGTGGTGCGCCACGACGGCGTGCCCATTGTGAGCGTCTACGAGCGCCGCTGATTCTCTGCCCGCAGTCGCGAATGGCGGAAGCCGTAGCCTGCGTATACGAGAAGGCCCGCCGCGAGCCAGCCGCCGAAACGAAGCCAGGACGATCGTGGCAAATACGCGACGAGCACAAGGCAGAAGAAAACACCCAGCGAGGGTATGAGCCACGTGCCGAGCGGTACGCGGAAAGGGCGGGAGCGCTCGGGTTCGCGAATTCGCATCACGATGATTCCTGCGCAGACCAGGATGAAGGCGAAGAGAGTCCCGATGTTGGTCAGGTCGACCATCTCGTCGACGTTGGCCAGCGCGCTGACGGCGCCCACCAGTATTCCGGTCGCGATGGTCGAGGTGTGGGGTGTCCTGAAGCGCGGGTGCACTCGCGCAAAGAACGGCGGCAAGAACCCATCGCGCGCCATAGCGAAGAGGATCCGGGGCTGACCCAGCTGAAACACCAGCAGCACCGCTGTCTGGGCAACCACGGACCCGAAGGCCACGACGCCGACCATCCAGCTCGGCATCGACACGTGTTTCATGGCGATGGTCAACGCCTCGGCCCGCTGCGCTTCATCGAGCTTCACGAGCTCGGCATAGGGAATGAGCCCGGCGAACACCGCGGCGACGACGACATAGACGAACGTGCACACGACGAGCGACCCGATGATTCCTGCGGGCATGTCGCGCGCCGGGTTCTTGCACTCCTCCGCGCACGTAGAGACGGCATCGAACCCGATGTAGGCGAAGAAGACCACCGCCGCCCCCGCTCCGACGCCGGCAAGACCGTTGGGCGCGAAGGGCTGCCAGTTCTCCGGCCGCACGAATTTCGCGCTCACGAGCACGAAGAAGGCCAGAACCGCGATCTTGATCGCCACCATGACCGTGTTGAATCGGGCCGACTCCTTCACCCCCCACACGAGCACGATGGTGACCAAGGTCACGATCGCGACGGCGAGCGCGTTGAAGACGATCGGCACGCCGAAAACGTGCGGCGCTTGCGACAGAAGCTCTGGCGTCCTCGCGGCGGTTCGGTAATCCACGACCAGCCAGCGCGGCACGTGGACTCCCAGCCCCTCGAGCAGCGCAGCCATGTAATTTCCCCAGGAGATGGCCACCGCCGTGTTGCCGATCGCGTACTCGAGCAGCAGGTCCCAGCCGACGATCCACGCCACGAGCTCTCCCAGCGTGGCGTACGCGTACGTGTACGCGCTGCCGGCGACCGGCACCATGGACGCGAACTCGGCGTAGCACAGCGCCGTGAAGCCGCAGACCACCGCGGTGAGCACGAACGAGAGGATCAGTGCCGGCCCGGCCCCGGGGCGGCCGAGGTCCCCAGCCGACGCGGTTCCAATCGTCGCGAAGATCCCCGTCCCAATGATGGCCCCGACCCCGAGCGCGACCAGACTCGCGGGCCCGAGAACCCTCTTGAGGGACGCCTCGCCGCCGAGCTGACCGACGAGGCCGTCGATCCGTTTCGTCCTCAAGAGCTGGGAGAGCACGCATCGCGCACGATACAACGCTGTACCCTGGCCCGGCTGCCCTCATGCTCCGCCTTCGCCCCCCGCGCGACCCGGTCGCCCTGCTTTTCGACGGGGAGACGACCATCGCCGACCGGGGCGAGCCGCTGGCTGCCGCGCTCGTCGCCGCCGGCCACCTCACCCTCGCCCGCAGCCCCAAGTTTCACAGACCGCGTGGCCCGTCGTGCTTCCGCGCTGCATGCGACGGCTGCCTTGCCCGGGTCGACGACGAACCGAACGTGATGACCTGCCGCGTGCCGGCTGCGGAGGGCATGCGCGTCGAAACCCAGAACGTGGCCGGCACGCGGGAGCTGGACGTCTTGCGCCTAGCCGACTGGTTTTTCCCCGCGGGAATGAATCACCACGAGCTATTTGCGGGCGTACCCGGGCTTCAGGGCGTTCTCCAATCGCTGGCCCGGCGGGTGGCGGGCCTCGGGCGACTCCCGCAGGAACTGCGCCCCCCGCGTGAGCCTCCCTCCCGCGCCGAAAGGAGGGCCGTCGACGTCCTCGTCGTCGGCGCGGGTGCGGCTGGCATGTCTATCGCGCTCCAGCTGTCCAAGCGTGGACGGGCGGTGGAGGTCCTGGACGAGGACCTTTGCTGGGGCGGGAGCGCTCGCGCGCTCGCAGTGGGCTTCGAACTAGGCCCATGGCAGCGATTGATCGATGAGTTTGCGCATGCGACTTCCGCAGGTTGTCTCAGCGTTCGCCTGAGGACGACCGCCGCCGGCATCTACGGCGACGACGTCCTTGTCGCATGCCGAACGGGCGTGGAGGTGGTCAACGCCCGGACGCTCGTGCTCGCGCCCGGCGCGCATGACGGCGTGCTCGCCTTCCAGGGGAATGACGTTCCCGGCGTGATGAGCGCCCGCGCAGGCGCGCTCCTCGCGTCCTATGGAGTTGCTCCGGGAAGGCGCCTAGTCGTCGCCGTGGACGGGGGGGGTGGGCCGTTCGCAGCGGCGGTGATGCGCGCCTTTCCGAGCGCCGTGCGGGTCGAGGGTGTTCCCCTGCGGTGTGTGGGCAACAGCCGGGCGAAGGGTGTCGTGCTGGGGCGTGCGCAGGCCGAGCACCGCTTGGCTTGCGACGTGCTGCTGGTCGAGGCGCCCGGAGCGCCCGCGTACGAGCTCTGTGCGCAGGCCGGGGCCGAGCTCGCGCACGAGGCGCGCGGTTTCGTCGTGCGCGCTCCGGGCGGCAAGATCCGCGACGGGGTCTTTGCGGTCGGTGAGGTGGTCGGTACGCCGCTGGAGGTGGACGCGATCGCACGCGAAGCGCGTCTCGCCGCGGAGCGGGCTTGACCGTCAGAGCCGTCAGTCCTCGACCAGAGCGCCAAACATGGCGACAGCGCCGACTACGGCCACGAGATCGAATACACCGAGCAACACCAGCCAGTCGCGTACTTCCCCCGCGTCGACCGTTTGCCCGCTGGCCGCAGCATAGAAAATTTCGCGCGTGGCACCCACGCTCGAGAGGAGCGCCGGCGACAACAATGGAAAAAGGACCGTCGCAAGCAAGAGCTCACGAGCGCCGGTTCGCACCGTCATGGCGCCGAAGAGCGTCCCCGTCGCCGCTACCCCCACCGTCCCGGCGAAGAGCACGAGCGCCAGCGGACCCATCACGCGCGGAAGGTCGACCTGGAAGAGGAGCGCGACGAGCGGCACGACCACGACTTCCACGGCGACGAGGAATGCGAGCACCCCAACGGCCTTGCCACACCAGATAGCAGCCCGCGGCACGGGCGAAACGAGCAGTCCGACCATCGCCGACTCTTCTCGCTCGCGCTGCCAGCTCCGACCGAGCGCGAGCACCGATGCAAAAGCGATGGAAAGCCAGAGAGCGCCGGGCGCAACGCGTGTCGTCGCCTCGGGTCCCGTCGTAAACGAAACGCTGGCCATGATGGCAACGAGCGCCGCGAAAAAGGCGGCCGTCGTCACGATTTCACGCGTGGCGAGCTCGATGCGCAGGTCCTTGCCAAGGACAGCGAGCGACGCGCGAACGAACGCGGCGAACGGGACGCCTCCGGGCGGTAGGCGACCGCCCGCCGTGGGCCGCCCCTTGCCGCCACGGGTTGCACTCGGAGGAGGCGAACGCGGCCGACTTGGCCGACTTGAGAGACTGCGCACCATGCGGATACGGCCTTGACCCTGATCGCGAGGTCGGTAGATTTGCAAAGTAGAGGCGCGTGTTGTCACCGTTCGTCGCGCGCATCGAGCGAAGGACGATTCATAGCTCATGACGGTCCAGGCACCGCCAAGTACCGGCCCGCTGCAAAGTGCGTTGGAGCGGAAGCCGCCAGCCAGGCGCTCGCGTGCGAACAAGCGGATCGTCGTTCTCTACAACGTCGACTACGAAGATGCCCGCCCCGAGGTCGATCCCGGGTGGGCTGCCCGTGCCGAGGTTGGCTTCGTTGCCGCCGGCGTGGCGGAGGTCCTCGGAAATACGGGCCGAGAGGCGCACTTGCTGCCCGTCGACGGGGACCTCGCCAGCTTGCGCGCACGGCTAGCCGAGCTCGATCCGGACTGCGCGTTCAATCTCTGCGAGTCGCTCGCGGGCGACGCACGGCTCGAGAGCGCGGTGCCCCTGCTGCTCGAATTGCTCGGCATTCCTTTCACCGGTTCCCCACCGGAAGTGCTGAGCCTCGCGCTCCGTAAAGACAGGGTAAAGCTTCGCCTCGAAGCGGCCGGCATCCCGACACCGGCCGGGCGCGTGCTCGCTAGGCCTGACGACGCGTGCGACCTTCCCTTCCCGCTCATCGTCAAACCGGCGAGGGAGGACGGCTCGGTCGGCATCTCACGCGCGAGCGTCGTCCACTCGCGCGAGGAGTTGACGCGGGCAGTCGAGGCTGTCGTCACGTCGCTTCGCCAGCCGTGCCTCGTCGAGGAGTTCGTGGATGGCCGGGAGTTCAACGTCGCGCTGCTTGGTCACCCAGCTCCGCGCGTGCTCCCGCTCAGTGAAATCGACTTCGCCGGTCTGCCGCCCGGCGTTCCGCACATCGTTTCGTACGACGCGAAGTGGTCGAGCGGGTCGGTCGACGACCTCGGGACCGCGGCCGTGCTCCACCCGTCCTTGCCGATGTCGGTGGCTGCGAGGGTGCGGCGCGTAGCGGCCGAGGCCTTCCGGGCGGTCGGCGTTCGGGACTACGGACGCGTGGACGTCCGGCTCGCGAGCACGGGCGTGCCGTATGTCGTGGATGTCAACCCCAACTGCGACTTGTCACCGCATGCCGGTATGGCGCGGGCCGCGGCCGCGGTGGGCATCGACTACGCCGCGCTCACACAGGTGCTCGTACGTTACGCGCTGCGACGCCGGCGCTCCGGCACCGTTGCGGTCCTGTCCGCTGCTCGGTCAGCGCGCGGCGCCCGGTACGACTCCGGAGGATGATGCTCGAATGGGGGGCCATTCGGATGCTGCGACGCGCCGAGGAGCCCCGAGCGTCACTTGCCCTTGGCAGATCCGGTCGACTTCTTTTTCACAGGCGGCTTCTTCGACGACTCGGCCGAGGCAGCCTTGGGCGCGCTCACCTTACGCACAGCGGCAGCCGCGGCCGGCTTCGCGGGCACCTTCGAGTCGGTGGTCCCCGTTTCGGCGCGCTTCATGCGCTTTGCCGTCGATTGGTACGCATCATAGAGACGCGGAACCGGCCAGCTCAGGAGCCGTTGACGGAAGCCCGCGTCTTGCGATCGCTTTTGCAGATCGAGGATGGCTTCCACCAGCTTCTCACGGGTTCCGAACTTCTCCTTCACTGCCGCGAAGGTCGCCTGAAGACGCAGCAGCTTCGCATTGGAGACGTGGGCGAGGCCCTTTGCCTTGTTCGTCCGGGCGACCCATAGGTCGTCGTTCGTGAACTTCTCGACCGCCTCGACGAGCTTCTTCTTGTCGCCGAACTTCTCTTTCACGAGCGCCAGCGGGCTACTTTTGGACATGGCTTTCCTTTCGAGGTGCGCGAGATGACTCGCGCGGCGAAGCAGGCCGGCGAAACTAGCAACTGCGACCGCGACCGGCAAGCGCCACCTCGAAGAGCGGGCCGCTGCGCAACAGCGCACGGCGCGTAGAGCACCGAGCGCAAACTACGACTCTCAATCGCGTGAGACGCTCGCCTCGACGGCGTCCACCATGGATCGGTAGCGTCGGTAGAAGCGGGTCACGTTCCCCACGTAGTCGCGCGTCTGGGCGAATGGCGGGATGCCGCCGAAACGGATCACGGCTCCGTCGCCCGCGTTGTAGGCGGCCACGGTCAGCTCGAGGTCGCCATTGAACTCATTGGCCAGAATTCGGAGCAGGCGAACGCCCCCGAAGATGTTCTCACGCGGATCGTCGATGTCCCGGACCTGCATCAGTGAGGCGGTGTCCGGCATCAGTTGCATCAGGCCTCGTGCGCCCGAGACGCTCACCGCCCGCGGGTCGTAGTCGCTCTCGCAGCGAATCACGGCGCGGACCAGCTGTTCGGGAATCTGGTAGAGCGTCGCTGCAGCGTGAATCCATTCGTCGTAGCGGGTGTAACGGACGATATCGTGATCGCTCGGAGCCACCGGCACGACGCCAGGCGCAGGCCCCGGCTTTTGCCACCCATTGCCACGGATGTAGAGGCGATACCGCTTGTCGGGGCCAGGCGTGTTCGTGAAATGAACCGTGCCGTCCGCGTCGGTGTACGTGTAGATGTCTGCCCGGGCCGGCGCCGACAGAAGCGCAACCGCTAACATCGAGCGGATCGCGATGACGACCGCCGCGCGGTGCACGCCGCGCCGATTGTCATCCAGCCAAAGAGAGTTCGCTCTCACGTCGCTTGCTCGCCGTATCCGATCGGGCTCTTAGCCTGACAACAGGAGCCACCCTTCGCAACTGGCGCGGACCACCGACACGCGAACGACCCAAGGGGAGTCGCCCCTTTCCCTGCCTCTCATCCCCGTCGTCGATGGCGGCCGGGAAAGCGCGCCGTCCGCCATGTGCGAAAGGTGCGTCGGACGCAGCTGCAAATGCGCCGCCGGGCAAAAGATCGAAGCCCGCCGAGAGGTTGAGCTACCTTCGAAGGCGGATGCACGACGCGTTCGTCCCGCTCCTCGTTGCCATCACGGCGTTCTTGATCGTCCTCCTATGGCGCGTCCGCCCGGTCATCCCGTGGGGGAGACGACGGAGCGCGTCGAGGGAGGCTTTTCGCACCGCCCTCCGCCGCGTCGAAGCGGCGCGGACGGACGCGGACCGCGCGCGCGCTCTGTGCGACACGGCCGACGTGATGGCGAAACAGATGCGCCGCGCCGGCAACGCGACGGGACTTTACATGCGCGCAGTGCGCGCCGACCCGACGTCGGTGGACGTCGTCGAACGTGCCGCGCTGGGGCTTGCCGGTAGACCGCGTGCGCTCGAATCGCTTCTATGGAGGCACCTCGCCATCACCCCGTGGGGCATACGCCGCGAATCCACTCGCGTTGCGCTCGAAGCCCTGCAGCGTCTTTACGAGGGTCCCCTTCGGAGCGCCGTTCGGGCGAGGGCGCTCGCACATGCGCGCGACACGCTGTTGCGAGCCGAGCGCGATGGAGCATCGAACGGGAGCACCGACCAGGCCGGCGAAGGCAGGGCTATCCCATAGGCCAGAAGACTGCGGGGAGCGCCTGGCGATGCGACAGCGCCAGCCAGTCCATCAGCGCCGCGACCGTGATGTGCACGAGAAAGCCTTGGTAGATGCTCCTCGTTTTCATCGACAGAGAGCCGAGGGCGATCCCCGCCACGATCGCGCCGTTCGCCTCCAGAAATGGCTTGCCGTAATGGATCATGCAATAAGGCACGGCCATAGCGAAGATCGCGCCGGAGCCAAAGCTTCGCCGCAGAGCCCCCAGCCAGAACCCGCGAAAGAACATCTCGAGCGCAAAGAACTGGACGAAGTACATCGCCTCCCACGAAAGGAGGTCGTACCAGGAGCGCGAGCTGTTCTTGTAGAACGGATAATAATTGCCAAAGTCCGGTTGGCGCGACACGACGACCATCGTCGGTAGGACCACTGCCAAGAACAGCGCGTAAATCCACGCGTGCTTGAAAAACCCGCGTGTCCGCAGCCCCATGTCGAGCAGTGAGTCCTCCGGAAAGACGATCTTCCAGATCGAGAAGGGAACGACCACATAGCCGAACACGCGCGCGAATGCCCACCAGCCGAATCCATACAGCTCGTCGTACTTAAGCAGTTTGATCGCGCGGGGGTGGAGGACATCGAGCCTCGCGAGGATCGGCCGGATCGCCTGGTCGTAGTAGCCCCGGCCGCCGTAGTACTCTTGCAGAGTCAAGATGACGGCGCACATCGCGAGCGCAACGAAGGGCCGGTGGTCGGCCCGCCGTTCGGCCGTGAGGGCCAGCCGCCACCGCGTCGACTCCTCGTCGAGCTCGCGCCACGTGCCACGAAAGAACCACCAAAGCGCCGGCAGAATGACGAGGAGGAGCGGGACGGGAAGGACGGGCTTTATCGCCGTGAGAATCGAGTCGAACGCGCCCGCATCCGTGGGCAGCACAGCCGGCACCAGGGTCAAGTTGGCGCTGAGACTAGGATGGCGCTCCCTAGATTGCTACACCCCTTCCAACACGCCATGACCGACGAGAACTCGCAGCGACCACCGCCCGCACCGGGCGTCGCGACGACCGCCTCCGCAACGCGCTCCCCGTCGCCGAAGCCAGAGGTACGCGCAGCTCACCCGCCGCAGGCGAAGAGCGCAGAACCCGAGAAGCTGCCGAACTTCGTCCTCGACATGGTGCTCGACGACGTCGCCACTGGAAAGACGGGCGGCCGCCGGATTGTGACGCGCTTCCCCCCGGAGCCGAATGGCTATCTCCACATCGGGCACGCGAAGAGCATCTGCCTGAACTTCGGGATCGCGCAGACGGTCGACGGTGGCGTGTGCAACTTGCGCTTCGATGACACGAATCCGAGCACCGAAGAGGACGAGTTCGTTCGGTCCATCGAGCAGGACGTGCGCTGGCTAGGCTTCGATTGGGGAGCCCGCAAGTACTTCGCGTCCGATTACTTCGACCGCCTCTACGATATCGCGAGGACGCTCATCTCGAACGGCAAGGCGTACGTCGACAGCCAGTCGGTCGACGAGATGCGCGAGGGGCGCGGCAGCTTTTACAAGCCTGGGCGAGTGAGCCCTTACCGGGACCGCAGCGTCGCCGCGAACCTCGATCTCTTCACGCGGATGCGCGAGGGCGAGTTCGAGGATGGCGAGCACGTGCTCCGGGCAAAAATCGACATGGAGTCACCAAACCAAAACCTGCGTGACCCCGTGATGTATCGCATCAAGCGCGAGCACCATCACCGCACGGGCGACCGCTGGTGCATCTATCCGATGTACGACTTCGCGCATGGCTATTCGGATGCCATAGAGGGCGTGACGCACTCCATCTGTACGCTGGAGTTCGAGAACCACCGCCCGCTCTACGACTGGTTTCTCGACCAGTCGATTGCCCTCGAGAGCCGACCGCGACAGACTGAGTTTGCGCGCCTGAACCTCACGTACACGACGCTCTCCAAGCGGAAGCTCAAGCAACTGGTGGACGGCGGGTACGTCACCGGCTGGGACGACCCGAGGATGCCGACGCTCGCGGGGCTGCGTCGTCGGGGATACTCGCCGGAGGCAATCCGCGCGTTTTGCGAGCGCATCGGGGTCTCCAAGCGCAACAGCTTCGTCGACGTCTCCCTCCTCGAGCACGCGGTGAGGGAGGATCTCAACGCGCGCTGCAAGCGGGCGATGGGCGTGGCGCGGCCGCTCCGCGTGGTGCTCGACAACTATCCCGACGAGAGCGTCGAATCCTTCGAGGCTCCCTGGCACCCGGAGGACCCGGCGCAGGGGTCGCGCGGGCTGCCCTTTTCGCGCGTGCTCTACATCGATCGCGACGACTTTGCCGAGACCCCCGCCAAGGGCTGGTTTCGCCTGTCACCCGGGAGCGAAGTGCGCCTGCGTTACGCGTGCGTCATCCGGTGCGAGCGCGTCGTGAAGGACGAGAGTGGCAATATCGTCGAGCTCCGCTGCACGTGGGACCCGGACTCGCGAGGCGGCCAGTCCAAGGACGGCCGAAAGGTGAAGGGGACCCTCCACTGGGTCTCCGAACGACACGCCGTCCCCGCCGAAGTCCGCCTGTACGACCGGCTCTTTCGAACAGAGCGCCCGGGCGAGCAGGGGGAAGACCTCGTGGCCGAGCTAAGCCCCACGTCGTCCGAGACTCTGCGTGGCTCGTACGTGGAGCCCTCCCTGGCGGGGGCTGCCGCGGGCGAGCGGTTCCAGCTCGAGCGCGTCGGATACTTCTGCGTCGATACCGACTCGCGGCCAGGCGCGCTCGTCTTCAATCGCATCATCGGTCTGCGCGACTCGTGGGCGGCCAAGCAGGCCAAGTAGCGATCAGGGGCGGTCGCTCGCGTCGGCGCCTGCGCGGAGGCGAGCGAGGACGCTGGCGCGCCCGAGGCCGACGATCACCTCGAAGAGGCCGGGGCTCGCCGACTTGCCGGTGAGCGCCACGCGGGCCGGCTGCGCGACGTCCTTGATCTGCAAGCCGCGATCCGTGAGCCAACCCTCGACCGCTTCCTCGATGCCCAGCGCCGACCACGTGGCCACCGACTCGATGACCCGGGCGAGCTCACGAAGAAGCGGCGCGCTCGAGGGCACGAGGAACTTTGCGGCGGCCGTGGCGTCGAGCACAGGGGGCTCCCGAAAGACGAAGTCCAGCCGATCGGCTGCGTCCACGAAGGTCGTGGCGCGCTCGCGGATCATGGGAACGACCTCTTCGATGCGCTCCTGGCCGATCGGGCCGAGACCTCGTTTCGCGAGGAAGGGGGCGAGGCGATGGGCGTACTCGTCCGTTGGCATCCGCCTCTCGCTCTTGAGATGCTCGTGGTTGATGGCCAGAAACTTTTTTGGGTCGAACTTGCCGTCGCTCTTGTTGCAGTGTTCCCAGTCGAACGCGGCGACGAGCTCCTCGAGCGAGAACACCTCCTGGTCGCCGTGGGACCAACCGAAGCGGGCGAGGTAATTCAACACCGCGCGCGGCGCGTACCCCTGCTCGCGGTACTCGGAGACACCCACCGCGGCATGCCGTTTCGAGAGCTTCTCGCCGTTGGGGGCGAGCATCATTGGCAAGTGCGCGAAGGCGGGCAAAGGAGCCCCGAAAGCCTCGTACAGCAGGATCTGGGGCGGTGTGTTCACCATGTGATCGCGCCCACGCACGACGAGCGAGATGTCCATGGTCATGTCGTCGACGACCGCCCCGAAATTGTAGAGCGGCACGCCGTCGCTGCGCAGGATCACGAAATCCTGCTGGGCCGCGTTGGGCGTGCTCACCCCACCAAACACTTTGTCGACGTAGCTCACGCTGCCCTCCTCCGGCACAGCGAACCGAACGACGTAAGGAAGATCCGGTTGATCGCTGCGGCGGCGGCAGGTGCCTGGGTACCGGAAGGACGCCTTTGGATCACGCGCCTTCAGCGCGATGCGCTGCGCGTCCAGCTCCTCTTTCGTGCAGTAGCAGCGATACGCACTGCGCGCGCGGACCAGCTTTTCCGCGTGCTCACGATAGAGAGGAAGCCGTTCCATCTGCGTGTACGGACCGTAAGCGCCCCCCACCCCGGGCCCCTCATCCCATCCGAGCCCCAGCCATCGCATCGATTCGACGATGACGTCCATGCTCTCGGCCGTGCTTCGCGCCTGGTCCGTGTCTTCGATGCGCAGCACGAAGACGCCCGACGTCTTGCGGGCCCAAAGCCAGTTGAAGAGCGCCGTTCGAACGCCGCCGATATGCAGATAGCCGGTCGGCGACGGCGCGAATCGCACCCGCGTGGTCATGGCGGCGGACGAGTAGCAGAGCGACGGCGCGCGGTCACCTCGGGCCTGCCCTTTTGCCTCTCCATGCCTGCGCCGTCCGGTCGATTGCGTCGACTGCGGGGAGACGTTTGCGGCACCGAGGCGAACGCCATCGGCGCGGACGAGTACCCGCGTCTTGCGGTTGGGCTACGGTGTGCGCCGTGCTCCCCGTCGGGCCCGACGCACGCATCGCCTTCGCAGCGCTCTGGATCGCCGGGCAGGCCGGCTTGATCCTCTCGGCCGCTCGCCAGCCGGACCATATCTTCGGCTTCCGAATGTTCCCGGAAGCGTCGACCATGGAAATCCACCTGGCCCGCGAAGTCGCCGGCCTCGTCGTGCCGGCCCCGAAAGGCGAGTGGCAGGCCATCGACGGCACAGGGACCGTCCATCCCTTTTCTTGGTCCGACCGCGTGCGCGATCCCGTCCTGGGCACGCTCGACGCGCGCGTCTTTGCCTCCTACGGGGTAGACGCTCAGCTCGCGCGCCTGCAACGCGCGCTCGACGACGTGGCCGATCACATACCGGACGACGCGGACACGACGCGCCTCCGCGCCGAGGTCGTCCTCAGAAGGAACGGAGGAGACCCCGCCAGCGTGACGCTCGTGAGCCACGCGCGCCAGGCGCAATGATGCTGGCCGCGATTCGGCGCTGGCGCGACGAGGTCGGCGACACGTACGTCCTCGGTGAGGTACGAGTCGTCATCGGAGTGCTCCTCGTTGGCAACGCGCTACGCGCGGCGCGCGAGCTGCAATGCGGCTATTTCGGCGACGTCTTCCACTGGCCGATGATTCCCGAGGGGCTCGTCGCCTCCCGCCCCTCGTATACGGTGCTCGTCGTCGCCCAGTTGCTCCTCGGAGTGCTGGTCATGGTGGGTTATCGGGCGCGGTTCGCGCTCCTCGCCAGCGCCGTCGCGGGCGCATACGTGCTCCTCTGCGATCGCGTCCAATTCCACCACAACCGCTGGGCGCTCTTTTGCTACGCGCTGCTGCTTGCCTTTTCGCCTTGCGACCGGGCGTTCTTCGTCGCGGCAGACACGCTGACGACGCGCGTAGGGCCACTCTGGGCGGCGCGATTGGCGCAGCTGCAGCTGTCGATGATCTACGTCGCGTCCGGCGGCTCGAAGCTGCTAGACCCGGACTGGCGCCACGGTCGCGTGATCCTCGAGCGCTTTGCGCTCTACGGGTACCAGGCCGTGGAGCGGGGCATCCCCCAAGGCCTGGTCGATCGCTTCAGCCAACCAGAGGTGACGGGGGTGCTCGCCGAGGTCGCGATCGCGACGGAGCTCTTCCTTGCCGTAGGGCTCTGGGGGCGCACGACGCGGATCTTCGCGCTCTGGTTGGGTGTCTGGTTTCACCTCGTCATCGAGGCGACGAGCCGCGTCGAGGCCTTCACCTGGCTCACTCTGGCCATCTACGGCCTCTTCGCTACGCCGGACGTGCGCGCCCGAAAGCTGTTTTACGATTCCTCCCGGCTGCGGGGCCGCTGCGCGGCGCGCTTCGTCTACGGCATCGACTGGCTCGCCCGGTTCGAGGTCAGGGCGTGGGCGCCGGATGACGTTCAGCAGGGCTACGCGGTCGTCGTCGTGCGACGAGACGGCACCCACGCGACCGGCATCCGCGCACTCGCGATGATCGCGCGGGCCACGCCGTCGCTGTTCCCCATGTGGGCGCCCCTCGCGTTGATCGCGAGCTTCACGAAAGGCGGGGACGCCAGCGCGGGCGCCTGACGCGTTGTCGCGTGGCCGCGACGGAGCGACTGGGCGTGCCTCGTCGAAGTGGCCGGCCAGCCGCTCACTTCTTCTGCCACTCGGAGCGCTGAACGACGGGAAGCTGCAGGGCACGCTCGCGCTCGAGGTCGAGGTTTCCGACGTGGAGCGAGATCGGGGCTTGCACCCATTTGTAGATCGAGGAGTCGAAGAGACGCACGAACCGCGCCGCCCAGTCCTCGAGCTTTTCTCTTGGGTGCTCTGGAAACACCGCGCCGAGCGCGTGGCCCACCTCATCGGGCCCCATCTTCTCTCCCGCGTAGAGCGCAAAGCATGCGTCGAGGACGGGAAACGGCATCAGCTCGCGTTCGTCCTCCTGGTCGTCCGCGAGCTCGGCGCTCGCCGGCTTGAGCAGCGTCAGGCGGATGCCCTCGCCGCGGGTCTGCTCGTAGAGCCAGTCGAGCAAGTAATTGACGACGGTCTTTGGCACGTTCGCGATCACGCTGAGGGCGCCCTCGCCGTCGCCACCGATCGTGACGTAGCCCACCGACTTCTCGCTCATGTTGCTGGTCTGCAAGAAGAGACCGCCCGCGCAGTTGGCCCACGTCCACATGCGCTCGGCGCGCACGCGCGCTTGGATGTTTTGGCGAGCGAGCGAGGTGAGCGCCTCGCCGGGTTGCAGCATCCGCTCGACTGCCTCGAGCTCGCGCTCGAACGCGTCGTCGATGGATACGACCGACAGGACAGCGTCGAACTCGCGGGCGACCTGCTCCGCGGCGGCGCGCGTCTCCTTCGACGAGTACCGGGTCGGCATGAAGAAGACCCGCAGGAGCTCGCCGGCTTTGCTCTTTCTCGCCGCCGCGGGGAGCTCCCGCCAGCGCATGTCGACCCAATGACGCGCAACGGCCAAGACCAGCAGGCTGTCGCGCCCGCCCGAAAGCGCGATGCCGATGCTCTTGAAGCCTGCGTTCTTCTCGAAGTAATCGCCGAGCCCCAGCGCCAGCGCGTCCATCAGCTCCGTGCAAAAAAGGTGACGCGGAGTCTCCGGCGCGACGTCGAGCGGAAGAAAGAAGCTACGGCTCGCGGGGACGGGGTAGACCAGCGCCTCGCGGCCGCCGGTGGGCGGATGGACGTGGACACGCGCCGGCGGCGATCCCTGCGCCGACGACGATTGCTGGTCTTCGCGCCACGTCGTGTTCTCCGTACGCAGTCGACGGGTCCGATCCAAGTCGACGGTCACCGCCTGCACGCCCTCACGGAAGCGGCCCGCCTCGAGCAGCATTCGCCCGTTCTGCGCCACGTAACCGCCGCCGTCGAAGACCAGGCCGTCGTTCGCCCCGACCATGTTGACGTACGCGACCGTGGCCTGGCAATCGGCGGCGCGGGTCGCGATCATCTCACGCCGGGTCGCGCTGATCCCGAGCCGGAACGGCGAGGCGCTGACGTTTACGACGAGCTCCGCGCCGGCATACGAGCGC